>PBSV01000016.1 GCA_002726435.1 Opitutia bacterium | reverse complement strand
TACCGTGCTCGCGGGAGTTGACCTTACTGCCTGGACTGACCGTGTTCGACAGATCTGGCTCAAGCCCCCAGGATCTCTTGATCCGTTGGGCGGGGCAGAACCAGCGTTGGTTAGCGAAGCATTTGCAAGAAGATTTGACTTATTGGAGGGCGGAGCAATCGAGCTGGAATTACCGGTTGGAAAAAAATTAATCTCCCCATTTGGAATTTTTTCGGACTACGGAAATGAATTTGGAACCGCCGCGATCGATGTGGAGACATGGAAATCATGGACCGGGTCCCGTCGACCGGTTAATGCCAGTCTCTACCTCGATGAAAAGTCAACAATTAATAAAGTCAGGGATAAAATGCGTCTGGCATTTCCGGGACTCGATGTTCGGAATGGTCAGGAACTTCGTGAGGTGGCACTTGGAATTTTTGAGCAAACCTTCAAGGCGACTGATGCTTTGAGTCTAATTGGTCTTGCCGTTGCCTTTGCCGGACTTCTGCTTGGTCTGCTTTCGATTTTCGACGAATCCGCACGGACCTGGCAAACCCTGCGCCAACTGGGATTTTCAACTCGTCAATTTCTATTGTCAGCCAGCCTCGAAGGCGCAGGCATTGGATTGGCTGCATGGGTCAGCGGTTCACTCACCGGATTGGCAATGGGCTGGCTTTTAGTTTTCGTGATTAATGTACAGTCCTTCGGATGGACTCTGTTGTGGAATATTCCCCTCGGAAAATTTTTCCTTTTTGGATTACTTTTAGTGGGAGTCGGATTTTTTTCCGGTCTTGTTTCTGCCGCTTATTGGAACTTTCGGAGAAGATGAAATTTTTAGTATCCACTTTCTTTCTCCTCGCTCTCACCGCTGAAGGTGAATGGATCCGCCCTCCGGAACATTCGGCTAAGGGTTACCTGGTCCCAAGTCCGGATTATCAACCGGTATTTCCCCGCGACCACGGGGCTCACCGTGACTATGGTTTGGAGTGGTGGTATTGGATCGGGCATTTACAAGCAGTGGAAGACCAACGGAAGTTTGGATTTCAAGCCACTGTTTTTAGGGTCGCTGGTGAAGCCGGTGAGTCCGGCGAAAATAATTCGGGCTCATTTGGGGATCGTCAACTTTACCTCGCTCACTCTGCGCTGAGCGACTTAAACAACGAAAAATATCTGCACACCGAACGGGTGATGCGCGAAGGATGGCAGGGAAAAATTTCCACCGAAACACTTTCTTTAAAGGTAGCTGGTATCGAAGCCAGCTTGCTCGAAGGAGAGAATGGACATCGAGTCTCTGCCCAATTACCCAACGGAGGAAGTTTGGAACTTGAGCTTCGTCCAAAGAAACCATTGGTACGTTTTGGTGAGCGTGGATTGAGCCGAAAAGGAGATGAACCCGCATCGGTCAGCTGGTACTGGACCTATACCCGCCTACAGGTGAACGGAAATCTTAAATACATGGGCAAAGATATCCCGGTGAAGGGCTTGGCATGGATGGATCATGAAATTTCTTCCAGTCAGTTAGGTAAGGGCTTGGCCGGGTGGGACTGGACTTGTATGCAATTAGACGATGGTACCGAGGTAAAGGCCTATCGCTTGAGGAAAGAGGATGGAGGGAGCGACCGATGGTCTGCAGTTTACTGGATCAATCCGCAAGGGGAGACAACTAAAGTATATGCGGATGATTTTTCCTGGTCGGCTGATAAGGTTTGGGTGAGTCCGAAAACAAAACTTAGATTTCCGACTTCGGTCACCATTCAAGCAAGACATCCGCATCGGGGAATTCTTATCTATCGTTTGCGTCCTCTTCTCAATAATCAGGAATTTTTCGGAAATCGTAGCGATAATGCTTATTGGGAAGGAGCTTGCGAAGTACTAAATGAAGAAGGCAGCCGCATTGGAAATGCCTACTTGGAACTGGCCGGATACGGAGGAGGCCTTGGGGCAAGATTAAACTAACCTTTTTAAATTTCGAAATTACTTTATTTCACAACTAATTTGAATGTGCTCAATTTGAAATTGAGGAAGAATTTAGTTCGTTAGTCAAAGCATCATGAAAGGTTAATTTTGAGCAAATTTTTTTTCATTAACCTAAAAGGGCTCAAAGAAGAATTTTAATAGTTTTTACAGTTCGGCATAAAATTATTTTATAATAAATTGTATATCATGTTTTTATGAAAAATTTTATAATAATTTCATGACCTTTTGCGTTTACTGAGATTTGAATAAAGAATGTTGAATTCTCACACGCAAAACCTCATAATAGTTGAATGTTTAGTAATCATAGTGATTTTATTTTTTGACAATCGGGTGCAAAACCGAAACAAGAGTTAAAAGTAATTGATTTTTTTCGACAATGTACGAACATATTGATCCTAGCCCATCCACTCTGCATTTATAATTCGGAGTTCAAATTTATTTAAGCAATCACCATCATCGATTTTTACTTTCACCAACCAATGATTACATGTCCACTCACTTGCGACGACTCATTGGTCTAATGATAACCACAGAATAGAAACTGCCGTGAAAATGATACCAAAAATACTACTGATTATTACACTAATGCTTTCTCCGATCTTTGCATTCGGAGATGACCACGCCGAAGAAGCCGCCGCTGCTGAAATCGTCTATGATGGATCTTTAGATCCTAACGATTTTGTCGGAATTAGCTTTTGGCTTGCTACAGCCATGATGCTTGCAGCCACCGTCTTCTTCTTTATCGAACGCGACCGCGTCAAAGGAAAATGGAAAACCTCACTTTCTGTTGCCGGACTAGTCACAGGTATTGCTTTTTGGCATTACATGTACATGCGTGAAGTATGGGTTGAAACTGGAACCAGTCCAACGGTATTCCGTTACATCGATTGGTTGATCACTGTACCCTTACAAATTGTTGAATTTTACTTAATCCTTGCAGCGGTTACTGTTGTTAAAGCAGAACTTTTCTGGAAACTGTTGATTGCATCACTGGTGATGTTGATTGGTGGATACATGGGAGAAGCTGGATACATGGAAGCTAATCCTGCATTTCTCATCGGTATGGCCGGTTGGATTTACATCATCTTTCAAATCTTTAATGGTGACGCCGCGAAGATCAACGAAGGTAGCGGAAATCCTGCTTCTCAACAAGCTTTCAGAACTATCCGTGCGATCGTGACTTTTGGTTGGGCGATCTATCCACTCGGTTATTTCTTGGGATACATTCAAGGCGACGGACCAATGAGCCCTGAGAATGCCGCTAATTTGAACATCATCTACAACCTTGCCGACTTGGTGAACAAGGCAGCTTTTGGATTGGCCATTTGGGTCGCAGCTACCTCTGACAGCGAGAGCAGCGAACACTCGCACTCCTAAGCTTTATTGTTCGACGGCAGGTTCGTAAATGAACCATGTTTCTTTGAGCCTGAGTCGCCTGCACGGGCGGCTCAGGCATTACTTTTCGAAAGACGAAATCCTTCGCGATTTTCTGGACGAGACCTACTTTTGGTCCGGTCAGGGAGTGCGGGGGACTATTTGTTTGGAAGCGGGAAGCGGATTCGAAATCAAAGAAGACACATTACTTGAAATTGCCGTATTTACCGAACTCCTCCACAACGCTAGCCTTATCCACGACGACATCATTGATGAAGACGTCGAGCGCAGGGGAGGGGCAACTTTTTGGAAAAAACACGGGCGGTCCAAGGCGCTGCTCGTGGGTGATTTGTTGATCGCCAAGGCATTCGAGATTGCCTCGCATGTTGACATAGACCCTTCGATTAAAAACGGCTGGGTCTCGATACTCGCCGAAACCGTTTCCTCCGCAGTTCGGGGTGCAGCTAATGAGTTAGACTTTTTCGTGGAGGATAATTCAGAACTTCTTTCCAGGTATTCCAGGATGGCGGCAGACAAAACTGGCGTTTTGTTTGCCCTTCCTATCCGCTGCATTGCTTTGGCTTCCGCCTTGAACAAACAGGAAACAACTGCACTGTCTTCTATATTTTCTAATCTGGCAGTGGCGTATCAAGTACGTGACGACCAAGCAGATTTTCTTGGAGATAAACTTGGTCGTTCCCACTCTTCGGATATAATAAATGGTAGACCTAATTTATACCACATGATGTCATCCACTGAAATGCCTCCGGAAACATTGTTTACATCGATCGAATCTTTTCAGCAGGGTTTGATTGATTCCTCTTTAGAAAATTCCCTTTCTTTTCCCGTCCAAATCCAGAATTTGGTAAAAAATCTTTTGTTACCCTTTGTGCGCTTGAAACCCTATTCGTCCTCGCGGTTAGAAGTTCCTCTTGCGGGGTGACTTTTAATTGCCTTACGAAGCATCCATTGTTGGACCTTGTTCGACAATAGTCCATAGGTGAAGTCAAAGGATGCTTTAGTCATCGGCGCCGGCTTTGGTGGGCTTGCCATGGCTCTACGTCTGCGTCGTCTTGGCTATGGCGTATCAATCCTCGATAACAACCCGAAGGCGGGTGGTCGCGCTCAAGTCTACGAGGAAGGAGGTTACAAGTTTGATGGTGGTCCAACCGTGATCACAGCTCCCTTTCTTTTCGACGAATTATTTTCTCTTTTTGGAAAAAAACGATCTGACTATGTTGAATTTCTTCCCGTCGAACCCTGGTATCGGTTTGAATTCGCTGATGGCGAAAAACTTAATTACGGAGGCACGCTGGAAGACACAGTTGCAGAAATAAACCGTCTCTCTCCGGGTGAGGGAAAAGGGTATGAGAATCTGGTAACCTTTTCCAAGCGGATTTTTCGGATTGGCTTTGAGAAACTTGCCGACCAGCCTTTTCATCAATTTGGGGTTATGCTCCGCCAATTGCCCGCACTTCTTGCTCTTAAGAGCTACCTCTCGGTCTATTCTCTGGTCAGTAAGTTTCTGAAGGACGACCGGCTCCGCCGGGCATTCAGCATCCATCCTTTATTGGTTGGGGGAAATCCTCTGAATACCACCTCCATATATTGCCTGATTCATTACCTCGAAAGGAAATGGGGAGTTTGGTTTCCCCGTGGAGGAACCGGTGCATTAGTGGAAGCCTTGGTACAATTGATCAAGGAAGAAGGAATCAATCTCGAGCTAAATAGCCAAGTCCAGCAAGTACTGGCCGAAAAAGGAGCCGCCCTTGGAGTCCGCCTCGCCGATGGGACTGAGCGAAGAGCCGACCTTGTGGTATTTGACGCCGACCCGCCCAAGGTCTACCGCGACCTGATCGATGAAAAGCATCGGAGCAAATGGACAAATAACCGAATCAATCGTCTTTCTTATTCCATGGGCTTGTTTGTTTGGTATTTCGGGACATCACGTTCTTACCCCGAAGTTGAGCATCACACCATTCTAATGGGAGATACTTTCAAGGAACTACTCCGCGAAATTTATGACCGCAAGGTATTGTCGGACGATCTCAGTCTTTATCTTCACCGCCCAGCTGCCACCGATCCGTCTATGGCCCCCGAGGGAGGAGATGCCTTTTATGTGTTGGCCCCTGTCCCCAATCAAAAGGCAAAGGTCGACTGGAAGGAAGCGGGAGAAAGAATTCGGGCCCAAGTGGAAAACCAGCTTGCGGACACCCTCCTTCCGGGGCTGGGTGATTGTCTTGAAGTTTCTTTCTTCGTTACTCCTGACGATTTTCAAACCCGGTTTAATACGCACTTGGGCAGTGGTTTTTCAATCGCCCCGATTTTCCGTCAATCCGCCTGGTTCCGGTTTCATAACCGGTCCGAGGAATTGGATAACCTCTACTTTTGTGGAGCCGGCACGCACCCTGGAGCAGGAGTTCCTGGAGTGGTCTCTTCTGCCCGCGTGGTCGAAAAATTGGTTCCTCCGGCACGGGCTGGGAACGAACTTGAATTTCAAAATCTCTTCCGCACAAAGAGCCGGACTTTTTCACTTGCCTCTTTTCTTTTACCCAAGGAACGGGCCGAAGCAATCGTCCGCCTGTACTATGTATGCCGTACTCTCGATGATTGGGCCGACGAAGGACACGAAGAAAATTTAAGCGGAGCGATGGAAAGCTGGTCCTCTCATAAGCCACATCCATTGCTTGATCATTATCGATTTCTCCAAGCCCGCTGGGGACTGGATTCACAGCCAATGACCGACCTGCTGAAGGCAATGATCAAGGAACAACAAGGAGTCCTGATTCAAACCCAAGATGAACTTCTCGAGTATTGTCACGGAGTTGCCGGAACAATCGGACTGATGACCAGTCCGATCTTTGGTGTCACCGATCCCGAAGCCATGAAGCATGCTGATGACCTTGGAATTGCAATGCAATTGACTAATATTTGCCGGGATGTGTACGAAGATGCTCAAAACCAGCGGGTATACTTGCCCGCTGAATTTTTCGAAACATCTCCTACCGCAGAAGAAATTGCAGGCTGTGATTGCCCGGTCCACTTGCAGGAAATTTCTTCGGTTAAAAATCAGCTTCTTCGTTTGGCCGATGAACGCTATGCCAGTGGGGAAGCGGGAATTAAATATCTTCCCTGGCGAATGCGGATCGTAATTCGCTGGGCCGGTCGGATGTACCGTGAAATTGGTGAAGTCATTCGTGAAGACCCTAGCCTCTTCCATCAGAAAAGAGCGGTGGTGAAACCCTGGAAAAAACTCTCGATCCTTCCGTCTTGTCTTAGTCGTTCCTTTCTTCCTTGATTTCGGAATGACTTATTTGGACTTTCTCATTCGGTTTGTGGGAATTCCCCTGTTGGTAGGAGTTTTACTAGCCTGGAAAAAATCGAAACTTTCCCGGACCCAAGTTCTTGGAATTGTAATCATGGGAATAATCGCTCTGGTTTACACCACTCCCTGGGACAACTACCTGATCATGCGAGGGGTATGGAGTTATCCCGAAGGGGTAGTCCTTGGAACCCTTGGATATGTCCCGCTGGAAGAGTATGGATTCATGCTTTTACAAACCCTGCTTGCCGGTGTCCTCTGGTCGATGCAACCACGAGTGTCACCGGAGTGCCGCCTTCGTTTTTCTCTTCCTGGTTTCCTTCTTTCGCTGGCAATTGGAATTGTCGGAGTATTTTGCCTAACCATGGAAAGGGGAACCTATGGGGGACTGATTCTACTCTGGGCATTTCCACCCCTTGCCTTGCAGTGGGGATTGGGAGCGGAGTGCTTGAGTAATTCTCTTAAAACCTGGCTCGTCCCATGGGCTGGACTTACACTCTACCTGTGCCTTGCCGATTCCTTTGCTATTTCCGAAGGAATCTGGACCCTGACTCTGGGAACCCGGTCCGGTTGGGACCTGGGAAATCTTCCGGTGGAAGAAGCTCTCTTCTTTGCCGTCACTAACTTATTCGTATTCCAGGGCTTGTGCCTCTGGGATACCTGGAAAGGTAACCAGTCATGAAATGGATCGAATGGGCCCCTGTTCCCTTCACCCCCCAGGCAAGGGAATTTCTACCGGGAAAATATTCCATCGGACTGACTCAACTCACTCTGCTCCTGCTCCTGCCGATGGCGGTGATGGGATACCTCAGTAGTGATTGGCCTGTTGCCTGGCAGCTCCTACCACTCTACCTCAGTCTTTTTGTATTTGGTATGCCACATGGCGGGGCCGATCATCTTTTACTTTGGGGAATGGTTAAGAATAGCCCGCTCAGATTCCGCATTGGAACTTTACTCGCTTACCCAATGCTCTCATTGGCTTATCTCGCAGTTTGGAATTTTCAACCGGTTCCATCCGCAGTCTTCTTTCTTTGCCTGACGATATTTCACTGGGGACAGGGCGATCATTACCTCAGCGTTAAACTTCACCAAGCAGGTTACCTCGAACGATCCGGTTTGCTGAAGTGGTTGCACATTCTTTCCCGTGGTAGCCTGCCTATTTTGCTGCCCGGATACCTCGGCAACGAGACATATCGGGAATTTATCGAGGCCATGGTCCGTCAAGGCGGACAAGTGGAATACGACCTCGTGTGGATTTCCCAAAACCCACTCTTTTTTCTACTCGTGCCCCTTGGACTGACTGTGGTGCAAGTACTTCTATCCTTGATGAAGTTGGAGGAAGGAGAGGGTAGGGCTCTCCGGTTCGACGCCCTCGAAGGCGGGCTGCTGGTCCTTTGGTTTTTGTTTGTTCCTCCACTTTGGGCGATTGGTGCATACTTTGCTCTTTGGCACAGTCTTCGCCATGGCCTTCGTATTTTGTGGATTGATGAAGCAGGTCGCACGCAGTTGCAGAACCGCGAATTTTTCAAACTCAAGATCCGCTGGCTACAGCTCACCGGATTGATGACCGTGCTCGCCCTAGTCGGACTGTGGTTCATCCTTGCCCTTCCACTTAATTTTCGGGGCATTCAACTTGACTGGCTGGGCAAGGCGATGCTTGGAATTTCTATCCTCACGCTTCCACATACCGTGGTGGTCTGCTTGATGGACCGGCTCCAATTAAACCGGGTTGAATCCTGCTGTTGAATGTACTAAATTTATGATCTCCGGTGCTAGCCTCTCTCTAAATAATTACGCCAGCCGGCAAACTCGGTAATGTCACGCCCATCTCCGGCACCTGCAGAATCACAGCAAAATCCATACTCGCAAGTGCTGTCCTCAAGAATAATTTGAGAGATGCCAAGCGGGTAGGAAATCTTTTTGAGGAAGGAACCAATATTTTTAGAATCCATCCTCCAGATCTCTCCGGGCAGGGATTGAGTTTTTTCGGTCACCCGTACTAAACCGGGACGTTCCGGTAAGGAACCAAGTGGGGGCAGGGCGACCATTTGATACTCCGGTCCAGTCGAGACTTCTTTGATAAATTCGGCTCCCAGTTCGGTCAATTGATGATTCAAGGGTAAGCCTGTCATGTGTGCCCCGCATACAAATAAATCCAAAGTACTTTCGTCATTGCGAATCTTTGCCGGTTGGGGGATAAAACTTCTCTCTAATCCAGCTCCAGTCTTTGCTGAGAGATGAATTTTTCCTGACCAGTCCAGGACTTGTTGGTCATGATAAGCAGGAGCATACAGGGTAAGACCGGCTGGTAATCCATCCTCCCTGAATGAAGTGGGCACCGCACAACCACAGAGATCAAGTAAGTTCATGAAATTCGTGTAATGCCCGAGGTTTGAATTCAGACCAATTGGATCCCTCGCAATTTCNTCCTGCGTGTAAATGGTGCCNGTNGTGGGCAGNGCAAGGAAGTCAAATTCTTCCCAGAACTCAATGGATTGATTTTTATAATCAGCCAATTGGTACTGNGCTTGAAAAACTTCGAGTGCAGTTGGATTTTTGCCGGCTTGAATGATTGCAAGAGTCTCCGGCAGGAAGGAATNAGGCGACTNTTCAATCAGTGTTTGAGTCGCCAGGTATCTCTCCGCGACCCATGGTCCTCCGTAAAGAAGTTTGGCTACACCAAGGAATGGTCCAACATCCACGGATACAGTGCTCATTCCTGCGTCTTTCAGAACTTCAACACTTTCTTCATAGGCTAAGCGTGCAAGTTCATCACCAAAGAACTCCCATTGGTCATGATTCATTAAAGCTACTCTTGGAGATTCGATTGTTTTCTTGTCAGAATCAGGTTGGGATTTCCTCGAAAACGGATCCTTCGGGTCCGACTGTGCAGCAATTAACATCACTTCATTGATATCCTGAATTTGCGAGGCGAAGATTGAAACGCAGTCCAGACTTTTGCATGCGGGAACGATCCCCCGGCAACTAATTGTTCCTCGCGTTGGCTTAAAACCAGCCAAATTATTGAAAGAGGCGGGAACGCGGCCGGAGCCGGCAGTGTCGGTGCCCAGCGCAAAAGAAACCAGCCCCTTTGCCACCGCCACCGCTGAGCCTGAACTTGAGCCACCCGGGATAAAATCAGGATTGAATGAATTGCCCGGAATTCCATAGGGCGAGCGGGTACCGACTAATCCGGTGGCGAATTGGTCCATGTTTGTTTTACCCATCAAAATAGCTCCGGCCTCCAGCAGCAAGTCCACAACCTGTGCGTGAGAATCGGGCAGATAAGAAAAGTCAGGACATCCTGCGGTGGTCGGACAACCAGCAACATCTATGTTATCCTTCACCGCAAAGGGAATTCCATAAAGGGGAAGTTCTTCCGGCGGAACCTTTTCCAGTTCCGCTGCCCGTTTGTGGAGATTGTCCTTGGATACCCGGTGAATCCAAATCGATGAATCTTCATTATCGATTTTTTCGTTGATCAAATGGATCATCTTGGACGGGGACAAGCCACCGGTGAGGTACTGATTTTTCAAAGCGTTGATTGATCGAACCTGCATGGCAATGAATTTTAGATTATTCCTTGATTAAAAGAAGATATTCTCCCGGCTTCACCATATCTCCTTCTTTCCTGAGGATAGAGTGAACTTTTCCGGCTCCGGAAGATTCTATCGCTATTTCCATTTTCATGGATTCAATAATTCCAATTCCCTGTCCAATTTCAACATGATCCCCCTCGGACACCGTCCATTTCCATAGATTTCCAGTGACCATGCTTTCCACGGGTGTTGTCCCCGAAGGAGCAACTTCAGATGTTTCATCCATCAATTTTTCCGGTTCGTTTGGCAGGGCGTGGTCTTCCGTTTGCCAGCGCTCCCGCTCTTCCCGAAAGGCTTGCTGTTGTTGCTTTCTGAAAGCGGAAATGCCGGTGGCATGAGAGTTGAGAAATAATTGGTACTTTTTAAGATCGAAGGTGGATTCTTCGATTGTAAGGGGATAACGACCGAGTGGAAAATCACGGCGTATTTCATCAAGCTCCTGCGATGAAACTTCGTAAAATCTTACTTGATCAAAGAAACGAAGAAGCCATGGATGGCCGTCCGTAAATGCCTTCGGGTTCCCATACCGGTTCCACATTTGCAGGGTTCTACCAAACAATTGATAACCTCCCGGCCCCTCCATTCCATAGACGCAAAGATAGGCCCCACCGATTCCGACCGCATTCTCAGGGGTCCATGTTCTTGCTGGGTTATACTTGGTGGTCACCAGTCGATGGCGGGGGTCAAGTGGAGTGGCGACTGGAGCGCCAAGGTAGACATCACCAAGTCCGAGGACTACATAGCTTGCGTCAAAAATGATTTCTTTTACCTCCTCGATGCTGGACAGTCCATTGATCCGGCGGATAAATTCTATATTGTTCGGACACCACGGGGCATCTGTTCTTACGGACTGCTGGTATTTTTCGACCGCCAACCGAGTGGTAGGGTCATCCCAGGAAATTGGAAGCGATACAATTCGGGAGGGCACTGAAGAGGAATCATTAATTTTGATTGCCTCAATCGTACAAGCAATCCATTCGAGTACTTTTGGCCGCTCTGCGATGCTTGGGTTGTAGTGAACTTGAAGCGATCGAATACCCGGAGTCAGGTCGATCACCCCGGTAATCTTATTTTGCAAGAGACCTTGATGAAAGAGATGGACTTTGAATCGTAAACTCAGGTCAAGGATTGGCTCCCCGAATTCCACCAATAGGTTACAGTCTCCGGATTGTCGAACCGTCCAGTCATCGGTGTCACTTTTACCGGCGGCCAGTATACATGTTTCATTCGGTGGAAAAATTTGTGGAATTGAGGCGGTCCTATTTTCAATGCCGTTCAAATTGGTAATTTGCTCTTCTTGTTCCTCGAGTAATTGAATCGATTGCTCATGGGAAAGTAAGAAAAATTGAATGTTGTCCCCGGGTTTGAGCTGGCCAATTTTCCAGAGATCTGCGGCGACTACCGTGACTGGGCAGACGAATCCGCCCAGGCTCGGACCGTCCGGTCCAAGAATTACCGGCATATCCCCGGTGAAATCAACCGCACCCACCGAATAAGCATTGTCATGAATATTGGAAGGATGAAGCCCGGCTTCCCCCCCATCTATTCTTGCCCATTCCGGCTTGGGTCCGATCAACCGAACACCTGTACGGTCGGAGTTGTAATGTACTTCCCACTTCGATTGAAAAAAAGTTTTGATGTCTCGCTCGGTGAAAAAATCGGGAGCTCCATGAGGTCCGTACAATACGCGGACCGACCAGTCGTTCGAGATGGTGGGAATCAAATTCGGGTCGATTGATCGAAGGGGACCGGAGAAATCGTTTTCTCCAATTGGAATTTGATCACCCGGTACCAAAGCCCGTCCGCAATGCCCACCAAACTTTCCCAAAGTGAAAGTCGATCCGCTCCCTAAATACTGGGGAATTCTTAGCCCACCCCTGACCAGCAGGTAGCACCTCATCCCATGGGGATTGATCCGCCCCACTTCGAGAATGTCACCGATTTCTACTTCAATTGCTTGCCAGAATTTAATTGGTTCCCCATTCAAACTTGCTTCGCCATGTGCCCCGCAGAGTGCCACGACGCAGTCATGATTGAACTTGATCTTAGGTCCGTAAGCGGTGATTTCCAGGCCCTTTACACCGGGCTGATTTCCCAGGATTCGATTCCCCAGGCGAAAGGAAAGACTATCCATCGGACCGGATGGGGGAACCCCGACATCCCAGTATCCGAGCCTGCCGGGGAAATCCTGTACCGTGGTCTGGGTGCCGGAACGTAAAACCTCAATTGTTTTGGAGGGGACAGAAATTGCTTCCAGACGCTTGGTGTGAAAAGGTTTTTCACCGATCCATTCTTTGCCTACTATTTCCTCCAGGTATTCCAAATTGGTCTGGATGCCATGAATTTCCGTTTTCGACAAGGCCCGGGCAAGTGACTCAATTGTTTCTTTTCGGCTCTTTCCATGGACCATGATTTTTGCAAGCAGCGG
>PBSV01000015.1 GCA_002726435.1 Opitutia bacterium | reverse complement strand
ATCGAAAGAATTTCGCGGGTGAGCATGGCAGTACCAATACTATGTCGCCAAAAATCAACCCATGGAAAGGATTGGCTTTGTTTACCGAGCTTAAAAATTTCTTCTATTACTGGTGTTGCAGCGAGCAGGTCACGAATTCGGTTGAGTCCAAGAAATATGGATGCTTCTTCCACACCTGAAATTCTTTCTTCTTCCTTGCTTCCAAAAAAAATGGAATTCACAAGATCCAGAACCCGTGTGGTCAAGGAGGGGTCGAGACGAATGACTTCTGCGATTTGACTCACAAAACTGTCTTCTGAGTCAAGAAGGTCCTTTAGGGTATCATTTATACTCTTGAGTGAAGCTAATTTCGGACACTGATTGATCCGTTCGATTAGTAAAAAGTCGGACGGAGGATTCATCATGATAGGGGAGTTGCCAAGCTCAAAGAAAAAAGTTTGGCAGAAAGAAAAATTGAATTCGTTAGCTTTTCAATAGTACCGAATTGGGTCGATGGGGAGAGAGACACAACTGTTCTTGAATACAACGATCGAAAAAATTCTGAAATTTATCGTTTACCGGAGAACTACTTTCAATAATCATAGTTTCTCCAGAGGATGAAAGAAGTTTGGTGCTTCCATCTGCCCGTTTTTCCAGAAAGATTTCATTGTCCTTGTTACCTTGAAGAAAATTTTTGATGGCTGGATCGGCAAGTAAATCCTGACGTAAAGAACTGAGTGTGGGTTGAGACACTTTTTGAAGTTCTGAATTGAATGAATCCACTTGTTTGTCAGTTGGAAGGGACTTTGGAGCAGAAATCCGATCAATCATGTTTTTTCCTAGATCGAGTAAGCCAGTTGCAAGTATTGAATTCATAGCGGTAGAGAGCAATTTACTTGCCAATTTCGTGGTTCATTCGATGAACCTGAGGCACTTTCTTTCAATTAATGCCTCGGCGATCTGAATCGCGTTGAGGGCGGCACCTTTCCATAATTGATCCCCCACAACCCAGAAAGCCAATCCATTGGGGAGAGCGTGATCCACTCGTAGACGACCGACTCCACAAGCTTCCTTTTCGGCATAGTCCAAAGGCATGGGATACCTGCCAGCATTCGGAATATCCCATAATTCGATGCCCGGGAATTCACTTAGGGCGTTTCGAGCATCGGGAACATTCACCGGAGAATTGAATTCTGCGTTTACGCTAATTGAGTGTGCCCGATTCACTGGTACGCGGACACAAGTACATGATACTTGAAGTTTGGGAAGATTTAAAATCTTTCTACTTTCGTTTCTCAATTTCATCTCTTCCTTTGAATATCCGTCTTCTCTGAAATCATCGATATGGGGAATTAGGTTGTAGGCAATAGGATGCGGGAACGGAGATTCTTGAGTTGGTTGCTCGTTGGATGACTCGGAGAATTCTTTCGATAGCTCGTTCTGCAGAGCAGTAATTCCGGAGGCTCCGGCTCCTGAAACCGACTGGTAGGTAGAGGCAATCACTCTTTTAAGACCGAATCTTTTATGAAGAGGATATAATCCCATTAGGGTGATTGCGGTGGAGCAATTCGGATTGGCTAGAATACCTTTGTGTGCTTCCACGGCATCCGAATTGACCTCTGGTAAAACCAGTGGGACTTGGGGATCCATTCTGAATGCAGAGCTGTTGTCGATCACAACGCATCCTTGTTTGCGGGCCACATCAGCAAATTCCAAGGAAATTTTCGAACCCGAACTGAAGATCGCCAAATCAAGATCCTTAAAAGCATCCCTTGTTGTTTCGCGTACTTTTTCCAGGTTGCCACAGGCTTTGATTTCTCTGCCGCTTGAGCGAGAGGATGCTAAAAGTCTTGCTTCCGACACCGGGAATTCTCTTTTTTCAAGAAGGCTAATAATTTCTTGGCCAACGGCTCCCGTTGCGCCTACGATTCCAATACGATATTTTTTCAATGAATGTAGAAGTTTTATATTCTGAGTACGATAAGGTGCGGAACACCTTGGGAATTGAGGCATCTGACGACCTGTTGATTGCCTCCATCAGTCGGCAATGTATCACCAGATACCATAAGTCCAAAAGCGTGAAGGAATACTTGATGTCAAGTTCTAAGCGTCCACCTTCTTGTATGGAGAATTCTTTGGGCACTCCCTGGGGGCTCCATAAGGTGTGTGAAAAAATTGGAGATGGAGAACCTTTGGGAACGGTTTTTAAAGGGCGGAAATCAATTGGACGAACCTTTTGGGAGTGTGAGGAAGAGGACAGGAAAAACAATTTGATCACTTCCAGAATTCTTCGACTGTTAGGGCTGGAAAAGGGAGTAAATTCAGGAAATCCAGTCGATACTTTTAACCGCTATGTTTACATCCATGGAACGAACTGGGAAGAAAATCTCGGAAATCCCTCAAGTTCGGGTTGCTTGCAAGTAGGAAATGAAGAGGTTGTCGAATTATTCGATTCAGTAGTCGAAGGATGTCATCTTTTTATAGAAAAACTTGCTGATTAAAAAAATAAGCAAGGGCGGATATCGGTTTAGTTGAGGACTTTTAAAGAGCGGTCGAGATGAAATGAAACTCGCGAAAATAGATTCTTGGGAGTTTCATCTTCATTGGTTTCGATACACAAAGTATCAGATTTCAAGGATTTGATCGTGCTTCTGATTGAATCCTGATTGATGCCGGGAGAATCAGAATCGAAAACGATACAATTGTAATCAATCTGACGAAGTTGAATTAAGGCTTCATCATGCTTCTTAGTTTGAGTAACCATGTAACCTTGGTCTGAAAGAAGTTTCGTTATGCAACTAATCTGATGATCATCAGACAAGTGTATGAGAATTGCCAATCCACTTTTTTCCCGAATGAGATTGAGTATTTTTTCCACCTTGATTGGTTTTTTTAAAAAAGCATAAGAGCCTAATGAAAGAGCCTGTTGCCTTAATTCAGGCGTTGAATAAGCAGTGAAGAAGATGAATTTCGGAATTTTATTTCTCTTTTCTTTTAACTCTCTTAAGACTTCTACCCCATTCATTTCAGGCATTTGAATATCGATGAGTACGAAATCGAACTCTTCGGTCAGGCATTTTTCCAGAGCTTTTATGCCATCTGCAGCAAAATCCGAAAAGAATCCTTCTTCGGTAAGAATATCGGTCATTGTCTCCCGAATGGCAGGATGGTCATCCACAACTAATATGCGGGTGGTTTTAATCGATTGAATCATTACGAATGAATTTAAGTTAATTCTACGCGGGTTTTAAATCAAGGGGGATTGTAATTAAAATGCAAGTGCCTGTTGGAGAACTTGATTCAATTTGTATTTTGCCCTCGTGTCTGGAAACTAACTCTTTACATAATGGTAAGCCAAGCCCAATACCGTCATTTTTAGTTGTAATTAAAGGTTCGAATACTTCTTCCCAACTATCAATCGGAATTCCTGAACCTGTATCAATTACTCTAATATTCACCTCGCTCCCCACTTCAACGATTACGGAGATTTTAGTCTTGGAAGTCATAGCCTGAAGCGAATTGGTGAAGAGATTACTAAATACCTGCTTAAAGAGAAGGTTGTCTAAATTAATATGCTTTTTGATCGGGTCTCCAATGAATTCAAATTGAGAGAGTCCTAAGGGATCTGAGATTTGAAGGGCATCGAGGCAGAGTTTTTCAATGTTGGTTTCATTAATCCTCAATTTTTCGCCTTTAGTTATTTCAAGCAATCTTTCAATTACTTCATCCCCCTGGCTAAGTTCGCCATCGATAAGGTCCAGATGTTGAATGGTTTTTGGATCATTTTGCGAACGTGAACGAAGAAAATAAACTGAATTTCTCATGGCTGTCATGGGGTTCCTAAGCTCGTGTGCAATGTTTGACGAAACTTGTCCAACACTTGCGAGTCTTTCCTGGCGGTTTAACTTGTCCTGAGTCTGAATTAGTTTCTTTGTGGCTCTTTCATTTTGCTTCATTTCCAAAACGAGTTTTTCATTGGTGTCCATAAGTTCCTTGGTCCGTGATTGCACTCTCTTTTCCATTCCCTGGTTTACTACAAGGAGCTTCTTGTTGGATTCCTGAAGCGAATCGAGCATCTCATTGAATTGGGTAATCAGCCTCCCGATTTCGTCTCCTCCTATATTTTTTGCGCGATAGTTGTAGTGTCCTTCGGTGGAAATTTTTTCTGACACACTTAGAAGTTCCTGGATTGGTCTGGTAAGTGAACTTTGGTACCAAATGGTAATCAGAAGAATTAAAAAAATGATTGCGACCCAGGAAGTGAATCCAAAATTTTGAAATTGTGCTGTCTTAGATAAAACATCTGAAAGTGATCTTTCGACTGACAAAATTCCAATCTCCATCGAATTGGAAGTAATTTTTCTAGTGATAGTGAGGTCTTGATCACTCCAGTATTCACCAATCGGTGAGAGTAAGGTTTTTTCTCCTTCTTCCTCTGAGCTAACAAAAAGAGAGAACTCCTCGGAATCCTTTTGAGGATCTATTTTCCAAACCGTTGCTTTATTTATCAACGGGTTGATGGTAATTCCATCGACCAGTTCCTTGGCAGTTTCTGAGTCCTCGAACAGTATGGTGGGACCAATATTTTCACTAAAAATAAGAACTTGATCCAGTAAGTTATTAAAAATTAACTGCTTAGTGGATTGAAGTTCATTTTTCAGGATTATATAGACTCCAATTGAAGGCAGAACTAGAGAAATTAATGTGGTTGAAAGTAAAAACTTTGTCCGGAAGGACCAAGTTTTGAGATTCTTTTTATAAAGCGAATGGATTATGGGAAAATCCCCCAGAGATAAAAAAGAAGTTACTTTTTTCCGCGAATTTCGCCAATTGCTTGCTTCAAGAATTCCTCAGGTGGTGAGGACAAGAACTGGCTAAGTCGGTTTCTTAATAAATCCTTAAATTCTTTCTCAGTTTGAATGGAGGTAATTAATTGAAAGTCTGATTTTGCAACGGATTTCGTTTCAGTAAAATTTTTTACAGAATTATCAACGTAATCCTGAACGATTTCTTCAATGCCCAGTTCTCTTTCCATTTGCTGGATTAATTTTTCAAATGAATTTTTGAGTCCCTTTTGTCGAATTTCTTGGTCGGTTACCACAATAAAAGGCTTCTTCATCCGTGCACTTAGTAGATCGATCAATGCGGTGGGTGAGCACTCGGAAGAATCGTTTAAAACAAAAATAGAATGTTCCTGATACAAACCGTTTCTTAGAAGGGAGTGGACGGAAGGCGACCAAGAAGCCAAAATCGCTCCCTTGTATTCGAATTCCAGTAAATCTTTGCACATTAATTGGTCTTGGTATATTGCCAATGCAGAAACAATTGGTTTCTTTTCCGAAGTAACAGACAGTGCTAAAGTCGGTAAGTCCACATCTTCGACATTTTCACAAAAAGATCTGGTGCTCGAGTGGTGGGGTGTAACAATCATAACTTAGGGTGAGTCTAATGTTAAAAAAAACTCAGTTTTGGTCAATANGTAAGATGACNAGTCGGGGAATTGAATTTTATGATTCTGATTGTGAAATTAAAATCTTATTGGAAAATTGAAGGAAATNTATTTTCAATAAAGGAGAGTANATTAGTCTCAATGTGGACATTTTTTANAGNACGNAATTCTTCATGTGAATGAGTCCCGGTTGCCACTAAATAAGGAATCATTCCCGCGTTCAGGGCAGTTTCGTAATCGTACGGTGAATCTCCTAAATAAATGGTCTCATGGGGCAAAGAATCCAGTCTTTTAAGGGCGAGCATGGACAACTTGGAATCCGGTTTCTTCCATTCCGTATCATTTGCACCAATGGTAAAGGAGAGAAACTTGCTGAATCCGAGATGATCACAAACCACGCGAGCATGGGGGCCGTGCTTGTTGGTGAGAACCCCGGTTTTGATCTTTCGCTGGTCGCATAACTCAAGAATTTCCATGGACCCGGGAAGAGCTCGCAAACCAATGAGCATTTCCTTCTCAAATATTGGCCGCAGGCGTTGCACCGCTTCGGGTGCTCTCTCTTTCCCAATCAACTTGGTCATTGTAGTTTCCGAGGCTCCTCCAACCGCTTTTTTTACAGCGTCGTAGGAGGGGGCTGGATACCCCATATCCACTAAAACCTTGCTGAATGTACGATGGATTGCATCGAATTGATCAATTAAGGTGCCGTCGAGATCGAACATAATTGCTCGTATTGGCATTGTACTTAGTTAATAATTGGAAAATAAAGGTTTTGAAACAATGAACACATCAAATCCAAATGGCAGTTCTAGGCAAGGCGAACTTTCGCCTGCTACCCTCGAATTTAAAAGAGAAGGAAATGTTGTGTTTTGCGAACTGAAAGGAGTTTGGAAACTAGAGGCAAAAAAAATAGATTTTGGACTTGAGAATAAATGGAAAAAGTTGATTTCATCTGAGCCAACTCCAGAGGAAATCAGTTTCGAATGTAATGAATCATTGGAGTGGGATTCGAGTCTGATCGTTTTCCTTCTTTGCCAAAAAAAAGAGATGGATGAAAGGGGAATTAGTTTTGTTGTAGATTATTTACCCGATTCTATTCGTCGATTGCTTTCCTTAAGTCTAAAGAAAAGCTCCACATTTAATCATCCGAATAAGAAAAATTTTAAATTCCTTAATTCATTTGACCTATTAGTGAACAAGGTCCTCTCCCCCTTGAATTTTTGGGGTGCATGGATTCAGGCCATTTTTGGTCTGTTGACTGGTAGGTCTAACCTTCGAATAAGAGACATTATCGTGGCCTGTAAAAATTGCGGGGCCGCAGCACTACCGATCGTTAGTTTAATAAGCTTTTTGACTGGACTTACGCTTGCCTTCGTGGGGAGTGTGCAACTGGAAAAATTTAATGCGAAAATCTACATTGCTGATTTAGTCTGTTTGGCAATGGTGCGAGAGATGGGTGCTTTAATGGTGGGGATAGTCATGGCAGGAAGAACTGGTGCTGCATTTGCCGCTGAAATAGGGAACATGAAACTAAACGAAGAAATTGATGCTTTGCGTATATTCGGAATTTCTCCGATCGAATTTTTGGTGCTTCCTCGAACTATTGCACTAATAATAATGACACCACTTTTAACTGTTTATGCCGATCTAGTGGGAATTCTAGGAGGATTGTGCGTAGGAGTAGAGGTTATGAATTTTTCGGTCATTCACTATGTCGAGCAGACTCAGGCGGCTCTTCAGAGTATGTGGGAAATTTTCTCAGGTCTTTTAAAAAGCCTTTTCTTCGGTCTAATTATCGCCTTAGTTGGGTGCTACAAGGGAATGCATACCGGAAATGATTCTGCCGCCCTGGGTAAGTCGGTTACTTCAACGGTAGTTCTAGCAGTGACATTAATTGTTGTTTCCGATGCACTTTTTGAGATTATTTTCAGTATCTTGGATCTTCGTTGAATGAACATGAGTCAAAAAAGAGCACTAATCGAAGTCAGGAATCTAGATTTGGAATATGACGATTATAAAGTCCTGCAAAATGTTACTTTTGATTTAAATGAGGGAGAGTGCTTGGTGATAATGGGAGGAAGTGGTTGTGGAAAAAGTACCCTTTTGAAGTCAATGACCGGCCTTCTACAACCAGCGGATGGAATGGTTAAGGTAGATGGACAGAACTTATGGAGTGGAAGCCATAGCGAACGCAAAAAAATCCTTCGAAAATTTGGGGTTTTATTTCAGGGTGGGGCACTTTGGAGTTCGATGACGGTTTTGGAAAATGTCTGCCTTCCTCTACAGATTCATACCTCACTTAGCGAATGTGATTACGAGGAGATTGGCCGCTACAAGTTAAACTTGGTTGGATTGAGCGGATTTGAAAATTTCTCTCCGTCTGAATTGAGTGGTGGCATGAGAAAGCGTGCTGGGTTGGCAAGGGCAATGGTGCTCGATCCCAAAGTTCTTTTTTTTGACGAGCCTTCAGCGGGTTTGGATCCCTTGAACTCACGACGTTTAGATGATCTAATCAATGAACTTAAAGAAAGTCTTGGAATTACCTTCGTGGTTGTATCTCATGAACTTGCAAGCATCTTTGAGATTGCAGACGATTCCATTTTTCTTGAGGCAGATAGCAAAGAATTGATCGCCCAAGGCATTCCCCAGGACTTACTGAATGATGACACTCAACCTAAGGTTCAGGAATTTCTTCGTCGAGGTCCTTAAAAAACTATGGTTGCGACCGATTGATAATTCATTAACAATTTACCACTTTGAACAAGCAAGGAAATAGAATACTGGTTGGATTTTTTACCGCCGGTGCCCTGGTAATTTTACTGGGATTTGGAGTTTTTACGGGTGGTTTTTCTAACCTGAGAAACAAAAATGAAAGATTCGTTTTGGTTTTCAACGAAAATGTCTACGGACTTCACGAAGGCGGAAAGGTTACTCTAAATGGGGTTCGTATTGGTCGCGTAGAACGATTTTTTATTGGAGATGAGTTGGAAAAAGGACCTGTCCCAGTGCTCGTTGAGATTAATCGTAAGTTGGTGGAGAGACACATGATACTAGAAGGGAATGAAGTCTTTGATTCAGAAGGCAAATTCAAAAAAGAGGTTCTGAACCGGTTAATGGGACAACTAGTACAAGAGAGTTTCGTGACTGGTATTCTATACGTGAATTTGACAACGGAAAACAATGTATCAATTAAAAGTGCTTTGAATACGCTTCACGGGTATCCAGAAATTCCCACAAAAGGATCCATGTTTGCTGAATTAAGTGAAAGTATAAATCTTGAGAAGTTTAGCCAGCAACTTAGCAATCTTATGCTTGTTGCCACTCAACGCCTTGATGAACTGGACACCAGTAACCTTAGCACAGAACTTGTGAATACCAGTGCAGCCTTACGTAATTTCCTTCATGCTTTTTCTTCTTCATATCTTCCACTTGGTGAAAGCTTGACTAAAACCTCCGATCAAACTCGCCAAACACTTCTTAAGATCGGAACAATATCGGACCAACTTGAATTAATTCTTACCCCCAACTCAGATTT
The DNA here is from genome assembly GCA_002726435.1 of Opitutia bacterium. Classification (GTDB taxonomy): domain Bacteria; phylum Verrucomicrobiota; class Verrucomicrobiia; order Opitutales; family Seribacteraceae; genus Seribacter. The sequence goes on along the minus strand of PBSV01000015.1, from coordinate 5,572 downwards.
TAGATTCGAGTTAGGAGATACACTACGAGAAGTTTCACTTATGGCAAAATCACTAAAAACTTTGGCTGATTTACTTGAGCGTAATCCTCAAGCATTCATTCGAGGAAAGCCATCATCCGAAGATTAAAATGAAGCGAAGCAAATGTTTTAAAAGATCCTTGATGTGTTTACTCTTCACTTCTTGTATTGTTCCTGAGTCTACCCATGTTGCACCGGAATTCTATCTCCTTTCATCTTCGGAAAAAGAAAAAGTGGAAGGACTTGAAAATATAAGTTTTTTTATCAGGGAAGTAGAGTTACCGAGTTACTTGATCGATAATCGGCTAATATTTCGTCCCGATGCGGAAACCCTTGAGTTTCGGGAACATACAAGGTGGGGAGAGCCCTTGGAGGAAGGGATTGGTAGAGTAGTGGGTCAAAATTTGAGCGATTTAACAGGAAGTTTGCAATTTTCGGTTTTTCCTCACCGGCAAAAGTTAGACTGCAAATGGGAATTGGGTCTTACAATAGTAAGGTTTGAAAAAATTTCTTCAGAAATGGTTTTTTTAAAATGCTTCTGGGAGATCCAAAATACTGATGGATTCTCGAAAAGAGCATCCTACGAAGAAGAATTTCCGATCAATGGAACAACTGTACGCGATGAGGTGCAGTCTATGTGTGTCGCATTGTCATCATTATCGGGAACAATCGCGGAGTCAATGTGCTCTACCCTATCACTCAAATTGAATAACGAGTGATTGTGGAAATTTTTTTTTACCTCCTATTGTTTTTACTTTCATTGGGATCTTTTTTTCTCATAAGAAATCGAGCTCAGTCCATTGATGAGGAAAAACTAATGCAGGAAGTAGATTCAGATTTTTCTCAGGAATACGGAGAGGAAGTCCTCCAAAACTCTGAATTAGTGATTAACGAAATTGTCCAAAAAATAGAGAATGAAAATAATGGTAATCAATAAATGGAAATGTGGTTTGTGAACTCAATTAATGAAAGAATCTTTTACTCTCACCTTGAATCTCTGATACTTCATCCTTTCTTTCGATCGTAATTATGAATTTGATACAGTACATCACTCCTTTTTTATTTACAGTTGGATTATTTTCTCAAGAGAATCTCAATCGTTTAGGCCCTGATGACTGGCCCAGTTGGCGTGGTCCTTCCTACAATGGTTCAGCTTCTGGACAATCTTTGTTACCTACCGATTTCGGACCCGAAAATAGTATTAAATGGAAAGTTTCGCTGCCAGGTCCCTCTGCGGCTACGCCGATCATAGTAAATGGGAAGGTATTTATTTCTTCTATCAGCGAATCTGAGGACCCAAACGAAAAAGGCAAAGGAGAACTGCTTGCACTTTGTTTCGATCGTGAAGAGGGAACGCTTCTTTGGCAAAGAAGTGCGGGGAGTGGATACAGACCAAGCGGGGATGGGTATGATTTTCTATTGCACAATAAATCCAATTACGCGAGTCCCTCTCCTGTGTCAGACGGGAAAAATGTAATCTATTTTTATGGAAACGGAGACCTTGTGTCGTATTCCTTTAAGGGAGTTGAGAATTGGCGTCGAAATTTACAGCAAGATTATGGAGATTTTTGTTTTCAGTGGACTTTTTCATCTTCTCCTACCCTTTATAACGGAAAATTATACCTGCCAATTCTGCAACGAAACGAACCGGTGCATGGAAGAGGAGTTTCGAACGCAACATCTTTCCTTTTGTGTATGAATCCAGAAGACGGCACAACCATATGGAAGCACGATCGTCCTTCGGATGCCAAAAAAGAATCACTTGAATCCTTTGGGACAATTATTCCACATCGAGGACAACTTGTGGTCGCGGGAGGAGATGTATTGACCGGTCATGATCCACTTTCTGGGAAAGAACTTTGGAGATGGGGTACATGGAATGAGAACCATAAACAGGAGTGGTGGAGACTCGTTCCGTCTCCTGTCTTTGGGGGAGGAGTATTTCTAGTTTGTGCTCCTAAAAAAGCACCAGTTTTTGCGATAAAGTCAGACCTTGTTGGTACACATTCAGGTTCAAGAGGAGTGGTCTGGAAGTCTAAAGAACAAGGAAATTTAACCTCCGATGTGCCCACTCCTCTTTTTTATGAGAAAAGATTTTTTCTCCTCAGCGACCTACGAAAAACCCTAAGTAAAGTAAATCCTAGAAATGGAGATGTGGAGTGGAGCCTTGCATTGCCAGGGAAATATAAGTGGAGATCTTCTCCTACTGGTGGGGGTGGGGTGATTTATTTGATGAATCATCATGGTGAAGTACTAGTTATCTCTTCGCAGTTAGGTAAGGTATTAAATTCTGCAAAGTTGGGTAGTAAATATGAAGATAATGTACGTTCTTCCGTTGCTATTTCAAAGGGACAACTCTTCGTCAGGACGAATGAAAATTTGTATTGCATCGACTAAATTACATCTTCATTGTTAATAACTTTATTTCCCATCCACCACACCCGCGCCGGGCGGTTCCCGCCAATCTACCGCCCGGCGCTTTTTTTGCCTAGATTTCTTTCTTTCCTTTTGCAGGGAATTTTACAAAGATGGACTGATTCAGTTGATGATTCACTCAATTTATGCCCTACTAGCCATTGTTTTGTTTTCGTTCGTATTGCAGCACGCTCGAGCGGTTGACTCAGAAGAATTCACCTCTCGATTTGCAGATTTTAAGGCACGTTCAATTTCGCACGAGGAAAGGATCGCCAGTTTGTTGTCTAAACCACCTCTTAAGAGAGGGGATTACGCTATGCCTGCTTCATTAGCCGCAGAAAAGGAAACTCAAGTTCCGCCCAGTCCACCTTCTGTGCCAGAAGTTCCCTATATTCCTGTCCCGGAGTATTACGAAGATTCTCTCAATAATAATCCAGAGGTCTCCATGCCCCGGCCCGCAAGTTCAACCGAACCGGATGTTTCTCTTTCGAATGAGGAAGAAAGGATTGAAAGTACCCCTGACGAATTGGATGAAGCTTATGCCGCCCTGTACGACACCGAACCCACCTACAGGCGGGTTGGTTATTATTTTGGACCACTGGTTGGATTGTCTTTTCCCGAAGATGGTGCGGTCCGGGTGAGTGGATCGCATGTCCCTTATGATTCTGATGGAGGTTTTCAGTTGGGTTTTAATTTTGGAAAGGACTTTGGAGGCATTCGAGTAGAAAGTGAATATTCTTATTTAAATCATGATGCGAGTGGAGGATTGGAGATTGGTTCCCATAATTTCTTGGCCCGGTTCATTCTTGATAAAGAAATTTCTGATTTAGTGGATTTGCGAGCAGGGATGGGGATGGGTTTTAGTTTTGTTGGAATTGAAAGTACTTCTGTAGGAGAAATTGATGGAGTCGGATTTGCATACGATTTTCTTATTGGTTTAGGGTATAACTTTGGAGAAAACTGGGGTCTGAATCTAGATTACAGGTATTTTTTGACTGCAGCAAACGATGGATTTGACCGCTTGAAGTCACATGCAGTGATTTTTTCTGCAGCAATTGCCCTTTAGCTTAATAATTTCCCGAATGACCGTGGGAGAGGAGATTCTGCATGGATTTTTATTGGCTTCCCTTCCATTATAACTTCACATTCAATATTTGCTGCGTGAAGACAAAGTCGATCAACTTTTGATGCTCTGGCAATCTTGCGGTTTAAAGAAAAATCACCATAACTGCGATCTCCGATAATTGGTAGGTCTCGGATCGCGGATTGTACCCTTAATTGATGTGTCCTTCCAGTCTTTGGGATGAGTTTCAGCATTGAAAGTCCGTAAAGTCCGCCGGGCTTTCTAGTTAAAGAAGCATCGGTAATTGCGAGTGATCCTTTTCCCCTGACAACCCTCAATTTGCCAGCATTTTTTCTTTCGATTAGAGAGTCTTTCCAAGTGCCTAATCGCGGGTTTGAACGACATCGAACTATGGCGTAATAAGTTTTTCTTACCTCTCTGTGTTTAAAAGCATTTTTCAATGCTTTTGAGGCATCCAAATTGGTAGTGGCTAACAATACTCCTGAAGTTGGAGAATCAAGACGATGTACGAGGAAAATTTTGCTTCCATCTTCCAAATAATAAAATTCTCCGTCATGGTCAAAGGGAGCATTCAGAAAAGAGCGTGGGCTTGATTGTTTTTCGGACTTTCCAATATTGGGATGACTGAGTGTTCCCGCGGCTTTTTCAAATGCTACAATACCTGAGGGAAACTCGAATAATACGGAACAATTTTTCTGCAGTGGAAATCCTGATGAATTATTTTCGTTCATCGGTAGTTAAAACTTAGCGTAATTTCATCGAACTCGCCAAAGTCTTCAATCATTGCAGAAGTCCATTTTCCAAAGGGGACTCTCGATGCAATTGCTTGTCTGCAAAGATCTGTGGGAAGTGAATTTCCCTGAGAATCAACTCGAGATAGTCCTTCAATTTTACCATCTGAGCGAAGGACAAATTTAAAAGTAACTTTGTCGGGTAGATTGTGCCGTTGAAGGTATCGAATGGAACCGCTCGCCAGTTGATTCCATTGCTCTTCTATTGCTTGAAGCATTTGCTGTATGTAAACACCATAAACATGCATTCTACATTCGATTGCAACTGTGCCCACTCTCGGTGCCGTACTTGTAGATTTCATAACTGGTCCAAAAAGAAGTTCGGGTGATAACTTTGGTCTTTTTGTGGTGATAGGTATTTTTTGACTCTTAAATTGAGAATGCGAGAACTGAGATTGGTCTGACTGTTGACCCAGAATCATCGAAAGAGTCCTTGTTTCATTTTTTTCCTCGAGTTTTAAGCCCTTTTTGTCAGTACTTGAATTTTTCATTTCTCGCACATTCTTAGAAACAGAAGTTGTAGGGGTGGCCTCGGGAATCCCCTTCTTTTCGATTTGCTGGGTCTTTATCTGGAGACTTTGGCTTTCATTAGAGACTTCTTTTTTGGCTGAAGTGATCTTTTGGTTTTTTTCTTTCCCGTCCAGCTTTGGTAATTCTGAACTTATTGTTTTTTGATTAATGTCAGGGTTCGCAGCTTGTTGATCACGGAATGAAAAATTCTTTGTTTGATCAGGAGGATTTTCAGGCACATTGGGGTTTGCTTCGACAAATTTATTTTTCTTGGGGGAAAGCGGATCCAATTCATTGATCTCCCAACTAATCTGTGTGGTTTTTCGGTTCTGGTCTGGGGGATTGAAGTTATTTTTAAGTAATCCTTCCAACAACTTGAAAGATCCGAACATGAGAGGAAATACCAGTAGTAAGGCAAACAAGTAAGAATTAAAATCCCCCGATTTTGGGACAGGGTAATTGGATTTTTTTGGATTCATGAATGTAAAGAATTCACAGAATAAATGCTTTTCAGGGTAACTTGAAACTGGTTCTTTTATTAAAGGGAGTTGCAGAGATTCAAAATTGCAAGAGCGGCCTCTCGATTTCCCCCCATCAACTTAGTTTTGCGGCTTGGAATTGTTGGTAATGATCCAAGTTTCCTAATCCATTGCCCACTTTGGAACTCGGATTCTTTTATTTCTTCTCCTATTTTTTCAGCAGATATGAAATTCCTCAAAGTTTGACTTTCCCTAAAATCATTACGGCAAATCCC
>PBSV01000014.1 GCA_002726435.1 Opitutia bacterium | reverse complement strand
AGCCTCAGTTCGAATGTACCCGGAGAGAAGCAAGTGAGAACAAGGGAGTGATACGAGACGCAAAAGTGCAATCCCGAGTAAAAGAAGAGATTATAGTGTTTGTCGCCAAACAATTGGAAAACAGTAAACTACTCGAGAATGCAGAAGCAATTCCACGGGGAGCGGATGGGAACCTGGAGTTTTTCGTTGCTTGGGAAAAAAGACAGTGACCGAAACTAGTTAGCTTCGGCAGCAGAGAGTCCCTGACCAATTAAATCGGCAACTATTAGATTTCTTCCTTTCTCCGCCCGTACAAATTCCAAATCAGCAACACTGTTGGAAATTTCATCACTCTTCACTTCTTGCGATCGCATGGTGTAGACTCCACGCAGGCGGATAAAAAGTGCTGAGTTTTCAGTTCTTTCCTTTTCAACCCAATTCCCGGCGGGTTCCATTGCAACTGCAGATTCAATCAACCGACTGGCCAATGCCCTTTCTCGGTTGAGCTCGGACTGCTGGTCCCGAATTTTTTCAATTGTCTCATCAATTTCAATTTTTCTTTTGCTTTGCGATTTTGTTTGATTGGAATCTCTAGCGCCTGCCGAAATTTCATTTCTTTCTTTTTCAAGCGAGGATAATTCACTCGACAATTTCCTACTTCTTTTATCGAAGGCACCCCCCAAAGTCGCCGAGCTCTTTTTCTCTACGGAAACGAATTGACCAGATTTATAATCAGAGCGATTTCCTTCTAAATCAATAAATACTTGATCCAGCCATGCATTGAATGCTTCCAGTCTTAAATTTTTTGCGTATTCCTTGTAAAGAAGAGCGAAACTCGCGTCTTCAAATTTTCCCGCGGTTTTATCAGTTTTCCGATCAAGGACAAAGATCGAAAAACCTTCTTTTGTTCTACGTATCGATCTCGTGAAGAAAAGTCTCTCGTTCAGGGAGTTTACTTCCTCGAGAGGCTCACGGTTTGATCTTTTTTCACTTTCCCTTCTTTCAAGTCCAAGGATTCTACCCTGTATAGAAATGTCTTTTTTCGAAAAAGAAATAGAGCGGGTTTTGGCAGTCGTGGACTTGATAAGTTCTTCAAATTCAGTGGAGTTTCTTAACTCTTGGTAATTCGGATACTGTGAGCGTAAGAGATCCTTCAAGCCATTAATCTCCTCAAGGAAATCAAGAGCAGCTTCTTGTGCCATTTCCTCTGCATCTCTTTCAGCATCAATTTTGTCTCCATCAATAATTCTTTGTTTAACCTCCACCCTAACCTCTTCAAAGGTAACTTCATTTTTGGTGCTAACATTTAAATCTTCTTGTAATTCTGAAAGAAGATTAAGTTCCAGTGAACTAGAACTGTTTGAATCGGGTTCCCCCAAGGGACCCTTCGCCCCTTTTAACTGATCGTAATTCTCCTCAGATTTGGGGGAGGGAGGATCAGAAGGGATAAGAAACTGGTCCTTGTTCCTTTGAAAATAAGAGCGCATCCTCTCTTCATCAGGCTCCGGTAACGGAATCAGAAAATCATTTGTGTTGAAAGCAACTGCAGTGGCGAATGTGCGAGCTGGTTCGGCAAATAAATCCTCTTCCTTTCTGAGTTCATGCAAAGCAGCCAGTTCGGACTGCAAAGAACGATCGATGATCAATGATTGTGAACTGCTCGAAAACTTGGGTAATTGAGCAGGCAAAATCGATAAATTGGAGCGTAGTGTCAAACTGTCTGTACTTTTCGTCACCGAAAGACCGATTGCAGAATCAACTATACTTTTTGAAAGTGCAGAAAGAGTACTGTTTATATCATCGGTTAATTTTATAAAGTGCTTAGATCCATTACTCTCCTTGTTTTCCCGAACAAACTCAAAGCTTCCTCTTTTCGATGCAAAAACAATGCCCAACCTATCTCCCTCAGCAGGTAATTCATTAAGGGTTAAAGTCGTCAAGGGAGGATCAAGGTGGTCAAAGTCGTCTGAATTAAGTGAGTAAGCATCTCCATCCCAAGCAAAATTTGTGCGGTGGAGTTCAAGCTCCCCTTCAATCCCCAAGGTATATCCTGAACCTCCAAGCAGGCGATCCAATGCTTTGGCCCGAAAATGAGAGTATAAGATTGAATCCACACCTCGAAGGGATACCCCTCTTCTTTGTCCAATAAATTCAAAAGCCTGTGTTCGATTTTCTTCGCTGGCAAGGCTAGGATCTAGACTTTGAATAAATTTATCGTAGTAAGTATTTAATCCAGGATGATTGATCTGGAGAGGGAGAAATTCCAGCTTATTTGCAAGACTATCGATTGTTAATTTTGCTTTTAAAGATGAGTCGGAAAAATCAAAATCATAGTTACCCGACCGGGCAATTTCCATGACTTTATAAGAGTCGGGAAAGTTCGACCAGGATTGCATGTATTGAAACAACCTCTGGAGTGCTTCTTGGTCTATCTCTCTACTTTGAGACTGGAAAGCACTCTGCAACTGGGCTTGCAAACTTTCCAGGTAGCGAACATCGGCTTTTTCGAAAACTTCCCCAACAGGGCCAACGATAGCTCCGAAATCGGATGCGACTTGGTTAGAAATAGAGAGTTTTCGACTTTCATCCGGGTCATTTAAATCAACCCCGTAAAACTCTTTTTTTTGGTAGTTGGGATCTGGCAAATGATCGAATACAGATGCACCTTGAGCTAGATAAAGAACAAAGGATATACTTACCACGACCAAAAGAAGTATAAAAACGAATTTACCTTTTTTGGATATGAGATTCTGAAGAGCAGTTATCATAGAACGAATGAATACAAAAAAGTGCTCTATAATGTGGACCTTCTTAGGAACGTCAAACCTTAGAAAGTTGGTGAAATGCTTATTGCCCGGTTGGTTTAAGTCGTGGCAGATCAGAAAAGACTAAGGAACTCATCCAACTTTGTCTTTTGGAACCATCATCTTTCAAAAACGGCCTCATTAAAACGATTTTCTCAAGCAATAAATCTTGAGACTCTTCATTCGCCCACTTTAAAAAATACTTGTAGGTTTCGAGAAATTCTTCCTTTTCATTAGCCGATTTGCTCGGTTCCAACTTGGCAACTACCACTACTCCCCCACCCACTTCACGCCACTCTCCAGATAAGATATCATTCGCTCCTGCACCCTCCACACGAGCCACCCCTCGGTCTAAAAAGGTGAGGCCCAAAGGATAGGATGCTTTTCGGGAAAGTCCTTCGTTTCTCATTAGCAAAATCGGTGAACCATCCTCATTACTCAATCCTTCCTTAGATTGAAAAGCATATCGAACCCCCCTTTTAATGAGGTAGTATTGGGAGGGCGATTTTCCATCATCAAAGCGGATTACTCTCTCTCCATCTCCAACCTCCCAGGTTCCATTTCTAATAATCTCATTCATTTTTGGATGAGAGAAATGCATATCGGCAATCATTCCTTTTGGGCTTTGCCGTAGAATCAACTTTATCGAACTTTCCTCATAAGAAGAAACGAGTTTACCTTCGAAAACTTCATGAATCCAGTCTTTAATCTCTCCCGTGTACAGACCTTCCGGGGATTCCCTGGCACAAGATAAAAAAAATAAGACCGACAATAAAATTATGTTCCGCAAGATAAATTTAGAATTTTTTAAGAAATGATTCATCCAAGAATTGTCATTCATAATAAAAAGAGAATTGAGTTCAATCATTTCTATTATGCTCGCTTTCGAGCCTTCCAAGTTCTCGATGATAAATAGAACTGGCTAGTAAAAAACCAACGCCAAAGAATAATGTCCACTTTACCTTACTGCTTCCTTCTCTTTTAAAAGGAAGTTCCGCGCGGCGAATCTTACCTGCACTCGAATTAATTCTTTCCCGGGGATACAGACGCGGAAAACCCTCCCCCTCTTTTCCTGGTTCATAAATATGATGTTCGTCGACCCGTCTAATTAAAAGTAAAGTTTCGAGGTCTTTTTCATAGCTTAAGTAATCATGCCAGATGTAATAATCATCATCAGTGGTTTTTCCCTGACCGATGAATTGCCACAATTTTTTGTCACCTTCCTCATTGAGGTTTCTTTTGAATTTTTTGAAGCTCAACTTGAAGAATCCATCTTCTCTAGTCCATTCTCCAACAACATTTTGCCCACCTTTTCCTTCGTCGTCGTATGCTCTTGGAACAATCCCCCAGGCTTGTCCCGACATCATTCCTGCTCCAAGTTGGTAACTATCAAGCAAACCTTCGAGAGAATATTCGGTCCAAGGCGATGGATACAGGTAAAGATAAATGGTTGAAAACAGGGACAGTAAAAAGCTTATTCCGCCAATTAAACTGGTCATATTTCTACGAAAACGAAGAGTTTCGAGTTGTTTTGCCAAAGCCCATTCTTGCTCACGTTTAATTCTAATCTCCTCGGCATCGCTTTGACCTTCCTCTCCCTCCCTTTCAATTTTTATGCCGTATTGCGAAAGATCATCAATTCCTGGCATCGCTTCCATGGAGTGACCAACTGAAGGAAAGCTTAATGCACTTGCTTGATTTGCCCATGTATTCCATTCCGTCCATTCCGGCCCTTTGGAATTATTCTTTTCTATGACCCAATGAACAATCTTTCCCAAACCGTAAATATCAGATTTTTCCTCAGGAGTATCACCTGAAGAATTGGTGGTTGGACGGAATTTAGCTCCTTCTTCGTGGGAGTGCTGGGCTTCAAGATTGATTGGTGTTCCACTGTCGATTGTCTCTTCCTCTCCAATATTCCTGAAAGAACTCATTTTCCAAAGTCCAAATTCAGTTGCCCATGCCTTCAAGGACCCGGAATTATTAAACTCAAGCAGGATATTTCGGGGTTTTAAATTCCCGTGAACTACGCCACTTAGATGGGCTCGATGTAATCCTTGATGCAAACAGGTCATCAATTGAAGAAGTTTATCGGGGTCGATTTCTTCTGGTTGATGCTCCATCAAATCAGCTAAAGAGCGAATCGTAAATTCTTGTTTTACCATTTCTCCGGGAGATTCTTCACTCGGTACTTCTTTTTCAATGACCTTTCCATCCACCCATGAAAACTTGATCCAATGCTTCCATTTCATGACCCCAAATTTTTTCAACGGCCAAATTCCCGGACCATTTAACTGTTCAAGGGCTTGACATTCTTGAAGAAAATAATCGCCAAAGCCTTTCTTTTCGGAAAGGTCTCGGGGGATCAGTTTCACATATACATCTGATCCTTTTTGTTCCCCTTCCGATTGTGTGCAGTGATAACTTTGCCCACAAGAACCCTCACCTAACCAGGAAACGATACGGGTAGGACCAATTCTAGTCCCCGATGAAAGCATGACTCAAAACCAGTGTAGCGAGAGGGCAAGTTTTCAATCCCACTTTAATTTGTTTCGCAAAACGCGAAAATGAGAATGGTCCTGCTCTGCTAAGAGTGGGAATGTGGAAGTGGAGACTGAAATTTCGAGTGGAAATTCAGGCGGAGACTTAAAAGCTGGTTGTCCGTCTGCGGAGACCAGTGGAGGGTCGGGGTTGTCATGTGAATGAACCCGAAGAGAAACACCACTGGGAAAAACAACACTTCGACTGGTTAAAGTATGCGCGGAAATTGGCGTCATCAAAACGACCTGAGCATCGGGATGAACAATTGGTCCGCCAGCTGCCAGGTTATATGCCGTAGAACCCGTAGGAGTCGAAAAAACGATTCCATCACAGGAATAATCCGCCACTTTCTCAGCGTCTGAAAACACGGAAAAACGGGCGAGCCTACCATTGGACCCACTCTTTACGACCAAGTCATTCAGAGCAGGTTTTTCGTCGCCATTTTTTTGACCGTAAGAAAGTAAGCTTCTTGTTTTTACCTCATAGTTCCCACGAAAGATTGCAGGCATTTTCGACTCCAAGTCCTGGGGAGAAATAGTGGCAAGAAAACCAAGTTGTCCATAGCGCACCCCGGCAACTGGAACTTTATACCTGGTGGCTTCAGACATTACGCTTAATAAAGTCCCATCTCCCCCCATTACAAAACAAGCGTCAGCACCTTGAAGGATTCCTTCAGGCACCGGGAGCCTATTACTTACGATTACATCAATTCCATGCTGCTCAGCTAATTGCTTGAGATGAGTTGCCGCTTCTTCTGTACCAGTTTTTGTGGCATTGGATAGTATGGCAATTCTTTTAAAGGGTTTCATTTTCAGATTCGGGAAAACTTATCTTCCTAAATAAACAAACTTTTCAGAAGAATGGGCAAGGGTCAAGTGCCTGAATCTCAAAGGAGATCGGTTCCCTCAAGTTCTTGCCCATGATTCAAAACAAGATGCGATTTTTCACCCAAGTGTTTTCGAAACCATTTCCTTTGTTTCGAAACTAGCTTTCTTGTGGATGCATTGATTAGTTGATTCAACTCACACTCTGGTACATTGCCCTGTAAACAACTGACTGCTTCTCGGTATCCAATAGAGGAAGAAGCCGCTGGATTAAAAGCTAACCCAAGTTTCAGTAAAGTCCGGGTTTCATCAAGCAGTCCTCTCTCCAACATCTTCCGGGTTCGTTCTTCAATTCTTTGCACTAAATCGGAATCCTCACGATTCAACCATAATACTTTTTTTTTAAAATTCGGAAAAGACTTCGGTAAGGAATCAAATTCCTGTTTCAAGGTTGCTAGATTTTTTCCTGAAGCAAGACACCGCTCAAGAGCTCGAATCACTCGCCTTGGATTGAGCACATCTAACTCTCCCAACCCATCCGGATTCAAGGAACGAAGCCTTTGTAATAAGCCTACGAGACCCAGAGAATTAAAAAGGTCATCCACTTGCTCACGCACCGAATCTTCAATCTCAACCTGATCGACCATAGAGGAAAAAAAAGATTGTAAGTAAAATCCACTTCCACCAACAACCAGAACCTTACAGCCACGGGAAATAATTTCACCAACTTTCCTCTGTGCATATTCTGCATATCGCCCAACATCGCAGGGGTCTCGAACCTCGAAAAGATCAATTCCATAATGAGGGACTCTCTTTCTTTCTTCAAAAGTAGGTTTTGCGGAACCAATGTCCATTCCTTTGTAAAAGGATATTGAGTCGCAAGAAAGAATTTCTGCATCGTTTGAACAGGCCCATTCCAAGGCGGCATTTGATTTTCCAGATGCGGTAACACCGGCTAGTATGTAAAGCTCGCCATGATGCTGAGACGGGAATGAACCGGTCACGATTAGCGGTCAACTGGATCGAGCCAAACCCGTGGTCAAGGCCTCCACTTTTTCTCCAATAGTTTCACTGATTTTCACTGAATCACCAAGGTTCTCAGAAATACAATTTACCAAGGCACTTCCAACCACAACTCCATCTGCACAGGAGGAAACTTCTCGGACTTGTTCTGAATTGGAGATTCCAAATCCTACAACCACTGGTAAGTTTGTGTGTTCACGAATTGCTTGAACACGCTCTTTTAAATCGCCAGCCAGATCTTCTCTTTCTCCGGTCACTCCCTCGCGAGATACATAGTATAAAAAACCGGATGCTTTCTCGACAATCACAGGAATTCGAGTCACGGGAGTAGTGGGAGCAATAATAAAAATATTCTTTATTTGAAATCGATTGGAAATCTCAACCAGTTCTTCGGCTTCCTCTGGTGGAAGGTCGAGGGTAAGCAGTCCATCCACCCCAACCTCTTTTGCTCTCCTAACGTAATCGTTGACCCCCTGTGAAAAGATCAAATTATAATAGGTGTAAAAAACAATTGGGAGGTCCGAGAATTTACGGATTTCTTCGACTAAACGAAAAACATCTTCTTGTTGGCATCCTGACTCCAATGCTCTTTGAGCGGCGAGTTGATTGGTTAAACCATCGGCGAGTGGATCAGAGAAGGGAACCCCTAGCTCGAGTAAATCAACTCCCTTTTCAATGAGGGAACGACAGACATTTAAAGATGTCTCAAAATCAGGNTCGCACGCACAGACATANCCGACGAAGGCAGCCCGGTCATTTTCATAACAGCTTGAAAAAAGATTCGCGATTCGGTCAGNATTCTCCATAAGTCAAAANTTCTCTTTAGTCTCGTATTTAACTCNCATTTGGCAATGGTAAAGACGGCACCAGCACATAATTTGCAGTGATTATCCTCTATCGAATTNTTTTTCCATTNCTCGCGATTTTTCTTTCCCCCTACTACATAAGAAGAATGCTGCGTCGCGGTGGATACGGGAATAAAATAAGCTTTCGAATCGGGAACTGGCCAATTTTAAAACCCAAGAACCCGGAGGTTCGAAGGATTTGGATACAAGCAGTAAGCGTAGGGGAACTTGCATCCTTAAGTAAACTTTTGAAAATCTTATTAGCTGACCCAAAAGTTGAAATCGTTTTAAGTGGCACCACAAGTACCGGACTCAAGCTAATCGAAGAAAAATACGGCAACCAATTATTGGCTCACGGTCCCTTCCCACTTGATTGGTTGCCGTTTGTTCGAAAAGCTTGGAAACAAATTATGCCAGACTTGGTGATAGTTGTGGACAGTGAACTTTGGCCTGAACATTTTCACCACGCAAATGCCGGAAGCATTCCTCTCTTAATTGTTAATGCTAGACTTTCCAACCGCTCATTCGCACGCCTAAAAAAAATCTCACTCTTTCGCTCTCTTTTGATCCCGAAATCAATCAACATACTGGCGGCTTCTGAAAGACAATGTTCGAAGTGGATAGAACTCGGAGCGGGTGCCGAAAATGTACAAAAATCCGGAAACTTGAAAATCGATGCTTTGGATTTTAAAAGTCTTCAGTCGAACGATTCAAAAAATCTTCGTTCCCAATTTGGATTTAATTCAAATTCAATTGTTCTGACTGGGGTTTCCACTTGGGCGGGAGAAGAAAAAATGCTCATTGAAATTACTCAAGTTCTTCGTCTGGAAAATTATGATGTACGACTTCTTTTAGTCCCCAGACATGCAGAAAGGAGGATGGAAATAAGGAAGACATTGGATCTCTGTCAAATCCCCTATCATCTACGTTCAGTAACGCCTCAAGCACCCAAGGGGACAGTAGTCTATCTTGCCGACACAACGGGAGAACTCGTCCGTCTTATGCAAGGCTCCGACTTGGCTTTCCTTGGAAAAACCTTACCCAACCACCAAGGCGGTCAAAATCCAATCGAACCAATTGCATCGGGAATCCCGTTAGTCATTGGTCCATGCTACCAGAATTTCCGAGAAACATGTTCAGATATTTTTCACAACCAAGCCGCAATAAGAACTGATTCAAAAAGCGATGTGATTGCTCAAATTCTTCGACTGGTTCGAGACCCTGAAAAAAGAGATGAATTAAAACATGCCACTTCATCGTGGATGGAGCAACAAGGTTCCCCCACAGATTTTACTCTTAAAGTTATTCGCCAGTTGATTGGATGATTACTTATGCTCCCTGAATCGCTCGTTGACCTCGATGCAAATTATGCTTATTGAGACTGAGTATCATTAAGCTTTCAACATGTTAGAAAAACACCTCCTTACCCGTCCAATCATTATTCAAGTTTTTGCTGGATTCTTAATTCTATGCTCATTTTCTTGCTCCGAAAATCAACCCGTAGAATCTTTTCAATCAAAACCGCTGGAGCTTTCTTTAAAAAAGGTAGTGATTGCCCTCAAGGCGAACAAACAGCCAGAAAAAATGCTGGAAGAAAAAACAAGGTTGGAAACTTACTTGTCAGAAAAATTAGATCGCCCAGTCAGTGTAATCATACCTGCTGACTCAAGTATTGTTGTAGAATCATTCAGAAATGGAACGCTTGACTTGGGCTATCTAAGTTCAACTGATGCTGCCCGTAATTTAGACCAGGAGACCGCTCGTATTCTTCTGGTTCATTTGAAAAATGGGCAGCCTCACTACCAAAGCATCTGGCTTTCAAAAAAAGAAAAGTCTTACCAATCAATTACTGAACTCCAGGGAAAGCCCGTTGCTTTTGCAAGCCGTTCAAGCACTTCGGGTTATTTGATTCCGACCTGGGATTTAATCAAAAAAGGCTTGATTGGAACCCATACTGCCCTAACTGACTTTTTCTCTCTCACTCTCTACGGAAATGGCTATGTATCTGCAGTTGAAAAAGTTCTTAGTGGAGAGGTGGAAGCTGCAGCTGTCAGCGACTATGTTTTTAAAGGGGACAATAAATATTTAAGCAACGAGCAAAAAGCAAAACTCCGCATTGTTCAGGAACAGGGTCCGGTTCCCGCTCATACACTTTGCATCCGTTCTTCTCTTTCATCAAATGACCTTAAAATTCTCCAAGAAACTTTTCTCTCGATGAATGAAGACAATCCGGAACTTCGCGATCGAATCTTCAATGGCGAACTTGTTGTCGTCAATGAAAACGAACACTTAAAAGTCACCCGTGAGGCACTTGCTTTACAGAAGACTTTGAAACCTTAACCGAGTCACGCTCTTTTCTTTTTTGAATACCTCGAATTCAGAACTGATGAGAGTCAAAAATTTGGGAATTTGTGTCGAAGGAAAGTGGCTCATTCGAAACCTCAATTTCACCGTCCGCCAAGGTGAATTTCTAGCGGTCAGAGGGAGTTCGGGTTCTGGGAAGACGACGCTGCTGAGGGTTTTAAGCGGTTCGATAACTCCCGATGAAGGAACAATCGAGAAAGAAAACTTAAATTCAAATGAATGTGCGATGATCTTTCAAGATTTGCAATTAGCTGATGGGGCAACGGCTATAACCAACGCCCTCAGTGGTTGCCTAGGCAGAAATAGTTTTCTTTCTTCTTTTCTAGGATTTACCGCTCAAGAGAAAAAACAGGCAATCAAACTTCTGAATCTCCTTGGTTTGAGCGACAAATTAAACCAGTGGACTTCTACTCTGTCTCGCGGAGAGCGTCAGCGTCTGGCAATCGTCAGAAGCTTATTTTCTCGGCCAAGAATTCTTCTTGCGGATGAGCCAACATCCAGCTTGGATGAAAAATGGGCAAAGGTTAGTTTGGAGCTGATTAAAAAAGACGTCGAAGGACGAAATGGTTCAGTCATTTGCTCTCTACATGATTCCCATCAGGCTCGGGACTTTTCTAACCGTGAACTTTTCATTGACTCGAACTCACCGGAAAATTGGTCAATTCAGGATGTCGAATCTAAAAAATCATGAATTCCAAATCAAAGATTATTCCTTGGCACAGCCGATTTGACCTTCAAGGTATTACCTTTCTGTTCTTTCTTTTGCTTTGCCTTGGTTCTTTCCCCGCACTAGAGGGGTCTGGTCGCGATTTAGATTATTGGAACAACCTGAAAGGCTTCGCCTTAAAATTATTCCCCCCTGACTTTTCCATCCTGAGATCAACCCTTCAAGGAATTTGGGAGACTATCCAGATTGCCTCTCTTTCGACTTTATTGGCCTCAGTATTTTCCTTGTTTCTTTCTTTGGGGGCTGCACGAACGATTTCCCCACTATGGGTGGTATCAATTACCCGGATGCTACTTAACATAATTCGTACAATTCCCAGTTTGCTTTGGGCGATTTTGGCGGTGGTCCTGGTTGGCTCAAATCCTTTGGCCGGAATAATCGCACTCACCTTTTACAGTACCGGGTATTTGGCTAAGTTCTTCAGCGAAGCCTTCGAGTCCGCCGACTTAAAGGCACAGCATGCATTACGAGGCCTAGGAGCGGACCAGTTTCAAGCCTTTCAATATGGTCTTTGGCCGAACCTACGCCCAATCATTTGGAGCCATTGTCTGTGGATGTTCGAATACAATGTTCGATCCGCCAGCATAATTGGATATGTTGGAGCGGGGGGAATTGGACTGCACCTCAAGCTCTACGCCGAATCGGCGGACAGTTGGAACAAGTTTTCTTTGGTACTTCTATGCATGCTCATTATCGTCACAGTCTTAGATTTGACCGGTGAAAGGGTCCGGAAATCCATTCGGGACAGACTCGAAGGAAAAAGTTCACTTATAAAAAAAGGCGATTGACGCCTATAATCTGGCACCCTAAATGCGACCCATTTGTGGTGGGATGTTTGTGCTTATTTGTAGGTTAAAGTGGGGCGACAGACCGGATTCGAACCGGCGACCCCCGGCACCACAAGCCGGTGCTCTAACCAACTGAGCTACTATCGCCACATAGATGTTATATCCTACAAATCCTGCGATTTCCGTCAATGCGAAAGCATCTTGTTGGGTGCAAGCAATCTTGACCAACATTCAATTCTACGGCATGATTAGATGTTTTTATCATTATGCTCCAAGCTGGAATCGTCGGTTTGCCCAATGTCGGCAAAAGTACTCTTTTTAATGCTCTCACCAAAACGAGAAAAGCAGAGGCTGCCAATTACCCTTTTTGTACCATTGACCCCAATGTTGGCGTGGTCCAAGTTCCAGACTCTCGGCTCGCCCCACTAGCCAAGCTAGTAGGAACCAACTCCATTATTCCAGCTGCGATTGAAATGGTCGATATTGCCGGCTTGGTCGCCGGTGCAAGTAAAGGGGAAGGTCTTGGAAATAAATTCCTTGCAAATGTACGCGAAGTAGACGCGATCATACATGTCGTACGATGCTTTGAAGATGAAGACATCATTCATAATATGGGTCGTGTTGATCCGATTTCAGATGCCGAAGTGATCATGACCGAATTGATTTTGGCTGATGTAGAGTCTGCATCCGGGCAGTTGCAAAAGAATGAGAAAAAAGCGCGCGGACAAGACAAAGACGCCGCTTCGAATGTTGCCCTGCTTGAACGTTTGCTTCCCCACTTAGACGAAGGAAGACCAGCCAACCTTTTGGAAATGGACGAAGACGAGCGAGCCAGGCTGAAATATTTTTGTCTTTTGAGCTCAAAACCAATGCTCTACGCTTGCAATTTGAAAGAAGAAGAAATTGCCGATCCCAAGTCCAACTACAATTTTGAATCATTTCGCAAATGGGCAGAACAGCAACAGGACGCTGAGTGTTGTGCAATTTCTGCAAAAATGGAGGAAGAATTGTCTGAAATAGAAGAAGAAGAAGCTTTGGAATATTTAGATGCAATGGGGGTAGACGATTCAGGTGTAGCATCACTCATAAAAGGTTCCTACGACCTCCTGGGTTTGGCCAGTTATTTGACTGCCGGAGAAAAGGAAACACGTGCCTGGACTTTCACGAAGGGAATGACTGCGCCTCAATGTGCTGGAGTAATTCATACCGATTTCGAAAAGAGTTTTATCAAAGCGGAGGTTGTATCCTATGAAGACTTAATGGCAACAGGATCGATGCAGGCAGCTCGTGAGTCTGGTAAACTGCGCCTCGAAGGAAAGGAATACATTTTCTCCGATGGAGATGTTGCACTCTTCAAATGTAATGCCTAAAAATCACCCATACTGGTTGCCCTAAAGACATGCCAAGTCATATTGTTTACTAGCTAGATGTTTACTACCGTTGCTAAAAGTTTAAATGGGTTGCCGCCATTCTTATTGTTACAAGCATTCGCTCTAACATTCAGTTCTTGTTCGGAGGAGAAAGAGATTAGTTCCTATGAAATTTCTCCTGAATACGACGGACCGGTAGTGGCTTGGAAATTGCCTGAAAACTGGGGGGAAAATCCAGATTTATCGGGGCCAATGGCTGGGTCTTTTCATATTAAAACCGAGCTTGGTCCGAGTGGTAGGATCGGGGTTATGCCTTTTCGCGAAGCAGTATCCACCCGCGAAGTCGTCAATATGTTTGGTCGGGAATTAGGCTATGAAAATTTTGATCAAAATTCACTCGAACTTATCCTCCAAACCAAAACGATTGGTAATAAATCTTTCGAGTGGATTCCCTTGACAGATCAAACTGACCCTGCCGAATCTCGAATGGTACTCCTGGCTTTGTTACGAAAAGAACAAGAAACTTGGTTATTCCCGTTCATAGCGGATTCCCCCCTGATCACTCAGGAAATGAATAATTTTAAAAAATTTCTCAAAAGTGTAGTTGTTCGGGCGGGTAAAGTTCCGATTCGTGCACGCAACCCAGCAGCACTTCCCTCTCCCCCTCCGGCACAATCTGCTAACGGCCCCACATGGGAAGCACCAACACATTGGATTCAGGGGAAGCCATCCTCTATGCGAATAGGTAGTTTTTATGTTCGGGATGAGAATGGAAATGAATTGGATTTTTCGATCACTTCCTTCCCAGGAGATGTCGGAGGAGTATTAGCAAATGTAAACCGCTGGCTTAGTCAGGTAGGTTTGGATAAAGTGGACGAATCCGGCTTGGCTAGTTATCTATCAACAGTCGAAATCGATGGGAAATCCGCCCAGTTATTAATTGCGGAAAATGATGACAAGAGTCTCTACGCCGCTCTTCTTTTTCGGGACGATCGGTCTTGGTTTTTTAAGATTATGGGAGAATCCAGTTTGGCAAAAATTGAAAAAAAGAACTTTCTTGGTTTCTTGGATACTGTTTGCTTTCACGATCATTAATTCAATTTTTTTCCCTACGATTTTCATGCCCGACAATAAACAGCCAAGAAACAATAGGAAAAAGTCTTCTGTCGGTTCCCGAAGAAAACTCCTTCCTTGGTTGATCCCCTTTGCTTCGGTTCGTTTAACCCTTTCCTTGCTTAGCTTATCAATGATTTTGATATTTGTTGCTACCTTGGAGCAAGTAAGAATAGGCATTCGTGGTGCACAAGCAGAATTTTTCGAATCCTTCTATGGGATTTGGTATTACCCCGACCAATTCTGGGGAAGTGAATTCCTAAGCTCTCTTCCAATTCCCATCCCCGGAGGGTATCTTCTTGGAGGATTATTAATTCTCAACCTAATTGCTGCATTCATCGTGCGGTTTCAGTGGAGTTCCAAAAAAATTGGCATTCAATTGATCCATCTGGGGATTATCCTTTTACTGATTGGTCAAATGATTACTCAAGCAAAACAGGTGGAGTCCCGAATGATGATAAATAAAGGGGAAACTTCTAACTACATTGAACGATTTCATGGGGTCGAGCTCGCATTTACAAATGTTACTGATGCTTCACAAAATCAAGTGGTTGCAATCCCACAAGAACTCCTCGAAAAGGGGGGAACATTTAACCACAAAGATCTCCCCTTTGATGTTAGAGTTCGTAAGTTCGACCGTAATTGCGAGGTAACAATTAAGCAACCTGACCAATCCAGACAAGGATTAAGCAAAGAGGTTAACCGAGGAGTTGGATTTACTTCTA
Source organism: Opitutia bacterium (assembly GCA_002726435.1). Lineage (GTDB taxonomy): Bacteria > Verrucomicrobiota > Verrucomicrobiia > Opitutales > Seribacteraceae > Seribacter. The sequence continues at coordinate 21,294 of PBSV01000014.1, read as the reverse complement.
ATTTATTCCTCAAGGAAAAAGAGGAAGATTATAGTATGGATGGATTGAATTTCAGCTTTGTTGTTTTCGATTTGATTAACGAAAATGAAAGCATGGGCACATGGTTGGCACTGACTCACCCAGCCGGTAACCATGTTTGGGAATCGGTCTCCCCTCAACTTGCCGACTTTGCATTTCAGCCTCTTCGTTACCAGGGAAATCTTTGGGGAATGACACTACGACATGAACGAGAGTACCTACCTTTTTCGATTACACTGAGAAGCATTGCCAACGAGTTTTACCAGGGAACCGAAATTCCCTTTAATTTTGAAAGTAGAGTTACGCTCAACTTAGATGAGAAACAAAAAAGAGACGCTTTGGTCTACATGAACACACCACTAAGACATGGGGGGAAAACCTTCTACCAATATCAAATGAACAAGGCTGCAGACTATTCCGTTTTTCAAGTAATTCGCAACCCAAGTTGGTTGCTTCCCTACCTTGCTTGCATTTTAGTGTCCATCGGTTTGCTTTGGCAATTTAGTTTTCATTTGTTCAGTTTTCTCAGAAAGCACAAATCAACCCCTCGTCTGGCATGAAGAAGTTTATCAAAAGAAATTTCAATCTGGGCTGCCGTTCTTCAGTACTGATTTTTCTCTCATTTGTAAGCTCGGGATTTTCAACGAAGGCTTTTTCAGAAGACTCCACAAATTCCGAATCCTTTGATTTTGATTCATTCTCGAGAATCCCTGTCTTGCGAGGTGGTAGGGTGAAGCCTTTGGACAGTGTCGCCAGAAATGTACTTCTCGTCTTACGAAACAAAAGAACTGCTCTTAATCAAGATGGTACAAAGGTAGATGCGATCAACTGGATGGCAACCATGCTGTTCAATCCGGAAAAAGCCAACGAATTGAAGTCTTTTCTTGTCGACCATGACGGTTTATTAGGACTCATGGGTCGGAAACTGAGCGTGGACGGAAAATACTATTCTTTCAACGACTTGGAACCTCATTTTGAACAAATTCACAAAGGGGCAATTGAAGCGGGTGAAAAGGAGCAGGAAAAAAGGGATAGCTATGATCAAAATGTAATTGATCTGTACCGAAGTGTGCAACTTTACCGCAGGGTTATGTATACACTTGTACTTTCTCCCTCTGGCACTGATTCAGAAATGATAGGCGATCTTGATTTGGCGGGCGTTTTTTACGATCCAAAAATAGATCCTGATCAAACTGCGGAATTTATTCGTTTTCGAGAACTTACGGGTTTACTTGCCGCTAACCCTGATACTATCAGAATGGGTAGTAACGATTTCGCTAAAGTCGTCTACATGCTCGATCACTATTCTAGGTCTAACATTTGGTCCGAATTTTTTCCGATTCCCCCTGAGCTTGGTGATGAAAAGAAAAAATGGAGAAAAATCGGTGAATCATTGGTTGGGCAAGAACCCATGGATTCAGTTGAAAAAAGAAACCTAGACCCCACCAGATTTTCTGCAATCCTACGCGACTTAGTACAATCCAATCCGGAGATTTTAAGGCAACAAATTGTTCAGTTACAGACAAATAACAAACTGGACCCGACCGTCTTGTTTGCCACTCAATATGCAGAAGCAATCAAATTGCGTCGCGAAGTCGATCCCGTCCTTAAACTATATGAAAATCTCCGCCTTGCCTATTTGAATGGTGATGTTGATGCATTCGATACCAGCGTCTCCCAAATCCGCTCATCTGCCGAAAAAAGGGCGGGTGAAATGGTCCGTAAAATCAATTTTGAAAAAGGTTATAATTCATCAGAACCTTTTTTCTGGAGTTCCTTTGCTTATGTAGTTGTTTTTATACTCGCTGCTATTTCTTGGCTCTTCTCTGCCACCACTCAGTCTAAGGATAAAACCTCACAAGCAGTCAATTTTTTCCGTAATTCCGCTTATTACTTAACTCTAGTAGTATTTCTTGCTCACACTTTTGGGCTAGTTGGTCGAATGTACATTGAAGGCCGGCCACCAGTTACAAATCTGTATTCTTCTGCATTATTCATTGGGTGGGGGGCAGTATTGCTTTGCTGGTTTACAGAAAAGTATGTTCGTCTTGGCATCGCATCGGCAATGGGGTCGATGATTGGTTTTGGAAGTTTAATCATTGCTCACAACCTCAGCTTAGATTCTTCACTTAATCCAACTGGAGACACTATGGAAATGATGCGTGCCGTTCTGGATTCAAACTTTTGGTTGGCCACTCATGTCGTCACCGTGACTATAGGATATTCCACAACTTTTCTCGCTGGTTTTCTTGGCATGGCCTATGTTTTTTATTACCTGTTGAACAAATTTCTTACGGTCTTTGGAAAGTCCAGCAATTTCTCCAAAAAACTCGATTCTTCACTTAGACCTGTTTCCCGCACTCTTGGTTCAATGATTTTCGGCATTACCTGTTTTTCCCTATTCTTTAGCTTAGTCGGTACCGTTTTAGGTGGAATTTGGGCAGATCAATCATGGGGCAGATTTTGGGGATGGGACGCGAAGGAAAACGGTGCATTGTTAATCGTGATTTGGAACGCTATTATACTCCATGCCCGGTGGGCGGGAATTGCTAAAATAAGAGGAATCTCATGCCTCGCGATCTTTGGAAATATAGTAACGGCTTGGTCATGGTTTGGAACCAATATGCTTGGCGTTGGTCTTCATACCTATGGTTTTATGGACAAAGCTTTTTACCCATTAATGATTTTCATAAATAGCCAACTTTTTTTTATAGCCTCCGCTTACCTCCCTGTTGTTTTCAAATTTGGAAGTTTTATAAAAAAGAAAAAGTCTTTGGTTTAATGATTTTACTGGGGTCTTGGTGTCTTGTCCAAGTTACTCCTTAGTTTTTCCAGCACTTCCTCCACCGGTCTTCCAAAAGTACAGGGAAATGGTATTACTTCACTGCTGAGACCATATTTTTGCGCATAACTTTGTTTGAGGATTACAACAATTAGTTTTCGCTGGGCATATTCACGAGTTTCAAAATCCTTAATCTCATGATGAGCGTATTTTTTTCTTCTCCACCATGTCTGAAGTTTGTATCCACTTTTATCGATCCGCAAAGAGGACCATGAAATTAGCTGATCCAAGAAATTAAGCATAGCTAAAGAAATCATCAACAAAGTCCCTACCCAACTAGCCAGTTCTCCAAACAAGGAAACGAAAGCGAAAAATAAACCTAAAATAAAAATGAAAAGGCTGAAACAAAGTTGTCTCCACCATATAGGTCCAATTATAATTTTGTTAAATTTATTCCCATGGCTAATTTTTTTACTTTTCATCAGAGTGAAATCCGTTGCCAAGACTTACTCCTTTTATTCTAGTTTGGGCGAAGAGTTGGGAATAAAATCGTATCCCTAATGTTGGCGGCATTCGTCAGGAATATGACCAAACGATCAATTCCCATTCCCATTCCGCCCGCAGGAGGCATTCCATGTTCAAGTGCGGTGAGAAAGTCCTCATCCAGTTCCTGAGTTTCTTCTCCCACTTGCTTCACAAAAGCCTCTCTTTGAACTTCTGGATCATTTTGCTCGGAATACGCAGGGGCAATTTCCTGTCCGTTAATACAGAGTTCAAACACATCGATCGTGCTGGAATCAGACTCCGTAATCTTTGCCAAAGGGCAAAGTTCTCGTGGTATGTGGGTAACAAAAGTTGGTTGTATCAAAGTGTGCTCGATTACTTTCTCAAAAACATCATTCGTGACCTCAAAATCTTGCAGTCCGGAATCCACCTCGATGCCCATTTCTTTTGTTTTTTCAAGCTTGGCTAACTTGGGCAATTCAAACCAATCCTCCTGACCAACGGCATCAATAATAAGGTCCTTGTATTTTGCTTCCCTCCATTCTCCAGACAAATCAATCGCTTCTCCATCGGTACGCTCTAAATGCAAGGTTCCCAATGCTTTCTTGGCGACTTGTTGAATAAGGGACTGAGTCAGTTCCATCATGCCCCGAAAATCGGTGTAAGCTTGGTACGCTTCCAACATAGTAAATTCTGGATTATGTCTACGAGAAAGTCCTTCGTTTCGAAAAACACGACCAACTTCAAACACCCTGTCCAATCCCCCCACCAATAATCTTTTCAAATGAAGCTCCAAGGCAATCCGAAGGGAAAACTCACAATCCAGTGCGTTAAAATGTGTACAGAAAGGACGGGCGGCAGCTCCTCCTGATACTGCTTGGAGCATCGGTGTCTCCACTTCTAGAAAATCCCGAGCCCAAAAAAATTCTCTAATTTCTCGAATGATTTGACTGCGGGCCTTAAAACGATTCCTCGACTCATTATTAACGATCAAATCCAGATATCGTTGCCTGTAAATTTGTTCATTGTCGGACAGTCCATGCCATTTCTCCGGCAGTGGTCTAAGGGCTTTTGAAACTAGTTTATATTCCTTCGCTCGAATCGTAACTTCCCCGGTTTTAGTTCGAAAAAGAGGACCACGTACACCAATGAAATCGCCCAAGTCTAATTTCTTAAAAGTAGCATATTCTTCGTCTCCAATTTCATCCTTCCGAACATAGGACTGAATCTTTCCGGCTCGATCCAAAATTTTTAAAAAGGAAGCTTTTCCCATCAAGCGGAAAGCAATTATTCGACCAGCAACGGAAACCTCGGGACCATTTTCTTCCTCTTCCGTAAGCAAATTCAATGCTTCCTCTGAAGTATGACTTTGCTCCCAGTTCGATCGGAATGGATCCAATCCAATTTCCCGGATTCGGGCAAGCTTACCCTTTCGAACTGCAACTTGATCGCTGCCGTCAAGAGATGCTTCTTGGTTAGAATTCTGGTTTCTGTCTTTACTCATCAGGATTTCATTAACATGACTTTTTTGTCCTCAAAGACAACGGAAAAGCCATTAGTCTTAGTTGAAACTGCTGAATCGAAAAATTAAGAAACCGACTTTGGAGCCAAAGCCACTCGAAAGCCTAGGTTTCGAAAGCGATGATGAAGAGAGTTCGTGGAACGGGAGGCAGATTTACACTCTATCGCTGGTTTCATGTATCCTCCACCGCGACTAATCCTAAATTCGTCCTGCTCGCTGTCATTCAAGAGAGTATTTACAAACGAGTTCCCCACCCACTCTCTTACATTTCCATACAAATCATACAAGCCCCAGGGATTGGGATTTTTTAATCCAACCGGGTGAGGCTGTTTGCGACTGTTACCCCGAAACCATCCATGATTGTGCAAATCAGTGCAATCATCTCCAAAATAATAGTCGCTCTGGGTTCCTGCCCGGCATGCATATTCCCATTCAACTTCGGTAGGCAATCGGTATTCGTGATTTATGGGTAACTCATTTTCGTTCTTTGCCAACATAGTCAGTGCTTGGCAAAATGAGACCGCATCCAACCAAGAAACATTATTAACCGGAAATTGCTCAGCACTTTCTCCTAGGGAAAGTTCAGCAAAACTTGGATTAGAACCCATGATCTTGGTAAACACTTCCTGGGTGATTAAAAATTCTCCCATCCAAAAACCATTGCTTACTTGAACCATTCTCCTTTCATCAGAGTATGGAATCAAAATTGTAATTTGCCCGGGGGGTATCCATTTAAAGTTTCCAGCATAGGAGTTCAGGTGAGTTTCCTTGACCTCTGAACTTTTTAATTCAGGAGTTTCTGAGACCGTTACATTAACTGTGGATGGATGTCGGGTAATCTCTTCACGCTCCGAACTCGCACTGTTGACCGGTGTTTCTGTGTATTCTTCATGTTTTGGATTCTCAACTGGAGTAGAGAGAGGCAAATTGTCGAGCGTTCGAATCGAATTTTTCCTTAATTCGTACCTCTTGTTCTGTGCACCGATTGCCTTACTCCAAAAGGTCCAAAGTTGTACTCCATGGTCGATCAATTCCTCATTCTCAACAGAGTCATTATTCGTACTATGGGTTCTTTGCTCGACTAATGAATCTTGCCTTTCAAGCAATGCTTTACAGGCATTCTCCTTCCAATTCTTTTCGTGGAAGAAAATCGATTGAAATTGTTGAAGGCAAAGAGAGAGTCCTGGGGGTAAAATGGTGTCTTCGAGAAAGATGGTTAAAATTTCCTTTTGCTCGCTCAATGCATATTGAACTTCCATTTTAACATACCTTGAATCAGCGGCCCTTGGAGATACGAAGACTACGAAAATGGAAGACTTTTTAATAGCTTGGGCAAGTTCTTCCACCCATTCTCCGGCAGGTGGAATTCCTTCATCGTACCAAACATTAATTCCATTCTCATGAAACTCACGAATGGATCTGTAGACATTTACTTTGTCAGCGTGGGCATAACTTACAAAAGCATAAGGTCCATCACCGGAATAACATTCAAAAGGGACCGGTACATCAGTGGGTTGATGGACTGTCTTAAGTTGATTCATCAATCTATTTCCATATCCGAATAACCCTTTCGTTGTAAAATATAAACTGGATAAGTCCCATAATTTTTTGCAAGGTCTAAGTTTCCAGCATACTCGAAATCATATTCGTCATACCCAAAAGAAATTAAAGCAGCCACTGTTTCAGAAACGAAGACTGAACCAGCTAACACGATTGGTTCAATACGAGCAGCTTGATTAACATGAGTTCCAAAAAAATTACGTTTCTTCAATATTGGATCAAACTCTTCGTAAACTGGTCCTGCGTGCATGGAAATTCGAACATCCATATTCCCATGTGGCAACCATTCGGACCAATTTCCATCGGTAAAATAATCCCTCATTCCAAGAGCTAATTTCAGTGCATTCTCAAGATCGTCAAAAACAGCAAAAAAACTATCCCCCCAAGTATTCACAAAAGAAGGACCAATCGGTAGCTTTTCGATCATTTCGGACACTCCTCCGTGAAAAGCAGCAACGAACTGGCTTGTTAATTCCTCAGTAATTTGACTAAATGCAGCCACATCGGCAAATATCATGGTCTTGACCGAACGCGAAGGAGCAGTGCTCTCCCCAAATGCTGACAGGGAAGAGGAAGAAGTTTTCAGGTCATCCAATACTCGGGTGGTTTTAGCAGAACCAAGATTAGTAAGTACCTCATTCGCATCGATGACAACTGGCTCATTAAAAGCTGATTTCCACGATTCAACCAGTTCTCCAGTTCCACCCACCGAACCTGGTTTTCGGTCCCAAAAAACCAGTAGTCTTGGGTCTTCATCCAGACCACGTCCCCGCATCGCAGCAAATCCAAGCATTACTTGGTTGCAGAAAGTAAAGAGTGAATCGTCTCCATAATAACCCTCATGAGTAACATAGTGTACCGAGGTGGCGTGGTCTAACACCATTTCCAGACGACTTACCCAATCACCTCCAGATCGGCGAACACTTGTCTCGATAAATTCATCTTTGGCAAATGGAAGAAATATGTGAGTCTCCCCACCTCTTTCAATCATGGTTTCAAGAAAGAGAATGTCGGTTCCGCAAGCAGCGGAACTGTATCCACAATTTGCTCCCATTTCATCCAACGCATCTTCGATCCTTTGCTTTGCGATTTTTTCAGCTTCTGGCGGAAACCTGCGGTCACCTCCAATGTTATCGATAACATGGCCCGAGCATGCAACAATTCCAAGAACGGGGAAAGATCCAACAACTTTTTCACGAATAGAAGTATCACTATACAGAGAAGCTATTTGCAAAGCTTGCTTGCGTGTACTTGCAACATGCGAAGGCTGAGCATCCGGCATACCTACTGCCAGAGAATAAGCTTCAAGAGAAGCATCCACTTCTCCAAGAAGTAAACAAGCCTCCGCTTCAGTCGCCTGACTCCAGTACGACCCCTCCCCTCGCTCCCGAATCGTCCGGCAAATTTGACGAGCAAAATCCGCATACTTATGAGCCTTGGGAAGGTTGTGGGAAACAAAGTGCATAAAAGCAACATTGATGCATGGATAATACTGGCTTTCCAAATTTTCTTCTCCACTTTCCGACGCGTCTAATTGAGCGGAGAATGCCTCTTTGTAGCGAAAAATCGCCAGCTCCGCATATTGGTTTTTATTGTTGGGATCAGTCGAGTATTCACAAAGGTCTTTGTAAGCACTCGCTAGTAAACTTTGAGTCTCAACATCTCGAACCCCCGAGGATACTAAATCCTCCAAAATCTTGGTTGCCATCATGGGCGATCCTGCCTTGCACAATGCATGAGCGGCTCGTTGTGACAAGGCTCTGTCGCTCCGGTGTTTTTTCAGTCCCTCTTTCGCAACATCGTGGGCAAGTAAAAACTCTCCCACCTGCAACATTCTTCCGCACAAATCAAGATAAGATTTGGGGGCTGAATTTTGCTTATCAAAAACTCGCCATTGCTGGCGTAAGCTGAGGGTGCGGCGTCTATCTAATTGGGACATAATCCAATTAGTTAGGGGATATGCTTAAGCCTTACGAGAAAAAATACCCTACCGCAGGGAAAGTTTTACATCTTTTCGTAACGGGTACGAAGCATTTGCGTAAAGGCAGCAACTTTTCGTGCTTTCCGTTTTTTATCAGAAGGCTTTTCAAAATAGCGCTTAGCGCGAACATCACGAATGGTGCCCTCACGATCCAACCGCTTTTTTAAGCGACGGATTGCCCGGTCCATGGGTTCGCCTTTGCGTAATTTGATTTCGATCGTCATATGCTTTCCAAACTAATTATTTTACTAGTTGGGTCAAGGAGGAATCGACAGTGTACATTTTGTTTTTTATGAACTCGCTCGTGATCCATAATTTCTCTCAGGAGGATCTTCAGGCTCTAGAATTTTTACTCGTGCACCTCGAATCGGCTGGCGTTGTCTCAAGGCCTTAAAGTTGTCAATTTCAAACATCATTCGAAATCTTGAATCCGTTTCAACCACCAATCCATCTAAATCGCTCTTTCTTGCAAAAGCTAAACGAATTAAGGTATTTCCTTTGCCTTGGTCTCCCAATTGAAAGAACTCTTTGGTTATAGTTTCCGCTTCCTCGTGGTCGGGATCGATCAGCCAAGTGACCTCTTCCACCATTTCACTCAAAGCATTTTTAATTGGACTGACTCGATTAACCGTTAGTCTTGTTTCACCGTCACGGTGAGAGGCAACCCCTTCGACGACCACAATCGAACCTTCCTCTAGTTTACTCCCGTACTTTTCGTAAGCCTCCGTAAACATCGGAAGGGAATAATCTTTCTCTTTGGTCAGCAAATTAAATCGAGCCCACGGCTTTGCATCTTTTTTAGTGTACCGCCTTTCCAAGTCTGCAAGGACTCCACATAGGCGAAATGAACGCCTGCCCTCTAGATTTTCGATCTTTTCAGAATTGATCGTATCGAAAAGTGGTCCGATGCCTGCCAAAGTATCAACAGGATGACCGGAGAGAAAAAATCCAAGCAATTCTTTCTCAAGCTTAAGCTTTTCCAATTCATCCATCGCGGGAATGTCACGACTCTCCATGGAAGGCGAAAATCCACCTTGTTTAGAGGAATTAGAGTCCTCCAGTTCTTCATCTCCCATCAAATCAAATAAGTTTACCTGACCAACCTCTCTGTCCCTACGGATTAACTGGGCCTCCCCCATCGCCCGGTCAAGATCTGCCAATAAAAGAGCTCGATTCTTTTCAAAAACATCGAAAGCACCCGATTTTATTAAACATTCAAGGACTCTTTTGTTTGCCGCTTTTCCATCCACTCTGCCTACTAAATCTGTAAAACTGAGGTAAGGGCCTTCTTTTTCACGTTCCACAACTATAATTTTACCTGCAACATCACCCACTCCCTTGACTGCCGAAAGTCCGAATCGTATAGAACCAGCCTTTTCCTCTTTTCCTTCGATTGGAGTGAAATTCTCTCCCGATTCATTGACATCCGGTCCCAATACGGGAATGCCCATTTCTACACACTCTCCAATAAAATGGGAGAGTTTATCAGAATTACCGAGGTCACAAGCAAGTACTCCTGCCATGAAATCAACTGGGTGATTAGCTTTTAGATAGGCAGTCTGGTAACTGATGATTCCATATGCTGCGGAGTGGGATTTATTGAATCCATAACCAGCAAATTTCTCTAATATACTAAAAATCTCATTAGCTTTTTTTTCACTAATTTCATTTGTCTCGTAAGCACCTTTAACAAATATTTTCCTCTGTTTAGCCATCTCTTCGGGCTTCTTCTTTCCCATGGCACGTCGAAGAATATCAGCCCCGCCCAAGGTGTAACCTGCAACTAGACGGGCGGCCTCCATAACTTGTTCCTGGTAAACCATAACCCCATAGGTCTCCTGGCAAATATCTTCCAGGAGAGGGTGAGGGAATTTTATCGTACTTGGGTCTTCCTTACCCTTTATGTAATCGGGAATCCAATCCATCGGCCCCGGACGGTAAAGCGCGATTAAAGCAATGATTTCATCAACGCTGGAGATTGACATCTGACGACAAAGACGACGCATGCCCTCGGATTCGAGCTGAAAGACTCCAATTGTACGGGCTTCGTTGAGTAATTTGAAGGTCAATTCATCCACCAAGGGAGCATCTCCTACCCGAAATCCCCCAAGTCCCTTCTTCTTGCGAATATGATTTTCCGCTTCGGCAATTACAGTCAAGGTCTTGAGTCCGAGAAAATCCATCTTCAGCAAACCAAGATCTTCGACTGGGTCCTTCGGGTATTGTGTAGTGAGCACGCCATCTTGAGTGGTCAGAGGTACCAGTTCCCTAAGGGGACGATCCGCGATGATAACTCCTGCGGCATGAGTACCAACATTCCGAACCATACCCTCGATGACCTTGCCGGTATCGACGATCTGCTTGGCAATTGGGTTTTTTTCGTACTCTGATTTAAATTCCGGGCTTTTCTCAAGCGCCTCATCGAGGGAAATATTTAGGTCGTCAGGAACCATTTTTGCAAGTTTATCAGCCTCTGCGTAGGGCAAATCCCGCACTCGGGCAACATCCCTCATCACCATCTTTGCTCCGAAAGTTCCAAAAGTAATAATATTGGCTACACAGTCCCGACCATACTTCTCGCGCACATATTCAATTACTTCCCCGCGCCGACGCATACAGAAATCAATATCGAAATCGGGAGGGGATACCCGTTCAGGATTCAGAAATCGTTCAAAGAGAAGTCCGAACCGCAAGGGATCGATGTCAGTAATTCCCAACAAATAAGCCACCAAACAACCTGCCCCCGATCCACGACCCGGACCGACTGGTATTCCTTGTTCTCGGGCCCACAACATAAAATCAGCAACAATCAAAAAATAATCATTAAAACCAGTCTTTGAGATTACACTCAGTTCATAGTCCAATCGCTCGGACAGTTCTTGAATTTTTTTATCCGTTTCCTCCTCTCTAGAATCGAGTGGCAGGTAATCGAGTTGGTAACGATTTTTCATTCCTTCAACGCATTGAAAAAGCAAATAAGAATCGTTGTCCTCAACTTTACTGGAAATTTCAGGAGGCATTGTAAAAACCGGATAATTATTTTCCCCAAAGGGGAGTTTTACCTCACACATTTCAGCCACCGCGAAAGTATTGGTGATTGCTTCAGGAGCTTCCTTGAAAAGTTCTTCCATTTCCTCCCTCGACTTGAGGTAAAATTCGCGGGCATCATAACGCATGCGTTTAGGGTCATCCAGCTTGGAACCCGTCTGTATGCAAAGCAGAGCGTCATGAGGAGCCCAGTCCTCACCCTTAACATAATGGACATCATTGGAAGCAATTACCTTGAGGTCGAATTTCTTGGCTAACTTTAGAAGTTCAGGTACCAACTGAGCTTGTTCTTCGATACCATGATTATGAAGTTCAACAAAATAATTCTCCTTTCCGAAAATATCGACCATTTTTCCCATTGCCGCTTCCGCCTCTCCTTCTTTCCCGTGTAAAATCTTTTGGGGCACCCATCCCTGCATGCATCCGGTAAATCCGATTAGTCCTTTCGCATGTTCTGCCAATGTCTCAAGATCGGTACGGGGTCGGTAGTAAAATCCATCCACATGTGCATCAGATACTACTCTGGACAAGTTTTGGTAGCCTTCGAAATTCTTTGCCAATAATCCCAAGTGGTAGGATTTGTGATTCTCACGGCCTGGTTTTTCATCATTCTTATGATCAGTAACGAGGTATCCCTCGCACCCGATAATTGGCTTTATTCCATGCTTCTCCGCCTGCTTGACGAAGGAAACGGTTCCAAATAAATTCCCGTGGTCTGTCAATGCCATCGCCGACATTCCCAACTCTACTGCACGTTCCATTAATCGATCCATNCGGCAACACCCNTCCAGCAGACTGAAGTCGGAATGAACATGCAAGTGTACAAAGTCCTTATCTTTNTTTGACATGATAAATTATGAGGTAGTTTATTCTTCAACAATCAAACACANGCTTTCAAGGCAATCTTGCGCACATTTTAAAAGTAACCCCACACCTTCACTTTCNAATAGAAGANACTTTCAAATGGAAGCGAATCGCTCTTNGGTTCNCTGAAATTGCNCCAACCATCAACCGTAANACAAAACCCAGAACTCTCCCTAGTTCTTTCTCANACNCAATCTTCCAGTANCTAGAATGGCCCAATGNTGGAGGAGNAGTCAATGCCAGACAAAGAAGAACGGAACTCATTCTTATTCAATCAAAGCAGAACAATCATCGATGAAAAAGGTCGCCGGGGTCTTGCCGAGCAGCAACTTGAATTGAACAGCATCAATCGAATTATTTACGGTATGCCTGAAAATAAATTTCTGGTATTCAGTAGTGGTCGAGAAAACATCGGAACTGGGGTATTTATTTCCATACTCTACTCCCTCCTTTTCGGTAATTTTCAACTGCATTCGGAACGATGCCGGCACGCTCGACTTGACCCAGCATTCAACCGTAATTCTTTTGCCATTCAAATCACTTACAAACGAGGTGTTTTCAAGTAATACCTTGTTGTAACCTAGGTCCGAACTCACCTTGATTTGAATCGCAGCATCACCCGTTCGAGCCATCGTGCTGTTGGACTCTGAAATCTCAGCAGTTGAACTAGAAACCAACTTGAGGCTCCAGTTCTCGTTGTAAGGACTACATTCAAATCCTGGATTTTTAATCACCCCTGATGGCCCGTAACAGTCCGGCCAGGTCCCATAGTTCAAAATTGATTCTTTGATCTCGGATACCCAAGTGGTGGAGTCCACAACCGTGCTCATTGTGACCGTGGGAATCTCGAAGGAGCTAACCGCGAAGGAAGAAAGATCAAAATTAGAAGTTAAATTCGAGTCGTTTCTTTTGTGTATGGTCTTGTTTGAGGTGGGACCTGAATCCCATGCGGAAAAAGCAAAGCCTCGATTAATTGCTTCCTGAGCAACATATTGATGATAGAGAATACGAGATTGCTCATCGGGTCCACCATCGGCATAGCCAGTGGCGTTGGAATTAATTTTCCTGAGAGTGCCCGATCCATAATCATAGCCATTTTCATTGTCTGCTCCAAATTCTCCGAGGTAAATTGGTATTTGATTGGTTTCTGACCAAGTCTTCACCGTGTCAAAATGAGTATTTACACTCTCCTTGTCTACGGAAGTACCCCAGTCATTATCATCGTATTGGTCTTTCTGAGAACTGGTAAAACTGAATGGATCATAATAATGAAAGGTGGCGATTAATTGATCATCGGAAGCCAAGATGGATGAGTTAATTTGTTGGGGTGCAAGGTAAGAATTTTCGCCTCCACCCACAATAATCAAGTTGCGGTCATTATTTTTTCCGCCGGTCGCCCGAATGATTGAAATAACCAGTGAATTCAATTGGTCCATTTCAATGGCAGAAAGCTCAAAATAGGGTTCATTCACAATCTCAAATAGAAGTTCGGGCGGGTAATTTTTAAAGCGATTAGCAATCGCCCGCCAAATTGATTGGAATTTGACCAAGTCTGCTGCCCTTCTGGCGGAAGTCGGATCGAGGTAATGGCTGTTGCTTGGGTTGAAGGTATGGAGGAATTCTGATTTTAAATTTCCTCCATGAAAGTCAAGTACTGTGATCAGACCCTGATTAAGCGACCAATTAATAATCTCTTCGATTCGGTCGAGGTATACTGAAGAGACGACAAAATCATCCATTGAACCATTAAAATCACCGGAAGTACCAGACAGGGATGAATAACCACTCGTGTCGCCACTGGTGCGTGTGCCGTAAAAATCCATTGGTAATCGGACATTGGTAAAATTAGCATCCTTTAAATCAGCAAAGTATTGTTGAGTTGCAGCAGGCGCCCACTTCCCTTCCTCCGGTGCACTTAAAACATTACCAAGATTTATTCCTCGTCCCATTCTTCTTACCATTTCAAAGGGCTCGACCTTGCTGAGTGAGGATATCGGGCTAGCCTCAAATGTAGCAGTTAAATTTACATCTTCAGTCATATGAATCGTCGTGGTTGCAGCACTTGAATTTGCAACTTGAGCTCCACTCCAATGAAGAAACGAGTAACCGCTATCGGGGGAGGCAATGACCGTAATGTTGGAATTATATTCATAAGTACCCGCTCCAGAAACTGACCCTCCTGCTTCCGCACTAATAGACAAGAGTGGTTTTAAAAGCGAAAAATTCGCGGTCACTGTTCGGTTCGAATCAATCAATACGCTCGTGCTGGAGGCATTTGTATCCAGCACCCCGTCTCCCGTCCAATTCACAAAGTAATAACCCATGTCCGGGGTTGCAGTGATCGTTGCTGACTGCCCAAAATCATAGGTATTTCCTCCCGTTACCGAGCCACCGGATTGAGCCAAAGCAGTGAGTCCAAATTGCATCAGGGAAAAATTCGCGGTCACGCTTCGGTTCGCATCAATCAATATGCTCGTGCTGGAGGCATTTGAATCCAACACCCCGTCTCCCGTCCAATTCATAAAATAATACCCAGTATCGGGGGTTGCTGAGATTGTGACTGTCTGCCCGAAATCATAAGTGTTTCCTCCCGTCACCGAACCACCAGATTGAGCCTCCACGCTTAATATATATTGCATCAGGGAAAAATTCGCCGTCACTGTTCGGTTCGAATCAATCAATAGGCTAGTACTGGAGGCATTCGAATCCAACACCCCATCTCCCGTCCAATTCATAAAGTAATAACCAATTTCTGGAGTTGCTGAGATCGAGGCAAGATTCCCTTTGAGAAAGCTTCCGCTGCCAGTTGCAAAACCACCGGACCCACTGAACACATGTAAAGAATAGGTTTTGGGGGCACTTTCATCCGAGTCATCCCCTCCATTTTGTCCTGTTGTGGAATTGGATTCTCCGGCGGATTGATTTGCATCCTTTCCTTGCAATTCTTCTGAAAGTACCTGGTTGGATTGCCAAGCATTTTTGTTGTAGTCATAAAATCCATTTTCCTGATTATAATAACGCCAATTCTGGAGTTTATTGAAGTACATCCATGGAAAAAGATCCTGCCTCGTCCAAGCCCAGTCAAGCAAGGGAACAAATATCCAAATTGAGTTACCATCTGGGGAGGATGGATAAATCCACTCAAGGTCTTCATGATAAACCCATCCAGATCCATCGTCATGGTAATAACCGAACCAAGTACTCGATTTCCAGTTGCCCACAATCGAAGTTGAATCCTTTGCCAAATAATCGTTCGATTGAATTGATTCAAGAGGGAACAAAAATGAGAGCAGAAAAATTTGATAAGGAAAAATTTTCTTCATTGTGGGCAGGTTGAGTTGTCTAGCTTTATTTAACATTTAGCAAGAATCATTCTCTTCTCACTAAAGAACCAAGGACTTATCAACAACTTGAACGATTGAGGTATTTCCGACAAACCAATCTCCAAGCAATAATTATGAATGCAGTAAGTGGAATTCCAAAAATCATGCCAAGGATTCCCCCCAATGCGGTGCCCCAAAAGAAAATTGATACCATCACCACAACCGGATGTAACCCAGTTTGTTTCCCCATTATCTTGGGAGTTAGGTAATAGCTTTCGATTAGCTGTACGACCACAAAACAAAGCCCACATCCAAGAAGTACATTCCATTCACCTGTCTCAGCAATTCCCAGAGGTTGCAAATAAGCAACCAGTAAAGTTGTGGCGATTCCAACAATGGATCCCAAGTAAGGAACTACATTAAGCAAGCCGAATAAAAGCCCCAGAGTGATTCCAAATTTAAGCCCGCTCAAACTGAAGCCTACAGCGTAACCAATCCCCATTAGCAAGCCAATGAGTAGCTGACCCCGGAAAAAGGAGACCAGGATTCCTACAAATTCACGGATCAGAAAAACAATGTCATCCTTGACTGAATCTGTCAGAAAAGAGAGTTCTTTTTCGAGATCGTCAATGAGGTTACGATTGGAACCGAGAAAATAGAATAAATAAATCGGGATCACCGCGAGGTATGTGACTTTTGTAAAGATTGAAAGCAAACCGGACCACGCTGATTTTAAAACCTCTGCTGACTTCTCAGCAATTTCTTCACCTTGTTTTTCGATGGCTTCCATTGTCTGGTTTCTAATTTCGGTACCTTTGCGTTCAAGGTAAGCGATTCTTTCCTCTCTGGATTCTCGGGCAAAGAAGTCAGCTTTTTCAAGATCATCGAGGGCGCGAAAAATCTCCCTTTCTGAAAGTGTCAGTGTGTTGTAAATCAATTCCTGAGTGGGTGATAGATTCAGGGACATCACTGGAGTGCTGGGACCGAGTAAATCCTCCCAATATTTTTTGAATGCTTTTACTTGGTCGGAAACTGCCTCCCATGTCTCTGGGGGAAGAGAGCCCTTTGCTTTTTGCTCGAGCCTCTCTGGCCACTCTGCCGCTGATCCAATAAAGTCTTGAGTTTGAGAAATTACTTTCCCTCCGAGGAACCAAGTAGCAGAACCTGCTGTTCCAATCACAAGCAAATAGAGCAGTAAAATCGATGCAAACCGACCAAGATTGAGTTGCTCTTCAAAAAAAGTGACGATCGGACGCAATAAAATTGCCAGCATACCAGAGAGAGCCAGCGACCAAATCACCCCACCAAACATCTCAAAAGCTTGATTGAGAATTACAACGACCACTGTCAGCAAACACGCAAGTAAAAGAACGCCGGCAAAGCAAAAAACGAAAGCAAGGAACTTTCTTTGACGGTCCCCAAGGATCGAAGATGATTGCGGTGGCTCGTTCATTTAACTACTCCTTTTGTTTGCTTGCCATTTGATTTAGCATTTGGAAAGACAAGTCATGTTCGTTGCATGACTGCAAGTCAAACGAAACTAATGTCCCTTAACGCTTATTAATTAGATGTTACACTTACGCCTCAAGTCCCGTTGCTTTTTTTTCTTTCTAATTGGGATGAGTTCATGCTTTTCACAAATCAAGCAGAATCCGGTTCTCAACAATGCTGTCAATTCCGTGTATCAAGCAATTGTCCGGATCGAAGTTGTTTCTGAAAGAGGAGCCAGTGGAAGAATGATGAAATCACGAGCGACCGGGAGCGGTGTAATCGTGAACAAGGAAGGAATGGTGATTACTAATCATCATGTCGCCGGCAAAGCCACCCGCATAACCTGCCGCCTTCACAATGGGGAAGAAATTATGGCCGACTTACTTGGTGCCGATCCGATGACCGATCTCGCCGTTTTGCAGCTCAGAATAAAAGATCGCTCGATGGAAGCAACTCCACTTGCAGTGGCCAACTTTGGAAATTCCGACATGGTGAAAGTAGGAGATGTATGTTTTGCAATGGGAAGTCCCGCCGGACTTTCTCAGTCCGTGACTCGGGGAATTATCTCCAACATCGCGATGATCTCTCCCTCTCAAAACTCTTTTCGGTTGGATGGAGAGAATGTTGGTGAACTCGTCAGGTGGTTGGGTCATGATGCTATTATTTTCCCCGGGAACAGTGGTGGGCCACTGGTGAATGCAAAAGGAAGAATTATCGGAATCAATGAGGTGGGGATTGGAAGTCTTGGAGGGGCAATCCCTGCAAACTTGGCGAAATCAGTCTCTCGCGAACTTGCCAAACGCGGATATGTCGCACGCTCCTGGACTGGCATGGAATGTCAGCCCATGCTAAACAACGAAGAAAAAGGCATTCTCGTTGCAGGAGTAATCACGGGATCTCCCGCGGATGAGGCAGAAATTAAACCCGGTGATGTTATTAACAAGTACAATGGCATAGAGGTGTCGGCAAGAATTCCTGAAGATTTACCTATTTTCAATCAGTTATCGTATGGAATGCCTGCTTCAAAAAAAGTAATCATCCAAGGGAAAAGGGATGGAAAGTCGATGACTTGGAATTTCATCACCCGGAGAAGGGAATCCGCTTTTGCAAAGGAGCGGGAGTTGAAAAGCTGGAGCCTGACCGCGAGAGACTTTACACTCATGTCGTCCTTGGAAGCTCAACGTGAAAATAAACTCGGTGCCCAGGTTCACTCAGTCAACCGGGGTGGTCCTTCTGCTAGTGCCAAACCGAGTTTAGTTCCGGGTGATGTTATCGTTGAGGTCAATGGAAAGCCCGTTCGATCCGTAAAGAACTTGATCAATTTGACCCACGAGATCGTGCGGGGAAAAAATGAACCGATTCCAACTCTGGTTCGATTCGAAAGAGAATTGGCAGAATTATTAACAGTGGTCAAGCTGGGTCCTGAAACCGAAAGGAATCAACCTGTCCAGGCATGGAAACCGTGGGTTGGAATTTCAACTCAAGTTCTTACTCGTGATTTATCTCTCGCACTAGGACTACCTTTAACTACACGGGGGATTCGAATTGCCCAAGTATTCCCGGACACACCGGCTAAGCAAGCAGGAATAAAAAGTGGTGACCTCATTTTTCGAATTGATGGGCAAATCATTCAAGCCCATCGGGTCGAAGACGCTGAAGTTTTTGGAAATATGGTAAAAGAATACCGTACCGACGCTACCATTCAATTGAGCGGAATGAGAAAGGATCGAAAGATGGACTTCAATGTTACTCTGAATAAACGTCCTGTACCCCCCAATGAGCTTCCTAAATTCGAAGAGGAAACATTCGAATTCACCGTTCGTGAGCTTTCCTTTGCCGATCGAGTCAATGAAAGACTCGATCTTAATCAGTCTGGATTAATCATTGAAAATGTCGAGCCGGCGGGATGGGCCGCATTGGCAGGTTTGCGTCAGGGAGATCTTCTGCTGAGCGTACTGGACGAAAAACCAAACTCGGTGGGTGATTTCGAAAGCACGATGAACTCTCTTATCAACCAGAAACTCGATCGGATTATTTTTTTCGTGCGTCGAGGAATTCATACTCTTTTTTTAGAACTCGAACCTGACTGGGACCAACAATGAATCAAACAATAAAAATCTCACTTTTATTCATCTTACTTCTCTCTGTATCCCTCGCCTTTGGAAAAGACACAAAAAACCAAACTGATAATGTTTGGAAAAACCTTCTTAAGAATCATGCAAACTGCGTTACTTGGATTTCCGCAACAGTACGTATTGAGATCAGTGCCAGTGGGCAGAGTTTTCCTCCCCAGGAACAAAAACTGGAAGCTCTTGGAACAATCATCGCTGAAGATGGATTGACCGTCTTATCGTTGAATAAGGTCGATCCGACTAACACAATTTTATCTCGCATTCGAAGACCAGGTGCTTCCGTCCAAGTTCATTACACTGAAGTTTTAATTTTGATGCAGGATGGTACTGAGGTTCCAGCCCGCATGCTCTTGAAGGATGTGGATCTTGATTTAGCCTTCGTTCTGCCAATCAAAGAAGAGGAGGATCTCACTGAAAAAGTCGCCTTCTTTCCCGCTCCGGGATTTAAAAAATCGAAATCACCCCGGAAGAGTCCTGAAATTCTCGATGGCGTGGTCTCTCTTTCCAAACTTGGTCGAAATCTTTATCGTCAATCCATGCTTCGCCGGGGATGGGTCAACGCGGTAATTACAAAACCTAGAAAATATTTCGTCATTGATAATACCTCTCCTGGGACACCGGTTTTTGACTCGGCAGGCAACTGGTTGGGAGTAGTGGTTTATAAAATGGAAGCCGGTAAACCCTCTGCCATTGTAACCCTGCCGGTGGAGGACATTTTGGAAATTGCCGATCAAGTCCGCTCTAGAAACCAATAAATTTGCCGTTGCCGAACTTTACACCTGCTCCTTACAATGTAATTTTTCTATGAGAAAGAATTTAAATCAGTTGTATACTCGGCAGTGCTTGTTTTTACTTTGTCCGCTATTCGTAGTTTTTTCATGCTCGGAAAAAAAGTTGAACCCCGAAGATGTTGAATACAGAAAAGATGAAAATGGTTCGGAAATTCTGTTTGAACTTGGTGAAGATGAACCCTATGGAAAAAATAAGCGTTCTTATGTAACTGAGAAATATTCCAACGGTGGAATTCGATTTACGATGGGGTTTGTGAATGGATTGAAGGATGGGAACTTTTCTTTTTGGCAAAATAATGGACTGCCCGAACTGAATGGTTTTTATTCATCAGGAAAAAGAAATGGCACTTTCACGGCTTATGGAAAGATTGGTGAAATCATTTACCAGAAAAATTTTCGCGAGGATAAACTAGATGGAAACTTCACCTTGTATTATCCTGCTTCCAACAGTGATGCTCTCCGTTTCTTCGATAAACTTTATGAAGTCCGATCTAGTAAATCCCTGCTTTCATGGAAGCGAATTAAAAAAATGTTTTCTTCAGGTTCCGTCGATCCATTAGAAATAAAAGTTAAAAATCATCTTCGTCTTCAAGCTCAATTCAAAGATGATTTTCCTACCGGTCCATACAAAGCTTATTTTCATCCTGGCACCCTTAATTTGACCTTAGATGAACTACTCAGAGAAGAAGGTGAGTTTTCTAAAAATGAAGAGTCCAAGGGATTCTTAGTTGCAGAGCAACGTACCTACTTTCCAAGAACCTCTGCTCTCGTTGTAGTCTTACCCGATGGTGTAAGACTGGAAACTCTCCATCCTGCCACTACCGACGGATTTTCTCGGGCAATCGATGAAGCAACCAAAGTGATTTTGGAAATTCCTGCCTATCGAAACCCAGATAAAAATCCCGCTCTGGTCTACACAATTGACGATCGGGGAAATGAAATTGTTCCAATTTGGTCCTCAGATATTAAAAGGTTCGCGATTCGAAATCTTGATGGCTACCTTTTGGAAAAAGTTTTTCAGCCTACATATGAAGCCTATCTAAATGAAGCCCTGGTTTATGCTCAAAGCGTGGTCAAACAACTCGACACCAGTAACGATCCAAAAGTTTCGATTTATGAAAAGAATGGAGCCTCTGTCGATGTTGTCGGCCTAGATGAATCCGGTTCCATCATCGATGTTTTCTGGAGTAGTAGAAAAAGTAAGAACAAAAAACCTTTGGAAAAAAGAATTTTTGCTAAAAGAGTCAAGATACTTCGAGGCTGGGAAAATGGAATTTC
>PBSV01000013.1 GCA_002726435.1 Opitutia bacterium | reverse complement strand
CCTGCGGTAAGTTTTATTTTCTGACCAGCACCAGATGAGTAAGTTGCGGCATTGGTCTTGTATGTATCTCCTGAAAGGGTTAGTTCATTTGAAGCTTCCAGTGAAGTAACTCCAGAAACACCGACGGTATCAGCATCTCCGATCGAGGGGAGTGATACATCATTCCCTGAGGCTGAAAAAGAAGTTAAACCACTTGTCCCACCAATGATGCCTGAAAATGTTATATTACCAGTGCCGGATTCAGTTGTTAAGCCGTAAGCTCCATTTATCGTATTTGCAAATGAAACATCGCCAGAGGAAGAGGATCCAGTGTTCACCTGAACGGTTTTTGCCAAAGTAACAGCCTGATTAAAAGATATGTCCTGACCATTTGAGTAAACATCCCCACCCAGTGTAATCCCCCCCGATCCTGTAACTGCTACTGCCCCAGAGAGAGAACCAGATGTGCCAATATTGTCATTTATAGCCGCCGTGCCAGTATGATTAATGCTAACTGATCCGTTAGTGGATGCTGAATTTGTAAAAATCGCCGAATTTTGAGTATAATTTACACCAGTGCTGGAAAAATCTCCGCCATTTGTCTGAATCACTGCGCCAACGGTTACATTTCCGGCACTGGTTGAGTCGCTGTCAGCGGTCACGCTGACGCCAAGTTTGCCTACGCCACCAACAATAGTTTGATTGATCGAAACATCATCACCAGCAGTTAATGTAAGAACTGCATCGCCACCGTCGGTCTTAGCAATCGCACCATCCACGGTAATGTCTGAAGTCGCTTGTATGGTAACACTAGTTCCAGCATTAAGCAAAGTGGTAATTGCTGCAGGTGATACGGTAACATCTCCTGAACCTTCGCTGGAAGCGAGAGTGCTGTCTCCATCTGCGTCACCAGCAGCCGCAAGGGTGGTATTAGAGCTCACATAGCTGATCGTTACATTCGTTGGGTCTAACAGCAGTTCACCTCCCCCGGAAGGACCCTCAAGTATGCTAACGCCCCTGTACTGGAGATTATTTTTCCCAGATACTTCAGCAAAACCACCGGATCCCATACCCGCTCCAGTCGCCGAAATACTTCCTGAGAAAGATGTGTCTCCGTCCGACCAAAGAATAACGCTTCCACCGTCACCATCAATCAGAGCATCTGCCAAGATGACACCTGAAACTACCGTCGAAGATGCATTTGCAAGATTGGGGTTAGATCCCTGAAAATCCCCACCGATTAAGACCTTTCCACCACCACCAACACCGGATGCATCAATCGTTCCCTCCACTTTAACATCCTCAGAAACAAGGACTGCCCCACCACCCTTGGTGGTTGAGGAGGCAACATTAATGACACCTGAATTTAAAGTCAAACCATTGATTAGACCGGACAAGTCGAGAGTAATTTTTCCACCCGCTGCCTCGCCCACATCCAAGACTGCTTCTCCTGAAAGCAAGGCAGCATTACCTCCTGGAACCGAAATTAATCCCTGGTTGTCAACTTTACCACCAATGAGAGCAGCAAATTCGGCCGCTTTAATAGAACCAAGATTCATGACTGCAGCCTCTGAATCTCCATCAAAAGAAATATTTCCGGACAAAAATGAAGAGTCCGCTAGATCAAGACTGGAGGCAATCAAAGCGTGAACATCAACTTGTGCATCTGATCCAAAAAGAATACCGTTTGGGTTGATCAGGTACAAATGACCATTGGCATTCAAGGAACCGTGAATTTCAGAAAGGTTTGATCCCACAACCCGAGAGAGCATGGCGGCATCAATGTTTGGCTGCACAATGTCAACCATTGACCCGATTCCAATATCGAAACTTGCCCAATTGACGATCGCTGATTGGGAACCCTGGACCACTTGAAGGGAATTGGAAGAGGTTTGGTGGAGATCAACCTGACCGCTGACCACCTCGGCACCAGTGGGGAGGTTAGCTGCAAGAGCAGCGCCTGGGCTGCCAAGAACAAAGCCGACTAAGCCAACGCTCATAAAAGATGCCCGACTGGTCATAAAAATACTCTCACGTAAAATACGTAAGTTCCTGCGATGACGGTTGGACCAGATACGGAATGATTTGGAAAGTAATATTTTGGAATTCTTCATGAGGGAGATGAAGGTAGGGTGATTAGAAACGGTAGTTAAAATTGAAATGAGTTCGGGCTTGGTTCTTTCGGGTATTCAAGGTGTTCTCAATGGGGACACCGACTTGAAGCGAAAAATCTGCTTGTTGATCCAATGAACCAACAAGACCAACACCAAAACTTTGCATGCCCGTGGAATCATCAATTGAAGAGATCGAGTTTGTGGAATTCAAATAACCAGCATCATAAAAAACGACTTTCTGCAAATCACCCTCCCATCCAAAGATGTTTGTTTCCTCAGATGCGAAGGCGTATTCTAAATTTATACTGTATCCGCTGTCGCCATAAGCTTCCCTTTCACGATATCCTCGAATCGTAGATGCCCCACCAAGAGATTTTTTAAGACTCAAGGGTAAAGCTTCCTCCGCAAGTTGTCCGTCCAATTTTAGTTTAACGCCTCCCTTTAAACCTAAGATAGATGCAGGTTCAAGAAGGGCAAAAGAAAATTGAGGAACCCAAAAGCCTTTACTGATAGCGGGATTTTGGACGGAAAGTTCAGAGTTATCGGAAGTACTCAGATCCGACACTACACCTAAAGACCAGTAACTTTTACCTTGTAAAGAAGACGGATTATTGAAACTGCCCTGCAAGCCAATCCGGGGAAGGAAAAGGCTTAAGTCCTGCTCGCTGAAACTGTGTCCAAAAATTTCGACTTGGTTGCTTAAATCCAAGTAGTTGAAACCGAACGACAAGCCAAGTCCATCGGAGGAAAGTTCATAGAGAGCGGAATAACCGGCAAAAAAACCATCACCGGCGATGTTCATGTTGACGGAAGAAACAACATTCTCGTAATCGGAATCGGAATAACCGGCAAAAATGGTCTGTCGGAATCCGGCAGAGCCAAATTGATAAGTTCCAAAGTAAGAAGAAAGTTGAGAAGAATTTTTTGGATCCAGAGTATAGCTCATGCTAAGACGATCGTTTGGGGCGATAGCTTCCCACAACTCAAAACCTGCCTTTGCTCTCCAACCGGAAGACTGTTCGGTACCATCATTAGAAATATTGAAAGAGTAGCCAATGGGGTATTTGTCTACCACTGACAGGTCTGCATTTACTTGAATTTCTCCATCGTATCCACGAACTGGCTTGAGCTTAGAATCTACTGTAATGAACCGGTTTGCATTAAGTCTGGCTGAGTTACTTTGGAAGCTTCCAAAGTTAAAAGGCTCTCCGGTCGACCAGTTCAAGCTTTGTAAAATACTTTCGTTACTCAAGAACTGGTTGCCCTTGAGGTTTGTTTTTCCCATAAAACCAGTCTTCACTTCTATAGTCGAAACGCCAGCTGTTTTCACGGCGAAAACCTGTGCGAATGAATACCCGGCTTCCACTAAATGCTTGCGTAGGCCATTCTTCGTTTCTTCCAGCGACTCGGATGGATTCATTTCAAGGTACTTGGTGACAAGTGGCTTCAACTCCTCTGGGCAAGAGAGGCGGGGCGGGGATGCCGCAGAGGCAAGCAACAAGGGAAATAAAAAGAGAATAAAAGCGGAGCCTGTAAAGCTTTTCATAGGTAAGGGGGGGATGAAAATTGGGAAGAATATTTTCGCTGTTATTAATTCATTAAGATAATTGCGAGATGGCAATACTTTAATCTTGAGAAATTTCATCAAAGCTTAAGAAAAGAATTATGTTAATTCACTCTGTTTACTTTTGGCTTAAGCCCACATTATCCGAGAAAGAGAAGTCTTTTTTCTTTCGTGAAGTAGAAATTCTCTCTGAAATAAAGTCAGTTACCCGTTCATACACTGGTAGTCCCGCAAAGACTCCTCCAAGGGCAGTTGTAGACGACGGCTATGATTGTGGATTGATCGTTCTACTCGAGGACATTTCCGCCCATGACCTGTACCAAGCGGATCCTATACATCTTGCATTCATAGAAAAATGCTCTCAGATGTGGGAAAAAGTAGTGATCTACGATTCGGAATGAGAACCAATTATTGATCGATGATATTGTTTTCGGATTGATTAGCCAAAAAGCGAATTAATCCATACGCGAGAACGACCGCCATTGGGCCAATGATAAAGCCTTGCGGACCATATGAAAGGATTCCCCCAATAATTCCAAGAAAAAGCATAAAACTGAGCCATGCACCTTGCTCATGTAGCCTTTTTCCCATTCCAACACGAGCTCTACTGATTAAGTAATTAAGGAGAATACTCAGACCCGCAAGTATGATTGCGGTGATTGGTTCTCCCCTCCCCCAAACCAAAGAAGACAAGGGCAGCCAGACCATTGCACTTCCAACTACAGGAACCAGTCCAACAAAGGCACCTAGTAGAAAAACAGGCAGAAAAAAGAATCCCCCGATGAAATGACCAACCAAGGCAAGGGCGAGACCTCTTATCAGGGAGGTCAGGACTGTGTCATTCAATAATCGAAAAGTAATTTTCTTATGAAGTTCGAACCATGACCTAACTTCATGTTGCTGAAAGCCAGCCAATTTCAATGCCCTTTGGAGGAAGGCAGCACCATGGGCATAAAGAAAAGACAGGGCAATCAAAGCGAGGGATAGTTCAGCCACGAACCCCCGGGTTCCATTGAAAAGAAATTCCATAAATGTTCCTGAGAACTCTCTTGTGTCTCCGACCAAGTTTGAAATGAACTGAACAACTTTCTCTTCATCGACTGGTAATCGGGGATAAATTGACTGCATTTCGCGCACTCTTTGAGCCACGCTTTCCAAAAGGAAAGCCCTGCCACCTTCTTCTCCCAATGCTAGCGACCAAATTAAATCCATGACTCCCCTCCTCGTGTCAGACGCTTCCCATAAAAGAAGCAACATTGGAGACAACAATACAAAAAGAAGAAGGAGCGTTGAGAATACGGCACAAATTTCAGCTCGTTTTCTTTCAGTAATCTGTGGCAGGAACTTTTGTCCAATTCGTGCAATCGGACGATAAAAAAGCGGGTAGGTCAAGGCAGTCAGAGAAACGGCAAATAAAATAAATTCAAAAAGCGGCCGAAATGTCCCGTAAAGCGGAACTAGAAGAAAGAGCAAAGCAAGGATTAACAAAGCTCTCCTTTTCCAAAGGTGCCAAAAGTTTTTTCTCTTGCTGGATAAAAGATCCGCTGAATCGCCAGTTGAATCAGAATTGGACATTTTTCTTGATTAGACGGAAGCTTCGAGCTTCGCAAGGTGGTTCGCCATGAATTTACCAGTTGGAGAGTCAAGATTGGACAAGGACTCTGGATTTCCCTCAAAAATTAGATTTCCTCCTTTTTCTCCGCCAACTGGTCCAATCTCAATTACATGATCGGCCAAGCGAATAACATCAAGGTTATGTTCAATCACGATCATGGTATTTCCAGCGTCCCTTAATTTTATAAGTAAATCCATCAATCTTTGTATGTCCAACCAATGCAAGCCAGTGGTTGGTTCATCCAATAAATAAAGAGAATTACCGCTTTGTCTTCGAGAAAGCTCAAGAGACAATTTAAGACGCTGAGCTTCACCTCCCGATAAAGTGTTGGCAGGCTGTCCAAGCTTGAGGTAACCCAGTCCCACAGCATCCAAGGTTTCCAATTTGGCAAGAACCGCGGGATGTTTTTTAAAAAGTTCCTTTGCTTCGAACACACACATTTCAAGAACTTCTGCTATGTTGTAACCCCGGAACCGGACTTCCAATGTCTCGCGGTTGTACCTTCTGCCTTTACAACTTTCACACTCGACGAAAACATCTGCCAAAAATTGCATGTCCAACTTCACCAAACCATCTCCTTTGCATCGCTCGCATCGCCCGCCAGGCAAATTAAAACTAAATCTTCCTGGGGAATAACCCCGTACCCGGCTTAAAGAACACTGGGAGTAAAGTTTTCGTAAAAGATCGAATAACTTGATGAAGGTTGCCGGATTGGAGCGAGGACTTTTTCCGATCGGGGATTGATCAACCCGAACGGCTTGGTCAAAATATTCGAATCCTTTTATCCCTCCATGGGCACCGGGTAATTGCTTGGAACGGTGTAATTGATGAGCCGCACTTTTTGCTAAAACTTCATTGACCAAAGTACTTTTTCCGGAGCCCGAAACTCCGCAAACTACAGTCAGTAAACCGACGGGAAAAGAAACATTCAAATTCTTTAAATTGTTCGCTCGAGCATCCTTCACGCACAATGACTTTTTACCGGCAGTTTTTGATTTCCCGTTTTTTTCGATTTTTTCTTTTCCAATCAAAAAAGGACCTGTTGAGCTGGATTTTGAATTCATACAATCCTTAATTGATCCTGAAAATACAAGTTTTCCGCCTTCTTCGCCGGAACCTGGACCCACTTCAATCAAATGATCACAAGCGAGCAAAGTATCGGCGTCATGCTCGACAACCACAACTGTGTTTCCTCGATCCCTCAAACCTTGAACTACGGTCAGCAATTTACCATGATCCGCAGGGTGAAGACCGACACTAGGCTCATCCAAGGCGTATGTGACCCCCACCAACCCCATCCCCAACTGAGTCGCCAGACGCGCCCGTTGAGCCTCTCCTCCGCTCAAACTTCGATAGGAACGATCCAAGGTCAGGTAGCCCAACCCGACTTCATTAATGAATCGAAGTCTCTGCTCGAGTCCATTCAAAGCATCGAGTACTTGTTCACACTTTTCGTCCTTCACAGCCTTGAGCCGTATAAAGTTCCAAGCCAGGTTAGCGGGCAGGGAAAGAAATTTATCAATCGAAGATCCGGCTAGTTTTACCGAGCGTGCAAAAGAGGAGAGTCTTCTACCCTTGCAGTCTGGGCAGACCGATCCAAATTGGAAAGTCAGCAATCGAGCTCGTAGTCCTTCGCTTGAAGTTTGCCTCATAGTTTCGGCGAGGTCACTAAGAATACCTGGGAAGACTTGTTTTTTAGCCTTTCCCCTGCCGGCCTGTAATTTAATTTCAAATACTTTCTCATTGTCCCCATGGAGAAGAAAAAAACGAACCGCTTTCGGCAAATCCCTCCAAGGTGTTTTTAAATTCAGTGGATATTGTTCGCTGAGACTCTTAAGAATATTCTTCCTTAAATTGATCATCTTTCGCGAACCAAGGCGCCAGGGTTTAATTGCCCCTTTGCTTAAGGATAGCAAAGGATCCGGAATCACAAGATCTTCGCGAAATCTTAGAACCTGCCCAAGTCCACCGCAAGTCTCGCAAGCTCCATCCGGGTGATTCCATGAAAAATGACGAGGAGTGAGGTTTGGATAAAGCTCTCCACAAAGTTCGCAAGAAAGTTTTTGAGAAAGCGGAATCTCTTCATAGCCATTCTCGATTTCAAAAAGAACCCGGGCACTTTCATTTCCTTCTTTGAAAGCAAGTTCAAGAGAATCGGCTAACCGGCTACGAATTGCATTCTCCACTTTTAAACGATCGATTACCAAGTCAACTTGAAATTCACGACCTCTTGATTTTTCAGGGATCAAATTACGTTCGTCCAAGCGCTTAATCTCACCGTCAATTCGAACTCGCTGAAAACCCCGTCTTTCGAGACTAGGGAGTTCTTCACGAAGCACAGATGCTTTCGCCTTCAGGAATGGAGCAAGTAAAATCATGCGTCTTCCGATTCCTTGTGCCAATATTTGACTGATGCAATCATCAAGAGTTCTTCGTGAAACTACTGCTCCATCCTTTGGACAAAAAGGTTGCCCTGCAGTCGACCATAAAAGCCGTGCGTAATCTGCAATTTCGGTTGCGGTAGCAACGGTACTTCTTGGTCCCGCAGAACCCGCAGAAATTTGTTCAATTGCGAGAACAGGTGATAAGCCTTCAACAAAATCAACTTCTGGTCGTTTCACTTTCTCCAGTGCCTGCCGAGCTTTGGGAGACAAGCTCTCCACATACTTGCGATGTCCCTCTGCAGCCAAAACATCAAACACAAGGGACGATTTTCCAGAACCACTTACCCCGGTAACTCCTACCAACTTACCCCTTGGAAGATTAACCGTTACCCCCTTTAAATTATTCTCCCATGCTCCCTTAATCCGAATTACTTTTTCAGGGTTTCTGCTTTTTATCTTTCTATTTCCCATATTCCTACTCGAAAGAATGCTGGGTTCTTGGTTTTTGCCAAGCAGGATTGAGAATTTTTACTTCTCTTTTTGGCTGGCTTTCGATATCCAGNCTTTTATGANNTTACCGATACTTTACATCAAACCAGGGTGTCCATGGTGCGAGGATGCATTGTCATATTTTAAGGCAAAAAANTTGAACTTGGACATTGTTAATGTGCTANTGGACACAAGTAAAATGNATGAGCTTGTCTCNATAAGCGGACAGAGTAAAACCCCGACACTTGCAAACGGAAATTTCGTGGTTGCAGATTTTGATTTAGCTGAATTCGANGATGCTTTGGAAAAAAATCCCGAAGAAAAGAAAAAACTTGGCATTTAGACAATCGTCCAGGCGNCTTTTAAAAACTATTATTTAAGTGCCTCGATCCTTCGGTTGAGTTCCTGCAATTTATTTTCCAATGCTTGCAAGGACCCTCCTGAATCTTGTGGAATATCCATGTCAAGAATTCGAACGCCTGATGATGTATCATAGACATTTGCGGAGTCAGTTACAAAGGGGGTAATATTTCCTGAGGTTGTTATCTTAGTTGCTTCTCTCCCATTCCTTTCAACCAAATAAGTTTGAGGGGACTTTTCGAGAGGGAGAGTGGAAGTTTGATCTGAGTTGAATCGTTTGACTTGGCGGTAGTTTGTGTGTTTGGCCCGCCGGCCAACCACTTGAGTTTTCGCGGTCCGAAATAAAAGGAAATTGTGTTCAACTGTATGAAAATGAGGATCAAGAATAAAATTGTCTGGTTGACCATCAAGTGCTTTGTAAACGGCGGACTGCATGGATTGTTTGACCACCCCACCCCCTAAGGAATCTGCCAACCCACCCATTGCATGTTCCTGTGGATGGGCCCGAAATGATGCCCGTCCGGGGTCTCCCCAACGAATAAAACCAAGCAATTCCGCACGGGTTCCCTCACCTCTGACTTCATCACCAATCTCAATGTCAGAGGTGACTTCTGGATAAGGAGTTAATGGCCCTGTTCGGTTGGCAGTACGAGTACACCCAATTGTAAACAAAAGGATTGATGCAAAAGAGATTAATATAACTTTTTTCTTCATTAGTAAGATGAATTCGATTGGTAAATATTAGAAATTGCCCTTGGTGGACAAATAGAATTCCATGCCTTCTTCAATTATTTCATTTCCACCTACTCCGGCGATTCCAAAGCTAAAATTCCAGGGAGCATTGGGCATTAAAATAAACTCAGCCCCGTAGTCCCACCATTTAGCGTCCGTGAGTACATCTCCATTGGAATAAT
Source organism: Opitutia bacterium (assembly GCA_002726435.1). Classification (GTDB taxonomy): domain Bacteria; phylum Verrucomicrobiota; class Verrucomicrobiia; order Opitutales; family Seribacteraceae; genus Seribacter. The sequence goes on along the minus strand of PBSV01000013.1, from coordinate 1,742 downwards.
TAAAGCGAATGAATGGAAGCATAGTGAAATTTTTATGCAGATGATAATGCAATGCAATGGCCGCCTTCACTAAAAAGAAAGATTCATCGTTTACATCATTACTGGGAAAATATCGGCCAACTGAAAGACGACCTGACCAATTCATTCCATAAGCCTGACTAGATTCTGCCAAAGTCTCAAACGAAACACTTGTCATCGATTCGTCAAACATTGGAAAATCACTGGATGAATTGAGGTGAGCGATGTTCAGTCCCCATGCAATATATTCGTTGATTCTGTAATTAGGGAACAACTCGATACCTGCGATCATTCCCGAGTCATCCACATGACCGACTTCAAAATGTGAAACTGCTAGGGGAATGCGAATGTCCAAATTCGGATTATCTCCCAGAGTCATTCCAAAGGTGATCCCATAGGCATCGTGTTCAACAAGAGTATCGTTTTGGCTCAAGCTTGTGTTACTGTCGTCCTTAAAGAAACCCATGTTAAATTCTTGATTGGCGTAGTGAAAATCCAGGTAAAGATTTTTTATAAATCCCTCCGTGACTGGAATATCGGCAGGACGACGCAAATCCCTTAATTCATCAGCCAAACTGGTAAATCCAAGGTAGTAACCGCTAGTGACACCCTTTCTCCAATCGGCGTCAAAGTCACTTGGGACAACTCCGGGAGTATGATGAGCGGCATTGTAAGCATTGCTTCGATTCGCAAACGAAACAACTGGTATCACCCACAAAAAAAAGAGTAATTTGAAGAGGAAAGAGGTTTTTGTGATCATAATAATACAATTAATAAACTTTTTCAGAATTTATTTTAAATTTTATTTCGTCAACAAATTTTTTTAATAAAGATTATCAGTTTTATAAATAAAAGCTTAAAATCTCGACTTTCCAAGAAACCACTTTGAATCGACTGCTCCAACACAAAGTTGAAAACACGAATTTATCCCTCGGTTCAAACCGCCCGAATGTGTGAACCTAATAAACTCCTATCTAGCCTGACGGAAAAAAGACTAAACATTACTCATTCCACATTATAATGAGACACAGAATTTCGACATCCGCTCCAATCCTTTTTCTATCACCTCATCGGAAGTGGCATAGCTCAATCGAATGTATCCTTCCGCTCCGAAAGCATGACCAGAAACAACCGCGACTTTTTCTTCCTCCAATAAGCGGTCGGAAAATTCCGCCGAGGTCAATCCAAGGTCAGCAATTTTGGGGAACAGATAAAATGCACCTTGGGCACGCAAACAGGAAACACCTTTAATCCCTTGCAACCCATTCAATAATTTCATCCTTCGGCGATCGAAATGTACAAGCATGTCTTGTACTGCAGCCATTGAAAGTTCCCAGTTTTGTACTGCGGCAAGTGCTCCGTATTGAGCAAAAGTAGTTGCGTTGGAAGTAGTCTGACTTTGTAGAGAAGCGACCGCTTTCGAAATAGTTGGGTTCGCCACCAGTGTCCCTAGTCTCCATCCAGTCATGGAAAAAGTTTTACTAAACCCTGAAACAGTGATGACTCGTTCAGCGGCCTCTTTTCCGAAGGAAGCCGGTCGATGGTGCTCCACTCCATCGTATAAAAGATATTCGTATATTTCATCCGACATGATCAACAAGTCGCGTTTACAGGCAAGTTCTACAATCGATTCCATTTCCGCCTTTTCGTACAGACAACCAGTCGGATTAGAAGGGCTGTTTAAAATCACCAACTTGGTTTTGGGAGTCAGGGCATGTTCGATT
>PBSV01000012.1 GCA_002726435.1 Opitutia bacterium | reverse complement strand
ACTAGCTGAATGGGTCCATGGTCATCACAATGGTCTCCATGGGGATGATGAAGGCGTCCTTCTACAATATAATCTATATGGTCGCCATGAGGAATGGCTTCATGACCGCATCCTGGTCCATGAACATGTCCAGTTTCATGACATTGGCATTGGAGACCGGGTGTGCAGACATCTGGGTTGATATCCGTCACTTCAATCACATGTTCCTCCACCTGATTTTCTCCGCATGGATGATGAAGGTGACCATCGTGAAGGTAATCAATGTGGCCGTTGTGTTGAATAGCCGTGTGTCCACAATCTTTACCATGTTTGTGTGTGTGGGTTTCATGTTTAAAATCATTCATAGGAGCCCGTGTTTTGATTTAAATCATTAACATAGATCTATTTAAAGAATAAACAAATTTTATTTTCATAAATTTTAGTTTGTTTTCCACTTGAGCATAATGGCCCTTTTAAAAATAGAATCTCTAATAAAATAGATTTTTCTTTTCATTACGAAAGAAACCTTTATTTTGGATTTAATTCTGTATGTTTTATTAATCCACACGAACCCCTGGATCCCTTTTATGAATGTTTTAATTTGGAATGAGTTTCGGCATGAAAAGCGTGCTAATAGCAAACCCAAGGAAATTTATCCTGATGGAATACACACCGTGATTGCTGGATTTCTTGAAAAAAATGGGATGGAGGTTCGAACAGTCACCCTGGATGATTTTGAGCACGGATGCAGTGTTGAAAACCTAGAATGGGCTGATGTTCTCATTTGGTGGGGACACATGGCTCATGGAGAAGTTCAAAACGAGATTGTTGAAAGAATCCATAAATACATTTTAAGGGGTTTAGGATTGGTTGCTTTGCATTCTGCTCATTTTGCGAAAATCTTTATCAAAACTTTAGGAACTGGTTGCACGCTTTCATGGAGGGAGGCTGGAGAAAAAGAAAGACTTTGGAACGTAAATCCCTCTCATCCAATCTCTCAAGGTTTAGGCTCTTATATTGAGTTGCAAAATACAGAGATGTATGGAGAACCTTTTGATATTCCTGAGCCAGACGAGCTTGTTTTTATTTCTTGGTTTGAGGGCGGTGAAGTCTTTCGAAGCGGAGCTTGTTGGAGACGAGGCAGAGGGAAGATTTTTTACTTCCGCCCAGGCCACGAGACCTACCCGATCTATTACGATTTAAATGTGCAAAAAGTCATCAGTAACGGAGTTCATTGGGCCAAGAGTTTTAAATCAGACAGCGATGCCAGTTGTCCTAATATTCCTGAAAGCATAGAAACTATAGGAGTTGATAAATGATTCGAGTGGGTATTGTTGGAACAGGCATGATGGCCAATCAACATGCAATCATGATGGGAAAAATTCGGGGAGTCGCATTGTATTGTGCTTTTGATTTGAACCTCGAGTCGTTGGATCTTTTTTGTGCGAAACACAGTATTAATAAAACCTTCCAAACTTTGGATGAAATGTTAGCAGATCCGAGTTTAGATGCGATATGCAATGTAACCCCAGATCGATTTCACAAAGAAATTTCTATTCAGGCACTAAAAGCAGGGAAACATGTTTTTTGCGAAAAGCCATTGGCTGAGAATTATCAAGATGCTCTAGAGATGGCTGAGGTAGCTAAAGAGAGTGGATTGATAAATATGGTGAATCTTTCTTATCGAGCCGCACCCGTTGTTCAAAAAGCTAAAAAATTGATTGAATCTGGAAAAATTGGTGAAGTACGTCACGTGGATGCCTCCTACCTACAATCTTGGTGTAACAATTTTTCTTGGGGGGGATGGCATGACAATCCTGCTTGGCTTTGGCGAATGTCAACGGCTCATGGTAGCAAAGGGGTTTTGGGAGATGTCGGTGTTCATATTATTGATTTCGCCTCCTATCCAGTTGGTAAAATTGAGACTGTTCAAGCAAATTTAACTCATTTTCCCAAAGGAGAAAATGGAAAATGGAAGGAGTATACTTTGGATGCAAATGACTCTGCCCTGCTCACCGTTGAATTTGAGAACGGTGCTATGGGAACCATCCAGTCCACTCGATGGGCCTCTGGTCATGCGAATACTGTTAAAGTCAGTATCTATGGGACAAAGGGAGGTATTGAGATTGATTTATCAAAGTCTATGGATGAATTGCAACTCTGCTCTGGAGACAAAGCATTGATCAATCACACTTGGAAATCAATCAAAGCTCCAAAATCTCTCAACAATTTCAAACGTTTTATTAAGGGAATTCAAACGGGTGTTCAGGATTCTTCTGATTTTAAAAGAGGAGCTGAAATCCAAAAGATTATTGATGCCTCTATTGAATCCAATGAACAAGGGAGGAAAGTCGCTCTAGATCTTTGTGATTGAGATCGATTGACAGCGCATGGCTCAAGGCTCGTCAAAAGAGCGAAGGCGGAATTGAAAAAGAGGCTTTCTAAGAAATATGCGCCGCACTTGGATGCCACCAGAAAAGAATAAAATGAAGCCGCTATTCTTGATCTTTTGAAATTATGGATCTAAATTAAATACTTCCTCGAAGAAGTACCATGCAATCCATTTTCACAATTTTATTCGCCCTCCTTCTGCTTTGTCCTGTTTTCGGCAAAGACAAACCGCCAAACGTCGTGACCCTACTCGTTGACGATCTCGGATACCGCGACCTCGGCTGTTACGGAGGTCCAGTCAAGACCCCCACGCTGGACAAGTTGGCTGCAGATGGCGTTCGCTTCACTGACTTTCCCTCCGGTGCTCCGGTTTGCTCCCCATCGCGAGCCACTTTTCTCACTGGCCGCAACCACATCCGTGCGGGAGTTTATTCTGTCCTCAATGAAAAGCGCCACAAAATGCATCTACTTCGAAGTGAAAGAACGATCGCCGAAGTTCTTAAAGACCAGGGCTACAGAACCGCTCACTTTGGCAAATGGCATCTTGGCATGCCGACTCACAATCGTGACAACCCCACTCCGAGCGAGCATGGATTTGACTACTGGTTCGCCTTGGTCAATGGAGCTCATCCCAGTCATAAAGATCCCACTAACTTTCTGCGCAACGGTACATCCGTTGGGCCCATGAATGGCTACTCTTGCCAGCTCCTCGTTGAAGAAGCCATTGATTGGATCGATAAAAGTGACACCGACGTTCCCTTTTTCATCAATATCTGGTTCAATGAACCTCACGCCGTCCTTGCAGCTCCAGAAAAAATCGTCTTGAAGTATGGTGCACTCAACGATCAGGCTGCGATCTACAACGGGACTATTGACAATACGGACCGTGCGATCGCGAGGCTGATTGCTAAGCTAGAAGCACTCGGTGAACTTGATAACACAATCATTCATTTCTCCTCTGACAATGGCAGCTATCGACAGGAGCGAAGCGGGGAACTGCGTGGTAAAAAAGGATCTCATCATGAAGGCGGCCACCGGGTGCCGGGCATTTTCTTCTGGAAATCAAAGATCCTCGGCAATCAAGTTGAGAAAGAGCCTGCAGGAGCCGTTGATCTGCTTCCGACCCTTTGTGGGCTTCTTGACATCGAGAAACCTAAGAACGTCTTCCTTGATGGTTCGGACCTGACTCCTTTGCTCACCGCCACAGGAACTTTTGAACGTCATCAGCCCCTTTTTTGGATGAACGAAAAAAAAATAACACTTCGTATGGGGAACTACACTCTTTTGGCAACAAGCAACGTTCGACTCCCATTTGACAATGCTAATGCGAACCGCTTGCTGAAGCAGACAAAATTAGCCCTCGGAGACGACCTTCAGAAGGAGTTAGGCGGATTGGATCTTCGTTCCCGCATGTTCAACGGACAATTTACCAATCCCGAAGCAAACCACCTGCGCGATGAATTTCGGTCCTTGTTTTACTTCAATGAAGCTTCGATCCCACTTATGAAAAAGGGAGGCATCGATCGGGTTGAGCTGTTTGACCTATCGAAGGATCTCGGTCAGCAAAACGACATTACAAAAGAGCACCCTAAACTCATTGCAAAAATGAAAAAGCAGGCCAACCAAATCTATAAAAGTGTCATGACTGATGGACCAGAATATGTCACTTCTGAGGAACAGACAGTTGCGAAAGGCCCCCGAGAAAACCAATCGCCACGGTCTAAGGAGTGGTTTCTCCAAAAGTGGGACTCCCTACATCTGAAAGAGTCCCAAGAAAAGAAACCGAAGCTTTCTGCCACTAAAGAACCCGACACTGATATTCCTAAGCTCCTTGCTCGCATCGACAAAAACTCCCTTCCAGAGGACTACCAAGGAAAAAGTCACCAGGCCTACGTCGAAAAGGTCATGGCCAGTATNAAACCTGAACAGCGTGCCCGGGTCAGACAACTCTGGAAAGCAAAACGNCGCCTTGAATCCGACATGGCCAATCCGGGAGCCTCTTTCGTGAAAATTCTCAATTACATCTCCGAAGTTGAATAAGAAAAAGAAANCGAAGCAAATACCATAAAAACGATCCTCACTTTTTATGCTTTTTGAGGAAGACTGCGTTTACTGCAGCTGAGAAAAAGCAGTTGAAGCCAAATGTTTTCATTCTGCGAGTCGTTCATAGTTAAAGGATCTCTGCTTTTTTTGCGGGCCAGTAAAGAACCCGCGTTTTAAAATCTGTCTACTTCTTCAAGAAGGGATGTTCGCAGAATTTTTGCATAAGCTTGTTCATGGATTAATGAGTTCAACTTTTTGCAATTTTGTGATTTACTAGGTCTCTATCAGGTCTATGAAAAACTCAAACAACATTCTTATCCCAGATAAATGGCAGCAAGAGGCTATCCAGTTGCTTAAAATGGGAAAAGATGTCGTTCTTCATGCGCCTACAGGAGCGGGAAAAACATTTATTTTTGAATGGTTGGTTGAAAACAGAATCCTCAAAGGAAAAGCCATTTTTACAGTCCCTACTCGGGCTTTAGCCAATGATAAACTCTATGAATGGCAAAAAAGAAATTGGAATGTAGGGCTCTGCACAGGAGATGTTTCTGTGAACCTTGAAGCTCCTGTATTAGTAGCTACTTTGGAGACCCAAAAAAGAAATCTTTTGGAAGGAAGAGGGCCCAACTTATTAGTAATTGATGAATATCAGATGCTCAACGATTCCAACCGAGGTTTGAATTATGAGCTTGCAATTGCAGCGGCACCTAGGACAACTCAATTGCTCTTGATGAGCGGCAGTGTTGGAAATCCAAAAGACATTCAAGGGTGGTTGCAAAAAAACGGTAGAGATGCAGGCATCGTTCTACACCACGAGAGACCAGTTCCGCAAGAGGAAGTTCAGTTAGAAGCCCTCAAGGGATCGGTGCCTAAAAATGTTCGAAATTATTGGGTAAAATCACTCATTAAGGCTCTTAAAAATGATTTGGGCCCCATTCTGGTTTTTGCTCCTAAACGTCATGTCAGTGAGCAGCTAGCAAAGGAATTAGAGGAAGCTTTGAATCCCTCTGTCCCCCTAGTTCTGAAGCCCGAACATAAAAAAATGGCTAGGCATGGACTTTCAAGCATGTTAAAAAAACGTGTTGCCTATCACCACAGTGGATTGAATTATCTACAAAGAGCTAGACTGATTGAACCGCTAGCTAAAAAAGGGGAACTTCAAGTTGTAGTCGCTACTACAGGATTGGGTGCTGGGATTAATTTTTCCATGAGGTCTGTTCTCATTATTGATCGTGAATATCGACAGGGAGAATACCATCACAATCTCCGGCCGGATGAGTTGCTTCAGATGTTTGGTCGTGCCGGAAGACGTGGTTTTGATGATAAAGGATACATCCTAACCTCTCCAGGAAAACCTTCATTGAGAGAAGGCAGGCCCATTAAGCTGATCGGTCAAAATCAAATTGATTGGCCTTCTTTCATTCATCTGCTTCAAAGAGCGAAAGAGAGCCACTTAGATCCCGTTCAATCCCTCCGAGATCTCATTCATAAGTTATACTCAGACCAAATGAAACCGATTGGACTTGGAGCATTCCTAAAGTTGAATAGAGCAGAAAAATTAGCTTTGCAGCCCAAACAAATTTTAAAAAAATCCAACTTAAGCTCCAACAATGAAGTTTTGGAAATTCTCAACTCCAATGGGGTCTGGGAAAGGAAAAAGGGACCGACGCAAACCACCGCTGGATCTGCATTTATTTACCACGAGGACAAATATATTCCAGCGCTTCAAATTCCAAAGATTTTAAAAGATTTAAGAATAGGCAATCTTTGTAAATTTAAAAATAATAAAGTTCAGCTCTATGGCCGTGAAATTCCACTCGCTAAATTTCCAGAGGAGTCTAATGAGGACTCTATTTTTCTAACAAAATGGTTTTATCAAAATTTAAAAAAGCAAAAATTATTGCCCAGAAACAAAACCATTGTTGGTAAAAAATGCCCATTTAAAATTTTTGAAACAAAACTAATTCCTAAAATCCCACAGTTGACTCATGGCGCAAAGGTCAAAATGCTTCATGAAAAAGGGAATTTAATTTATGCAAGACTTGATTTTTCAGACTCTCCAGTGTTCGGGGTTCGAGACGAAACTGGAAAAGTTCTTATCAATCCTCCTCAGAGGACTCGCGAAAATCATGGAATGAATTTTCAACAACTTCTGGGGGATTCACAACCTCAGAAAGAGCCCAAAAGTACGGCAGAAAAGTGGTTTGCATTTGGACTGATTGATGAGGACGGTTTCCCAACTCGAACGGGGTTGATTTTTTCTTTTTTCAATCATGGAGAAGGTCTGGCAATTGCAGCGGCTCTCTCTGACGAAACTTACCCGATTAGAGATCTTATTTGGGATCTTGCTAACATGCGAGCAGGCTACAGATTTACAGAAAACTCAGGAAGCAGTGATCGTCTGGCAAATAACTGTCGAGAAAAGTATGGGCATTGTAATATAGAAAGTTATTTAAAAAAAGGACTCCCTTTAGAATACGGAGAGGGAGCCGCAGAAATCATTCATGCTGCTGCAGAAAATCAAGGCAATTTACTGAATTTCGTAAACCACGAATTAAAATTAGGGGATATTGAGCGTGGACACATTGAATGGAAGAATCTTCTAAATACAATCGTGCAAGCTCCACACTATGAATGGGATCGATGGATTGAACTAAAAAAACAGGCTCAGAAAAAAACTTTTCAATCCAACCATTAAAAAATTAGATTTTAAACTGTGAAAATCTGTATTTGATAAAAAGAATTCGCCATGAAATGAAACTTCCTGATATGATGAATTGGATTTGATGAATGCATGCAAGGGCTTTTAAGATTCTATTTATCTTTGCATGCTTCTATTAAATCCCACACCTTATTTTAATTGGACCCCTTTTTCGACATTCTACTCCCCTATTTGCATACTTTAGGTTGAAATATACGTATTGCTTTTTGTATCTAAACTCATATTATACTTTCTTAATTAGATTTTGTAACTCCATGTCCATAGCTTATCTCTCACTTATTTTAATTACATTTGGTATTTTCGGTGCATTGAATGCTGAGCAA
>PBSV01000011.1 GCA_002726435.1 Opitutia bacterium | reverse complement strand
AATTCATTGATTAACTTTTGCAAATCATAGCCTACCCTGCTGACGCTTGTTTCTTTCTGCTTGGCAATTTCCTTGTAGTTTAATTTTTTCCCAAACTTCAAAGTCAATAATTCCATTAAATTTTCAGGAAGCTGCCTCTGGAAATGGCAAACTCTCCTGGTTTTTTCATCTTTATTCAATGGATTTCTTGGGCAGGAATCGGTTGGACCTAGTGTATCTTTAAAAAGATCAAGTTGCTCAGAAGATACAGACGAGTTTTTTGAATCTCTTAGCCGAGCTAATGATGAGTTTCTGACTTCACGGTAGAGCCAAGACTTCGGTTTAAGATATTTTTCATTGTCCAAATAAAATTTCACAAACGCATCCCTCACTATTACTTGTGCTAATCCCTCATTTTTAACGATATCAAAGGAATAACTGAGTAAAGGAAGCTCAAGAATCTCTAACCAATGTAGGCGATTACCTTGCACCTTAATGCTTAAAAAAGATCATGGTGATTCCAACAATCGACGCATTCTTTCAAGTCCAGTCTTTAATGTTTCCTCAGGCTTTTGCTCCCACCAGTATTGATTAAACAGCTCCAGACTTACTGTTCCCTGGTATCCAATTTCCTTCAATACTTTGATTTCGGAATTTAAATCAATTTGGCCATCACCCGGCATCACACGGTCTGGGTCCTTCTGTTCACCAGCAGGAATGCTCGGGTCTGCATCATCAATATGATAATGACTAATTTTTGAGACCGGGATTTTACGAAGTTCTTCCAGAGTTGAGAAGCTGTTCCAATTATGGAAAGCATCCAAAATAAGTGTTGCGTCCGCGTCATTCGTTTCCTGAACAATTTCCCATGCCTTTCCAAGTGTATTTACGGATTTGAAGAAGCTAATATACTCAAAAGTTGGTTTAATTCCCTCTTCCCTTCCAATCTCAAGTAATTCACGATAGCGACTTGGTAAATGATCAACCTCTATTTTTTCGAGGGGTGGAGTTGCGACAATGAATGGTGCTCCCAGTCTTGCTCCAAGCGCAAATCTGCGCTTCGCTTCATCAAGAACAAGCTGGTGCTCCCATCCATCGAAATCACCCCACTGCCTCATCGCAATCACAGAAGGAACGAACAATCCGTGGTTGTCCAATGCTTTTAAAACATTTCCAACCTCTCCCCCACGGGCAACATATTCCCAAACATCATTCAACCACAATTCAATTCCCTCGTACCCTGCTTCTCCGACCAACCTTATTTTCTCGAGCAAAGGGACATGCTTAATGGTGCTTGTATTGAGGCATAATTTCATGAAATCAAGAATAAGGAACTAAATTTTAAAGCTTAAGTGTACGATTCAATGCTCACATTTATGCCCGCGGTCGAGCAGGAAATGCATCAAGAGGGCTTGCAGAACTCCATTGCCGATTGATTCTCCTGCAGTTACGAGTTCCCATGATTTAACTAAATCACGGATTCCATCGGGAAAATCACCCGCCGGCCAAAAATACCAAAGAGGAAAAGCATCCACATCTTTTTTCGCCGACCACAAAGGCAAGCAGGCATCAACCAGTAAAGTATCCGAACGACTACCCTTCCAGATAGAACCAAGAACTTCCTGTTTCCAAGATCGGCGTTGCTCGTAGATACGGAGGGACTTCCTGTTATCTCCTTGGATGAAAAAGGAAGTGTCTGCCAATCGAGCGGGCCAATCAGGAATCTGCTTGACCAGCTCGTGGTATTGATTGATCCGTGCGAGTGGATGATTTGCAGGTCTTGTGCCTCTTATTCTCCACCCCTCAATATCCTTGTAAATATCTTCCGGGTCAATTCCTCCGTGCCAAGAATCCAAGGGGTACCGAACCGACAATTGGTGCATTTTGGTGCGATTTCTTGGGTAGCCAAGAACTTCCAAAAACCATCGATGGCAAACTTCCTCCCAACTTCCCTCGCTCAATCTTCTTTTTGCAAAAGTAATTTTTTCATCCCATCTAATTCTTGCATAATCTTTCAATAAGTTTTCGAAACCGTCTGGTTTGCTGGATAGTTTCATTCCCGTGGAATTAACCGCTAATTTCCTGAGGGTGAATTCTTCAGCATACTCCTCAATCCCTTGATAAAGACAGGGTAAAAAAACTAGCTGAGGAATTTCCTTTCCACTTGCAGAAATCGTTCTGATTGGTCTTCCAGATTCAGGAAATACAATAAGATGCAGGATCACATGATCATAATTGGGGTCGAGGTGATGTTTATGAATTTTCCAATCCTTGGAGTAAAAATGAATTTCTACATCCCCTTCACACATGAAACCGTTAATCAATAACCTCGAGTTTTTAAAATCAGGTCCCTCTTTTGATAAATTCCAAATTCCAGGTTCAAGAATTGATATTTTTTTTCCACATACCGTAAGCAATTCATCTTTTTGAAAAAAACCCTCTTTCCATATTTCTTGAATAATTTTTTCTTCCAATCGAATTCCACCATATAACCCTGGAACTTCCTCTACCTGTTGATTCATAATTGGCCTATTTCGGGAAAGGAATTTTATTTTCAAAGGAATCTCCCCCCTTGAAAGGTTTTTCCCTTACTCGGCTTGCTTGAATAGATTCAATTTCATAATCCATACGCTTGACCATTTCCTCCACTCTCATCGCAGAAGCTCCATGAGCATAAGCACAGTTACGAATCAACCCATCATTCGTAACTACTATAATCCTATCGGGATGCTTGGCCGCCATCAGCATTTTTTCAATGGCTCCATCAGCACCTTCTACCGAGGACGAGAAAATTATGGTAAATTCATTTATCCCACGATGCTTTCTCAAAGACTGTGGACTATCTCTCCCGTCAAATACCACGGTAACTAGAGAATTACCTTTTGTTGCAAGAGGTTCAAGCATCCGTAGCAAACTGTCTCTTGCTAGGTTTCGGTCATGCTTTAATTCTCGTTCTATCTCAGGAATTGCATGAAGTGCATTATTACCGTCAATCAACAGATGTTCTTGCATTTTATTTTCTTTCGTCCAATGGAAAGTTATGAACTTATTAGAAAAAATCTTTCCTCTGCAATTTCAAACCTCTTAAATTAGTGAGTATTGCGTTTCTTTTTCCCGGACAGGGTTCCCAATGCCTCGGAATGGGAGCTGAACATTTTGTAGAGTTTCCTGATCTGGTTGAACAAGCGAACCAAGTTTTAGGTCTTTCAATTGTCCAATTATGCACCGAAGGACCGGAGGAAAAACTCGGGATGACTCAATTTACCCAACCCGCTCTTTTTGTCACCTCGTACCTTGCCGCCCGGTCAATAATAACTGATTCTAAAGTCCCACAAATGACTGCTGGTCATTCAGTTGGGGAATTTACGGCTCTTGCGGTAGCCGGTGCTATTTCATTCAAGGATGGACTTAAAATAGTCGCAAAACGAGGCGAACTTATGTCGAGGGTGACAGGAGGTGGTATGTCTGCAGTCATTGGACTGAGTGAAGATGACATTCGAAAAACCCTTCGGTGCAATGATTTTCACGAGGTCGATTTGGCAAACTTTAATTCGCCTGGTCAAATTGTTCTTTCCGGACCAGCCTCTCAAATTCAAAATTCAGTCTCTTTTCTTAAAGAAGCAGGAGCTAAGTTAGTGGTTCCGCTTAAGGTAAGCGGCGCGTTTCATTCCCATATGATGAGAGAACCTGCTCTTGAATTTGCCGAATTCCTCAAACAATTCTCTTTTTCTGCACCTAAATTTCCAGTTTATGCAAATATCGATGCCCAGCCTTACCGAAGTGCAGAAAGCATATCCGAAGGTTTGGTGAAACAAATGTACAGCCCCGTTCGTTGGTCCGATACAATTATACGAATGCGCCAAGCAAAAGCAGAAAATTTTTTGGAATGTGGCCCGGGCAATATTCTCACCAAATTGCTCAGGCAAATTCCTTGATTGTAATTCACACCTAAAGTTTTTGAAAATTGGAATCTATATACTTTGATAGTAACGAAAAGAATTCTCGTTCAAGTGTTGAGATTTCTTTGATCTAAAAGCCTCTAAAAGAAAAGGTATTTGATTGTAATTAAACTTTTTCGCATAAAATAAATCCATTAAAATTTTTTCATTAATCACTGATAGAAAGAATTTTAAAAAAACTAATGTTATTTATTTGTTGTTTTTTTGTACTAAATTTTGTTTCTTCGCTAATACCCTTCGAATCCCTATTCGCAATCGGAAGAGACTCTCTAGATATTTTTGTTATTTTCATACCAAGTATGGAGGCTATTTTATTGGCAAATTTTTCTCTCGCGTGCGCGTCTATTATATTCATCTGGCTAAAGACTCACTCAAATTCTAATCAGCGACTGCCCAGACTTTCTCATTCTTTCAAAAAAACTTTTTAGCAAAGATATTCCTTCAACAGACATGAAGTACGCCAAACAGCCCAAACTTGAATCAAAACAATGGAACCGGTTCATCTCGACTTTCCGCAACCTCCTAGGAACATTCGCCATGCTATTGGCGACAAGTCCTGGTGAAGCAGTGGTCGAAGGTGGCGGAGTGGTTCAAGGCACTGTGCTTTCTGACAACAATGCTACTGTTGCTGATACCGCAAAGTCAGTAAAGTGGAGCACCTCCTACTTAGACCCCAGTATTTTCGAACACAATACCTCGGCTGCCACAAGGCTCAAGGTCAAGGCAGATGGAGATTATTTTTTCGCCCTCACAGCCCCCTTGCTCGAAAAATCAAATTATGGGGACGGTCGCTCACAGGTGGAATTCCTCATCCACAAAAACGGCAGTGTAATTGCAGATGCGGTGGGGCGTTCCACTTATGTTAGGCATGCCTCCAGTCACACTGAGACTAGTGGTCATCTCAACATTCTGGTCCCCAATCTCACAGCCAATGATTATGTCGAGGTGTTCGCCAAGGCGATTGATAATCACGCAAATACCGTTGAACTCGGCACTGTTTCTCTTTACGCCGAAAAAATCGCATCTTCTCGTACTATTTTTTCCGGGACTACCATCCGAAATGTTGCTGGAACCAATCTAAATGTCGGCACTGCTTCGCCCCTACAATGGGACCATGATATTTCAGATTCTGGATTCACTCACAGTGACTCCAGTAACACCGAACAAATTTCTCTCGATGGATCTGGTAAGTACCTCGTTTTTATCAATCTCCCACTCCAATCAACTGTTCAACGAGCTTCTCCTGAACTAATTATAAAAGTTGCCGGTTCACAAGTTGTGGGCGGGTTTGCCTCGCAGGGATATGTTAGGAATCAAAATGCAATTAATAAAGCATCTGTTCATTGGGTGGGTCTTGTAAGTACAAGTTCGACTAATCAAGTCTTGACCGTAGAAGTTGGACAAAAAGGAGGTGCCGGCAATGTAACAGTTCCGTCTGGCGAGAAAGGGACGATATTCATTGAAAAATTGGCTGATGCAAACAACCTGTTTTCTGCGACCGCCACTCAAGTGATCTCCGGAGATAGTTGGAATGTAAACAGCAATAATGATGTCAAATGGGCCACTCAGGAAACCATCGATTCAAATAAATTCACTCACTCTACCACATCAAACCCAAATAAAGTAACGGTTGATGCGGACGGAGATTATTTGGCGATTTACAATGATGGTTTTCAATCCGATGTGGGTCGTTCAAACCCTAAAGTTACTTTGAAATTAAACGGTGCATCACAGCCCGGTGGAGAAGTTAGCTCTCACTTCATTCGTGCTTCCGGTGGCCATAACTACTCATCCGGCTCCTTGGTATATTTACTCCCTGGTCTCAAAGCCAACGACGAAGTCACTGTTGCAGTGTCCGTGGAAGCCGCATGGGGCACCGTGAATGACCATGTACCCGCCCGCCTTGTACTCGTAAAAAAGCCTTCTCTTCCCAGTCCAATATTCACCATTGCTCAGACCTCGGCAACTTCTCCGATTTCTGCCAGCGTTACTTTCAAGAGTGACGACACAAATGTTTCAGTCACTGGTTTCACGTCCTCCGATATAAGTCTCAATGATGCTACAATTACCAATTTCAGTGGTTCTGGCTCCACCTATACCTTCAGCATAGTTCCCACGACTTATCCTGCGATCATTAATCTTTCCGTCCCTTTGGGAGCAGCCTCCATCGATGGCGGGGGAAAAACCGGTGCTGGTACTGGACTTACCCAATTCAGGTCCTTGGTGACCCAGGACAGTGCCTTAAAGTTGTTCCTGCCCTTTGACGAAGGTACTGGAAGCACAACTTATGACCGTTCTTCCACCGGCACAAATGGCGTTCTTGCCGGTGATCCGACTTGGGTAGCCGGTAAACGAGGATATGCCCTTGAATTAGACGGTACTGGCGACCAAATAAATGTTGAGAACTTCAAGGGAATCATGGGGACCAATGCGATTACCACGGCTCTTTGGTTCAAATCCTCCTACAATAATTCCAATCAACAACAATCTTTTGCCAGTTGGGGTCTCAATGTTTCTGGAAATCGGTACACTTTATCTTTCGATGGTGGCCAAGTTCGCATCGACAACGCTGGCGGGTCGGTTAAATCTGCCTCCCCATACAACGATGGAATCTGGCATCACTTGGTCGCGGTTACTCCGTCATCCGGAACAATCACCAATACACAATTTTATATTGACGGTTCTTTGGTAACGGACGATGGAGGGACAGGTCCTGCTTACAATATTTCTGAGACTACAAATTTTTCAATCGGGGGAGACAGAACGGGCGGAGGTCGCATAAATTTCATCGGCTCAATCGATGATTTTCGCCTTTACCAAGCTGAATTAAACGCTTCCGCAGTTTCTGCTCTTTATGCCAGCGGAAGCGGTGAAGGTTATTACACCCCGACTCTTCCGGTAATCACGGTTGATCCCTTTGTAAATTTAAGCCCAGTCCCGGTTAGCGTAACTTTCAAGCGTGGCGGGAATAATTTCCCGGTGGCTGGTTTCTCTGCCAGCGACCTTGTTGTAAGCGGAGGAACTGTCAGTAATTTTAGCGGCTCTGGAGGAGGTGGACATACTTTTACATTTAGGGTAACCCCGAGTTCTTTTCCTTCCACAGTGACCATCACAATTCCAAAGGGCGCGGCAAATGGGGGCGGTGGATTATACCTCAATGATATTGCCAGTAAATCTTTCAACGCTACCTATTCTGCAACATTTTCAAATATTTCTATGCCCGGCTTGGAAATGTGGTTCGATGCCTCTGACTTAAACGCCGATGGTGCCACTGATTCTGGATACAGCGTGGGTGATTCTGTAACCTCATGGAAAGACAAATCTGGGAATGGCTACGACTTAACAAAAGCCGGTACGCCCTTATGGGCATCTCAAAATGGATTGGGAGTTGTTAAGTTCGAGGGAAATAAAAACGGATCTGTCGGCGTGAATGATGCTTTTTATTCAACTACTGAATGGGGAGGTCGTAGTGAAATGACTGTTCTCTCGGTCGCACGCTACACCACCACAGGTGCAAGCTGGGCAAGACGATTGATTTCAGACCGTACAAATAGAAATTGGGCCCTTGGATTTTATGCGAACAATATGAAACAATTTCACTTCGGTTCTTACTTAGCCAATGGAGGAGGAGGCAGTGACACTCGCTTTCACATACACTCCGCAAGTATGACCAGTGACGACAAGGGAAATGCGTTTTTCGATGGTACCCGTGTCGGAAATGTCGACAGTACCAGTGCCCACAACGACAATTATTTGCCCCGACAAATCCAGTTTGGCGGTTGGCAAATTTCTTCCGAATTTTCTCAAGGCGAGGTTGCCGAATTCATTGCCTTCGATCGTGTACTCAGTGAGTCTGACCGTCTCGCAATGGAAGGATACCTTGCCAATAAATGGGGCATTGCACACCGACTCCCCCTATCACATTCAAATCGCGAAACCTTATCTGGTATCGGTACTGGTCTAGCGGCAGACATATCGTTCTCCACCCCCACCCAGACCTACCCCATTCCGGTAACCGTTACCTTCAAGAAGAATGGTTCCAATCATTCAGTTTCAAATTTCTCGAATACCTTTACTAATTCTTTTAAACCCTTACAAATTCCTAATATGGTGGTTTGGTTGGACGCCAATGATTCCTCCACAATCACTCACTCATCAAATATGGTCACTGAATGGAAGGATAAGAGCGGCAATGGAAACCATGGCACCGAAACAAACGCCACTCGACTGCCAACTTACACCGCATCCGATAGCATGCTCGGAAATCGTCCGTCCATCGGTAGCCCCAACCGTAACGGTTCGATCGGTTTAAATTTACCATCCACCAAAATGCAGGAAGTATACTTTGTGGTTTATTACAAAGACGGCTCGGATAATACCTTTGATGGAAGTGGTTCCCTTTTGACTGGACCTGCCGCTTGGGGGAAATTCCGGGTTTCAGGCCTGGCGAGTAACGCAAATTGGCAACTCACTAATCATTTCAACACCGGTGGCTCCTTTAAGAACGGGGACTCCACGACCTCCGATGTAGCTCTACCCATGCCTGCAAGTATTTTTCGATTTGTGAGCACTGCTCCTATCACCGAGTCGAGAAAATTACTTCATAATATTCAAGAAGATACCCGTGGTTGGATCGGTGGAATTGGTGAAATGATTGCTTTATCTAGCTCCGCATCTGAAACATTCCGTAAGAAGATCGAAGGTTACCTTGCACACAAATGGGGACTTACTTCAGGCTTACCTGCAGGTCACCCTTACAAAAGTAGTGCCCCAGCAGCATCCGGACTTTCCAGTGATGGTTTGATCATAAACGGTGCGAGTGTAGCGAGTATTTCTGGTTCTGGGGCAACCTACACTTTAAACCTGACCCCTCATTCCAACCCAGCCCGCATTAAATTGGTCCTTGCGGAAGGTGCCGCAACATCAAGTTCTACCGGAGAGCGTAATCAAAGAACCAGCAAGGAAATTCTTTTTCGCCCAAGCGTCATCAATGAATCCAATCTACGTCTTTATTTTCCCTTAGGCGAGGAAGCAGGTGCCACAAGCGTGTATGACTGGGGATCCAACGGATTGATCGGAACTATCTATGGCACGCCTGAGCGAATTCCGGGTCGAGTTGGTTCGGGGATTCTCTTCGATGGTTCTTCCGGTAATCATATCAAGATTCGAAATCACCGGGCCATGAGGATGCCAAGTAAGGGACAATACACTGGTAATATTTGGGTCCGCACTGATATTGCAACCACTACATATCAGGGAGTTTTCACTAGAAACTCCAGAAACTACTCACTTTACCTCGGGGAGACCAACAATGCGAACGGTGCAAATGCTCAACACCGATTCAGAATGGGTACAAATACAAATGTCGGGGTAAACAATGCTAATCGGGTTGCTCCAAGCACATGGACGATGGTCACAATTACCAATGAAGGAAATGGTGGAGTCGCCAGAACATACTTGAATGGTGGACTCATGCAGTCCAAACCCATGACCGGTGATGTCTGGGTAGAGCAAACTAAAAACATACACCTTGCATCAAACGATGGTGGTTCAGGATCTTGGTACAAGGGTGCTCTTCAGGACTTTCGACTCTATGACAAATCATTTTCAATCACTGAAGTTTCCAATCTCTTCAATGCTGTCGACAGTGAATCAGGTGCGGTTGTAATCACCACCCCAAATATTATTCCCCTCAATGCTGGAATTGGAATGTCCTACTCACCAGCGTATTCAGTACCGGTTGCAGCCTACACCCCAACTTGGACCACCTCAGGATTGCCCGCTGGACTTAGTATCAATACAAACACCGGTGCCATTACTGGTACCGCCAGTCAAACTCCCGCAAACACCGGTACTGAATACTCGGTTGACTTAAATGCCACCAATGGATTCGGCAAGACCACTAGATCAGTTATTTTCAAGGTCTATCCGATGCCTTCATCAATTACAGATTCTGGAGCCACCGACCTTGGAATGTATGGAGCTACCCTAAAGGGTGCTTTTACAGATGCTACCGGAACCAGTTGCAAGGTTCATTTCTTTGTCGACACTTCTGACAAAGGAGACAGCAATGTTTCTGCCTGGGCTCAACACTACATCCTCGAAGATCAATCGGCAGGTACATTCAGTAGAGTTCTGAGTGGACTAAATTTCAACACTACTTATCGCTATCGAATGGCCGTTGAAAACGCGGGAGTAAACTTAAAGTGGACATCTTCCGCCGGCACATTCACAACTTTGGCTGGTTTGAGCGCCCCCACCCTTGGTGATGTCAATGCAAGCAACACCGTTAGTTTAAACTTAGCCCCTCCTGCCTCCACTGCAACCCTCAATGGCACCTTGACCTCAACTGGTGGTGAAAATCCTACGGTTTTCTTCGTCTGGGGTGACAATGATGCAGGCTCAGACTACGCAAATTTATCCAACTGGGATAACCAAGTGGCCATGGGAGTTCTAGGTTCCGGGCCTTTCCACACTAATTTAAGTGGTTTACAAGCGGGTAAAGTTTATTATTTCCGTACTGCCGCAAGTAATGGATCCGGTTCTGCGGTTTCTGACAGCCTAGGTGTTTTCTCCGTCAGTAATCCGGGTGGACAAGCGATCGATATAACTAAGATTTACCCAACAAACCAAAAAATTTGGCTCGATGCAAATCACTCCTCCGCATCCGGAGCAACATGGAATGATCGTTCCAGCAGTGCTAACCATGCCACCAAAAACGGATCTCCCTCCCTTATCTCCAATGCTCAAAACGGTCTCCCTTTAATGAGGTACAATGGAACCAATGGTCAGTACCATTCATTCAACCGTATTGAAGACATAAGAACGGTATTTTGGGTCACCAAAAAAACCAGTGGCGATTGGGCTTTGCTCGGAGATACCGCTGCCTTCGATTTTCATTCAAACGGATCAAGCGGGCTTTTTTGGTCGGGTGGAGCTAGTACAAAAGTTCTCACTGGAGACATACTTAATCTTAATGGCTCCGCCTACGGTCACACCTCTGCCTGGCCGTCTTCACTCTCCATAATTTCATTGGTCACTAGTGGTGATGTTCAAGCAAATAACTTTTCGAACGATCGAAACAACGGCAGTCGCTATGCTAACGGCGACCTGGCAGAACTTTTAATTTTTAATCGTGGGTTATCTGCCTCGGAAGTTCAGATGGTCGAGGGATACCTTGCCCATAAGTGGGGATTGACTGGGGGTTTGCCCTCTTCTCACCCTTACAAAAGCTCTCTTATTACGCCCGTGACTAAGTCGATCACAAGTGCAAATTCTGCCAATGCTACAGTTGGGCAGGCATTCACCTATTCCATTGTCACAAATGTGACAAATCCTGCATTTGAAGCGGCCAACTTGCCTCCTGGACTGACCTGCAACCTCGGTACTGGTGTGATCTCTGGAACTCCGCTTGCTGGTGGCACTTATGCCGTCACTCTTTCCGTGCAATCCACTTCAAGCACAGAGACTGCAATGAGTATCTTAACCATCACAATTCCCGTTTCTGCTCCTCTACTCTCCGTTGAACCACCTGCAAATTTAGTAATGAACGGAGCTAAATTAAAAGGTGCAGTCACAAATACTGGCGGGAGGGATGCGACTGTCACTGTCTACTGGGGCGATAACAATGCCAGCACTACAGCTGGCAACTGGGATAGTAATGCTAGCCTTGGCAGCAACGGAGAAGTTGCCCTCGCCCACGATGTCACTGGGTTAACTGGAGGTACCACCTATTATTATGCTTTTAAAGGAGTCAACGCTGCAGGAGGCACCGGGGGTACTGGATGGTCTCCGGTTCAGAGTTTCACCACTCTTTCAGATGTGACTGCCCCAATTCTGGGCACCCTGCATTCGGTTACTGACATCACTTCCTCTGCTGCAAAATTCAATGTTAATTTACAAAGTACTGGTGGTGATACAACTACATTGAAATTTTATTGGGGTCCAATTGACCAAGGTACTACTGCAGCCAGTTGGGCAAATTCTATCACGATCAATAATGCTCAACCGGGTAATCTCATTGGGGAAATCACTAGTGGATTATCTGCACCCAATGTTTATTATTTCCGGGCAATGGCATCCAATTGGGTGGGAGACACATGGGCTGCCAGCACCTCCAGCTTTACTCCGAGTTCCATTCAAACTACCCCCACTCGCAGTGCCAACCTGATTGGATGGTGGAAATTTGATGATGATACAAATTCCACAGTTCATGATTCCTCAGGCAACAACAATCACGGATATCTTCGAAACAGCTCACATGCTCTGGTCAATACACAGCACAAATCAGACACTCCATTCGGAACCGGAAAATCGATTGATCTCAATGGTAATCACTATGTCGTAGTTCCCACCACTGGTCAGGACACATTCGATGGTGGCAACCAATTTTCAATTGTTGCATGGGTCAAGGAATTCCCCGACGATGCTTGGGACCCCTGGATAGCAAAACGCGGAGAGAATTCACAAGGATGGCAAATTCGCCGTTACAGTGGCGAGCAAAAGGTTTCTTTAACCTTACGCGGTCCTGGTGGAGACGATTCCCTTCAGCCCACCATCAATGTTTCAAACTGGACCCATCTGGCGGGTGTTTGGGGAGGTGGAAAAATACAGATTTTTGCGAATGGACAATTAGTGGCCAGCGAGAATCGTAACGGGGTTGTTAATGTTACCGAATCGGCTCTTACATTTGGGGCGAAAGACAACTCAGGAAACTATGATCCTTCTTCTCCCAATATGGGAAATTTTTCCAACAGTTGGTTGGATGATGTCCGATTTTACAATGCTTATTTGTCGGCGACTGAAATTTCACAAATTTATGGTAGTGGTAAGGGAGACATCGGACAGCCATGGATCAGTGTGACTAGTCCATCCACCGCCACTGCTGCAACCGGTATGGCTTTTACCTACCAGATTTCAGCGACTAATGGACCCACAAGTTTCAGTCTTGCCGATGCCCCCAGCTGGTTATCCTTAAATGCTGCCACAAATATTGTTCGTGGTACTCCCACTGCTGGTGGAGTCGTTACTTTCAAGATTGGTGCTTCCAACGCAAATGGTACTGATTTTAAAGAAGTTGTGCTTACAATCGGAGACAATGCTCCCTTTGATTATTCTATGGAATTATCAACTGACTTTGATGGCATGATCCGCTCAGCAGAAATTGCTGACGCCACCTTTAGTTCAAGCAGTGCAAGTCACTCTGCATATCCTTTTTCAAAAGCTTTTGACCAAGACAAAAGTACCAATGGCAACAATCGCTGGTGGCCCTTCCAAAGTGGTTTGCCAAACAATGTATTTCTTACTTGGGAATTCACTAATCCATTCCGTGTGACGAGTTATAAGTTAAAGGGAGGCGGGACTACCGATCGATGGATCAAAGCTTTTTTACTTTACGGATCAAACAATGGAACTACTTGGACGGTAGTCGATGACATGAATGCTTCAAGTTCCAACCACCAAACCAGTTGGACTGCGAATGAAGAAAAGACCTTCACCGTAGATTCTCCAGGGGATTACAAACACTACAAATTCCTAATCACCGAGGCAACCGGTGCAAATACTTACTTGGAATTAAGGGAAATCGACTTGATCGGGGTCGACCTTTCTCCAATCGCAGACTTTAACCTCCCTATCATTCTTGATGAAAACAATGCCACTTTTAAAGCCGCCGGTTTTCGTCACTCCCTCTGTCAATCAAATGGTGAAGACCTTCGTTTCCAATCCAGTACTGGTACCGAATTAAAGTATGAAATCACCAGTTGGAATCAGTCCGGTAAATCAATTGTCTGGGTCAATCTTCCGAGTCTCTCCCTCAACGACAAGATCATCATGCGCTGGGGTAACAACGCTGCCGCCTCCCCTTCCTATGTCACCGATGGGTCCGCATGGTCCAGCTACCTTGGAGTCTACCACCTCGAGCAAGCCCAGGACGCCACCGCTCCCGATTCGGGACCTTATAACAATCACCTGCCCCAGTTTCACTCTACCAGTTATCCACAAAAGAGTACGAACTCGATCATTGGTGGTTCCTATATGTTTGGCAAAAATCTAGGCAATGGTTTCTCCAACACCGGCACTTCTGGGACTGCAGCCCTGGATAATTTCACCACTGGTTTATGGATCCAGGCAACCGTGGACAACACCCAGGACTGGGGAGGCTTCTGGTCCATGAAAGCAGGCGGTGGTGACTTCCGATTGGTTACCTACGACGGAGGACCTGCCAGGATTCAAGGCGAAACCTCAGGCTTAACCAATGTCTGGCTACGATCAACTAATGATGCTACCGGCAAAACCTCCGCCAATGAGTGGAATCATGTGGTGGTCACGGGAGCGAGCGGAAAACTTAAAATGTACATTAATGGTGTGCAAAACACTACCGCCAACTTCCTCGAAAGTTCGTCCGTTAGTGGGCTTATCGTAGGAAAAGGATTCGATCGAAACAGTGCCGGTTCCTACCAAGATGAAGTTACCTTTCACAAATTGGCAAGACACGAACGCTGGGTACATGCGAATTACCAAAGTCAAGTGCCCGGAAATACCTACATCAATTACGGCACCCTTCTCGGACCTCCTTTCTTTGACGATACGACCTCCGAAATTTACGCCAAGAAAAACACCACAATTTCTCCCTTTACTCCAACTGCATACTCCGGGGGAACGCCCTCTTACACAGCAGCCGGGCTGCCTCCTGGAATTTCAATTAATTCAGCCACCGGACAAATTACCGGAAGTACTGATGAAATTGGCAATAGTTCATTCACTGTTACTATCACAGGTACCAATGCTGCAGGTGAATCAAAAACTGCAAGCAAGTCTTATGTGATGAAAGTATCGGACCCCGATTCCTTTCCTTATAAGGTTAATTTCACGCTCTCCGGATACAGCGGATCCTCCTCACTCACCGAATTCCCCGTTCTTTTGACTTTCGACTCCGGGATTACTGGATTCAGTTATAACTCCCTTGCTTCCGCCACTGCGGGTGACTTGCGTTTTTACGCCGCAACCGGGGAAGAATTACCTTATGAAATTGAAAGTTGGGACATTAGCGGAACTTCCCGTGTTTGGGTACGAGTTCCAGTGATATCTGGGACTAGCACGGTGATTACCGCAGCATGGGGAGACTCTTCTCAAACCACCGCACCCAGTTATGTTTTTGACGGATCAACTTGGTCCAATGGTTATCAAGCTGCTTGGCATTTCCAAAATATGTCCGGTGTTTTGACAACAGATTCCTCAAGCAATAACCGTCACCTCACTGCTGAAGGAGGTGCAACCACGGGGACCGGTCAAGTGGGTAACGGCATAGTTTTGGATGGTACCGATGACCAACTTGAAGCAATCGGTTACAAAGGAGTGACCGGTAGTGCCGCACGAAGCACACAGACTTGGGTAAAGACCACTGGCACCGATGAGGCCCTCATGTCCTGGGGACAAAATGCTGCTTTACTGAAATGGGGTTGGAGAACACAAGCAGCTGGAAACTTAAGAGTTGAAGTCTATGACAATGCACGCGAATCCAATGCCACGATCAACAACAACGCCTGGCGGCATGTTGCGGCCGTATTCCCTGAAAATGCCACCCAACTCAATGACATAAAATTTTACATCGATGGGGTCGAAACTGGCTACGCGGAAAATGCCACCCTCCTTCCTGTGACTGGTGATTACCTTGATGTTCGATTGGGCAATGACCATAATAATCGTCGATTGAATGGATCACTGGACGAAGCACGAATTTCCTCTGTTTCCCGATCAACTGATTGGATAAAGGCCTGCTACGACAATCAAAAATCAAGTTCAAATTTTGTGGCTCGTGGGAGCGTGACTGGTCCGCGCATCGTGACCTCTCCCCTAGCCTCCACCGCAACAGTTGGTAGTTCCTACACTTACAACACCGCTGCGGTTGGTAGTCCATCCGGATTCACAATTTCCAACCTTCCCGGTGGACTCCAATTCAATCCTACCAATGGTCAAGTGAGCGGTACCCCGACCATTTCTGGAGTTTATGATGTCTCGCTGGTTGTTTCTTATTCTGACGACGATGGAAACCTCACCGACTTGGATTCCGACCCTGATAAACTTGGTTCACGCTCCGCCCCGGAAAATTCTGGTGATCGTCCACAAGTGATCCTTAAATTAACCGTCAATGCGGTTGCACCCACCATCTCCACAACCTCCGCCAGTTCGATTCTTGCCACCAAAGCATCTTTTGGTGGTTCAATATCTGCAACTGGTGGAGATGCCCCTGATGTTAAAATTTATTACGGCACCTCTGATGGTGGAACTACCTCTTCCTCCTGGTCCTTTGTTAAGGATATTGGCAAAAAAGGACAGGGAGCATTCACAGCAGAAATTGGTGACTTGATTCCAAGCACTGCCTATCATTACAGGGTTCGTGCCTACAACAATGCAGTCCCGGATGGTGTCTGGGCTTCCTCCTCGGTCACATTTAATACCGGGGCTTCGAATTTACCTGTGGTTAACAATGGTTCAGTCTTGAATGCCACCGGTACGAGCATATCCATCAAAGGGGGCGTATCAAGTGTGGGTACTGGCACAATTGCACAGGGTTCAGGAGCATTTTCCGCTTCCCGGTATCCCAACCTCAAACTTTGGTTGGATGCCAACGATACTTCGACCATGGACAAGGGAACAACAGCTGGCGAATCAGGTACTCCTTCCAATAATCAAGCAATTGGATATTGGGCCGATAAAAGCGGAACCAATCACCATGCAAAAGTCTATCAAAACAGTAATTCCTACAAGCCCAAGTATTTGTCCGCTGGCATGAACAGCATGCCAACCGTACAGTTTGATGGAAGTAACGACTACTTGCTCCTTGCTAATAGTCGGACCGACTTTAACCAGTGGGATAAAATGACCGTATTTCTGGTCTATGAGAGTTACGACAGTGGTAACTGGAAACGGGTAATCGGAAACACCAATTCAACAACTGGAGGATGGGCATTTTTCTGGAGATCTAATAATCAATTCACCTGGCGGGTAATTGGAACCGGTGGACAAGACGATTTGACTTTCAGCGGTCTAACCAGGTCCCAAACTCATTTAATCAGTATGCGTCGGGACAACGCGGTCCGATCCGGTACAGTTAATGGAACCACTGTTCAATTGAATGATACCGGAGTTATTCCGGATAGTCCATTGGCTGACTTTGTCATTGGTGGAACTGGTCGCGACACCGGAACTCCAAGCAACGCATCCAAATCAAGATTTTCAGAAATCCTGATGTATTCTGACGCACTTGACCCTGCGGTCTTGGAAAAAATAGAAGGCTACCTAGCACACAAGTGGGGAGTCACTAACCGACTTGTTAATGGACACCCCTACACAGCCAGCGCCCCAACCTTTGACGATCCGGTATCTGCGGTTGACCTTACCCTTTATTGGGGAACCAATGACGGAGGACAAAATGCTGCGGACTGGGAAAACGAAGTGTCTCTCGGTCGTTTTCATAAGGAACAAGTGGACATAAATGGATTCAATGCCTACGGTTACTCCTCGACCTACCGAAATGAAAGTTTCCTCAAGGATGTTGAAACCTTGCGCGCTCTCACACCGGACAATTCGATTGATTTAGTCGGAAATCCACTGCGCGGAGGCGAGCAACGCTATGATGGTACTCAAATAATGGATGTTGGATTGATCGACGCTTCTCATGGAAATGCCAATTACATGACGCTATTCCTTGCCCGTTTCAAGCCAACCGCCTCCGGTTCCTATTTATTCAGACTCGACAACAGAGACGACCGTCATGCCGCATGGATCGACCTCGACCAAGACGGTGTATTCGAAGGTGGAACAGCGACCGATGGAGCGAGTGGTGATGAAATGCTCAACCCCAGTGCTAATGTCAACTACAACGGAGACATGAACGCTGTAACTTTGGCTGCCAATCAGGAGTATCTCTTTGCTCATGCCCATCTCAATTACGGTGGGCCCAATGGGGGCAGTAATCTAAATCTGCAACTACCCGGCGGTTCTATGGAGGTTGTTGATCTGTCCAAGGCTTCAATGAGAAATCTTTTCAAAATCAAGGGTCTTTCAAATGGAAAATTCACCTCCACCCAATCTGAACTTACAGCAAATGCCTCGAATTTAGTTCCCGGAAACACCTATTATTACCGGATCAAGGGAACCAATTCGCAAGGGTTTGACTGGGCCGACTCCACGGCCAGTTTCGTCTCTGAAAATGCTCTTGATACATCCACCGGCACACTCACCTTCAACACATCGGGACCAACCCCCTCTTGGAGTTCGAGTGGCGGTACGGGTGGAACCGGACAAATTGTTTCCCGGTCCTTCACCGACTCAAGTTCAAACACGGTTAGTTACAATGTGGCGAAATTTGATTTCGATCGCCTGAATATTGGGGATGGAGTAAGTGTCTCCCTGTCCGGCACAAATCCTCTCGAGATCAATGTTGCGGGCGATGCATCGATTTTATCGACTCTGGACGCCAACGGAACGGAAGGTGACAGCGGCATGGGTGTAAGATTGAGTAAGCTTGGTGGTGGACACGGTGGCCACAAGTGGACCTCTCCAATGGTTGGTCCCGGTGCTGGACCCGCCCACCTTACTTCTGCGGATACATTTCAATCCGGTGGTGCTCCGACCAAGGCAATGAATGATGACATTAGGTCAACCAGTCTGGTGGCAGGACATGAGCCAGGAGGTGGTTCCTATGCCGGAATTGGTGGACGCCCGGAACCCGTGGGTGGACAAGGTGAATTCCAGACGATCAATGCGACCGGTGGTACCTATGGAAATGCTGACATTACTCATTTGCTGGCCGGTTCCGGTGGTGGTGGTGGATACGATCGTCAAGGCGGTGGAGGAGGCGGAGCCATTAAGATCGTGGCTACCGGCACCCTTACAATCGGTGCTGACATCTGGGCCTGTGGTGGACGGGGTGGCTACTACTGGAACGCTGCGAAACGATCTGGCGGGTCCGGATCGGGGGGAGCAATTTATCTCAAAGCAAATAACATAGTTCTCAATTCTGGAGTTGATATCTCTGCGGCTGGTGGAGGTGGAGCTTTTCATCCTTCCAATGGATTGATTGCTTCCGGCAACTCCTTTAACACTGATGGTGGTGGTCCTGGAGCGGCAGCAGGCGGCGGTGGACGGGTCTACCTTGAAGCTACCACATCGCTGATCAATAATTCCAGTTCCACCAATTCCAACCTCTCCGCAGCCGGTGGGATAGCGAGTAATCGAAATGGAACCAATGGTACGGTCAAAATTCTGCGTCCACAGGTCTCAGAACTGATCTTCACTTCAGGTTCCTTAATTATAGATACCAGCATGGNCACNATTACTCANAGNGATGGCTCCTTTTTAGCCGGTCAAATTCTTGACAAAGTATATACCCACAATGATGGCACTGGATACCCTTATAAAGTCTGTGTCTTCACCGCAGATAAAATTAATCTTGGTGCCGGTGTTTTGGTTACCCTTCAGGGCTCCAACGCACTCTCCCTGCAAACCCGCAGCCATGGAGACTTGACGATTTCCACGCAACTGGTTGCCAATGGAAGTGATGCCACTGGTTCTCAGGGAAATTCTCCTGGAGGAGTTGGCAAACTCGGAGGTTACAGCGGGGGCAAGCAGGAGCTGGACGGAACCGGACCGGGTCGTGGTAAAGGAAGAGCCCACAATAATAATGGCATCGGTGGGGCATACGGAAATATCAGTATTGCTGCTGGTTATGTCGCTGCATCCTACAGTGCCAGCAATGGAGACATTTTCATTACTGATTTATTGGGTGGATCCGGAGGAGGTGGAGGCCATTTCCGCGGAGGCGGAGCGGGGGGGGGCGCAATCGAATTGATCGCTCACGGAGCAGGTACCCTAAAACTCAGTGCCGGATCTCGTATCACCGTTAATGGAGGAGACTCCAATAACCAAGATCGATCCGGCGGAGGAGGATCCGGTGGATCCATTCGTCTTCAAGGTGGTAGTATCGAGAACAACGGTGAGCTACAAGCCCGTGGGGGCGGACTCGAACCGGGTGGGGTCGCGAAATTTGACGGCTCCGGTGGACGTATTGCATTCGATACCAACGGAACCATTAAAGTTGGCACATATGATCTTTCAGGACATGCAGTCCAAACCGCCAGTACTGATTTCTGCCCCTTTCCATCCTTGGACGGCACCCTCTCAGTGCGAGGAGATTCCGGAGTTACCGAGTTGTCCTACACCAGTGGAACACTGACTATTGACACGACCAATGGA
This sequence comes from Opitutia bacterium, assembly GCA_002726435.1. Classification (GTDB taxonomy): domain Bacteria; phylum Verrucomicrobiota; class Verrucomicrobiia; order Opitutales; family Seribacteraceae; genus Seribacter. Next base: position 6,771 of record PBSV01000011.1, on the reverse strand, counting down.
TATTGGATTCATTCCGGTGGAGACCATGGAATGGGTGTAATTAATGCCCACGATGACGGAGGAGTTCTTTACAAGACTTGTACCTTCACTTTTAATTCAATCAGTTTATCCGGTGGTGTAAACGTAGACTTACAAGGAGATAATTCACTTATTCTCAAAACCCAGAGTAATGGAAATATTAATGTCGGTGTGAACTTAAACGCCGATGCAATTGACACCAACTATGACAACACTCGCCCAGATAATGCTCATCACCGTAGAGCCTTGGGGAAATTGGGTGGATACAATGGAAGAATCAACGGCACCAAAACTGGAGAAGGTCCCGGTAAAGGACAAACCCGAGTCGCAGGTGCTCTCCAATCCGACGGAATGCACCAGGTTGGTGGTGGAGCCGGTTATGGATCGATCGGGCAACACGGGGGAAATGGATTTGGTGAAACATACGGATCAGCCTCCCTTGCTCATCTTCACGGTGGTTCCAGTGGTGGTTCCGGAGAATGGATGGGTGGAGGAGCCGGTGGAGGTGCGATTTCTCTCGAAGCTCATGGTGATGGAAATGTCACTATTCAAGCTGGGGTCACAATCTCGGCAAATGGTTCGACCAGTAATACAACTGGAGATCGTCGAGGCGGTGGTGGATCCGGGGGTTCCCTTCGGTTTGCCGGTAACTTCATTGTCAACAATGGCACAATTTCAGCCAAGGGGGGAAGTAAGGCAACTGTTTCCACGGGAGGTGGAGGCAGAGTCGCATTCAATTTCCGGTCTGGTTTGACTAAAGGAACCATCGATGTTGGATCCGGTACATACGAGGGTACAATTTCAGAAAACTCGGCACCGGTAATTATCAATCCTGGAGTGATCAGCCTCACTTATGATAATTTGAACTATCAGGCCGCTGCTACCCGAGCCAATGACCTCGTTGTATGGTATAAGTTTGATGAATCTACCGGTGCTTCAGCCAGTGATTCTTCGGGTAACTCGAGAAATGCAACCTTGAAGAATATGTCTGATTCCAATTGGGTAAGTGGTGTGATGGGTAATGCCATCAAACTTGATTCGGGTACCCTTAATTCCGGGGTTTCCGGCGGTCAGTACCTTGATATGGGCTCAACCTGGCAAATTGGTGGTTCGATGAGTATATCTACATGGGTTTACATCGATGTGTTTGCCAATAATGCACGAGTAATGTCTTTAAACAACGGAGAAGATGTAGACAATATCCTACTTGCAGGAGTCAATACGGAAAGTCGGCTGACACTGGACCTAAAGGACACGGCGAACGGGAATGTTGGACATGCTCAAAATGGTTCCGCCGAATTACAGAAATGGTTTCATATTTGTGCCACGGTTGACAGTGGCTCAGCTGGTTCCACACGCATAAAGTTTTACAAAGACGGATTGTTTTTGGGACAATCCGGAGCCGATAAAAGCCCGCCTATTGTAAAGGCCAGAAGCAACCAATGGCTTGGTCGTTCCAGCTGGTCTTATGATGCGTATTTCAAAGGAAAAATTGATGATTTCCGCCTTTACAACGGAGAATTAACCTCCACTGAAGTCTCAAATATCTACTCCGAAACTGCTCCTCCGGTTGCAGGCACGGTCAATGCTCTCTACGGTCCTACTGCCTACACTGCAACTAACTTACCTTCTGGTCTGACCATTGACTCCAGTGGAAAAATCAGAGGCCGTACCACCGCGGTCGGGGATCACAATGTAACGATTAGTGCTTCTAATTTGTCCGGGAACGCCTCCCCGCAGGTCATCACTTTACGGATCGCTCCTAATATTCCCGCTTTTTCGGACGATGGTAACGCAACCAACAACATGACTAATGTGGGTAAGAATTCAGCCGTCGGTGCCTACAACCTTGCAGATACGGGAGGAGCCACTACGTCAGTTATGGTCTTCTACGGCACCTCCGACGGCAACTTTTCGGAAGCTTCATGGGATAGTAATGTCTCTCTCACCGGCACTCACACTGCTGGCTCGGTCACCTTTTCCCTTAACAACCTTGTCTCCGGCACTAATTACTATGCTCGCCTCAAGGGCATTAATTCAGCGGGTGCTGGATGGTCTGACGCATTTACCTTCACCACCAGCTCGACAGTGAGTCCGCCTGCAGTAATTACAAAGCCCGCCACTTCAGTCGCCACAACCACGGTAACTGTCAACGGAGAGTTGTTGTCCTATGATGGTGCAACCAGTGATCGTCCAACCATAACCCTCTACTATGATACTACCGACCGGGGAGCCACCGACGCAGGGTGGGCCAGCAGTGCTGACTTAGGAGCCAAGAGCGTGGGTGCATTCACTCACAACCTCAGCAGTCTGACTGTCGGCACGAGGTATTTTTTCCGCTACAAAGCAGTAAATTCAGTCTCCGGGAGCAATTACACAGCGTACTCGGGAGTCGGTGACTTCGTCACGATCGGAACTCCCGTCGTTAACATTACTGGAGCCTCGGAAGTCACCACAACAACGGTTGTGCTGAATGCTAACATCACTTCCACCGGGGGAGTTTCCTACCAAGGAGGAGCACCTTTTTCCGCCACCACCGCTCCCGGGCTAATGATGTGGATGGATGGAAATGATCACGATGGGGACGGAACTGCTGATACCACCACCGCTAATATTAATGTTTGGAACGACAAATCCGGAAACACCAGGCATGCCAACAGCAAAATGGGCGATCCCCAGTTCAAAGCAAATGTCCTCAATGGATTGGGAGTGATTGATTTCGACAACAACGATATCCTTTGGCAAAGTAGCAGTGCTAAAAGCATGGAGAACGACGCCGCTCAATTCTCTATGTTTGCGGTCTCCCGTTATACTGGAACGGACAGCGAGCGGATGATCGGAAGTGCTGATCTTGATCACCAGTGGCTCTTTGCCGGTCACTCCCAAAAATACAACCGGATTGCAAACTTCGACGGTTGGACCCACAATCTCGACGATAGCGTAGCCGACGACAACAACGACTGGCACATCTACCAAGTTACAATGAGCAGCTCGGACCGGGCAAGCACCTGGCTTGACGCCGCCCAAGTATCCTCTCAAAATCCCAATGCGGGCAACAACTACCGTCCGAAAAGAATGCAGTTCAACGGTTACCAAAAAGCCGGCAACCGAAATTGGGATGTCTCGCAATGTCAAATTGCTGAATTTATCGCGATCAACCGGGTGGTCTCCGAAACCGAGCGACTTCGGATAGAAGGTTATCTCGCCCGCAAATGGGGCCTTATGAATACAATGTTCACCGCTTCTCATCCCTACTACTCTGTTGATCCCTACCAACCGACCATCACCCAGGGGGGTGCGGACGCAACTGTCACCTTTTACTGGGGAGAAAGCAATGAAGGTAACACCGCCAATAACTGGACCAACAACCAGCAGATCGCTGGGACTCATGGGGTGGGAGTCGTTAGCAAAGCTCTTACTGGATTGACCAAGGGCACCACCTATTACTACACCGCAAAAGTATCCAACTCTGGCGGAGATGTCTGGGGTGCTGTAAAGACATTTGTTCCTGCCAACACAGCGGTTAACAAAGACACCGTACCGGGACTCGGACTTTGGCTTGACGCTACAGACATAAATGGAGATGGAAATGCCGACTCTATTTCTGACGGCACTCCCCTCTCCTCTTGGACTGATAAGTCAAATGGATCTGAATCCGTGACTCAGGGCACCAGTGCCAATCAACCACTTTACAAGACCTCCGCCTTTGGCACAAAGCCGGGAATTCGCTTTGACGGGGTCAATGATTTCCTAGCTTCCACTCCAGTACGCAGCACCGCCGGTGCTTACCATGTATTTGTAGTCAGTAAGCGAGCAAGTAATGGTTTGGGAGACTCCGGGGGTTATTTGATCAAGGAAGCCGGATGGAACCTGAATCCAGGATCCGGCAATGGAGCATACGAGGCATTCGTGGCAAAACAGTCCGCTGAGTCGGGTGCCACGCTGAGTAACATCAAAATCGGGCGTGATACTGCCAATTCAAGTAAGGATTTTGGAGGAGATATTGGCGAGATCATGATTTTCACCAGTAAGCTCGGACAGACTGACGAGCAAAAAGTTGAAGGTTACCTCGCCCACAAGTGGGGTGGTGCTTCCAGTCTGCCAAGTGATCATCCCTACAAAAATGTTGCTCCGGTATTCGACAATTCGCCCAAACTCACTCCCATCCTTGGTCAAGTCGGTTACGATGTGGTTACCAGAGACGGTTTGCTCGGAGAATGGTTGTTCGACGATAATGACACCGCAAACACAGTTTCTGATACTTCCGGTAATAACTACCATGGCACCAATGTAAATGGTACCTTTTCCCAAGACACTCCGCGTGGGAGTGGACATTCACTTGATTTAAGTGGGGGCGACAAATACGCCTGGGTGACCACGGGTGGAAATGAAACAGTTTTCAGCGGCGGCGATGCTTTTACGGTTGCTGTTTGGTACAAGAAATTGCCTGACGGAAACTGGGAATCGATCATTTCCAAGAGAGGCGAGAGTAACACGGGATGGAAACTGGCCAAGCAAGAATCTGCAGACCTTTATCTTTACACCCAAGGAACCCAGGGTGGATATGATGTGGGCACCCATAATGCCCAGACTCAGAGTTCACTCAATCATGCTGACGGCAATTGGCACCATGTTGCCGCCGTCCATGGATACCAAGGCGTTAAAGCAAGATTCTACCTCGATGGAGTACTTATCAGTGAACAATCGAGAAGTGGAACTATTGCCTCATCCAATGGATATGTGCTTGCTTTTGGAGTAAAGGACAATGCCAGCAACAATGGTGCGATTACACCGTCAAATTATGCCAATACTCATATCGACGATGCCCGGTTCTACAACCGTGCCCTGGAGAGCTATGAAATTAAGGCCATGACGATTAAGTCAAACAAGCTGGTTGCCTATGTTGATACCCCTTACAGTTTTCAAATTCCCGCCACCCAAGGTCCCACATCATGGAGCACTGCGGGTAATAATCTCTCCTCCAGGGGACTTTCCCTGAATCCTTCAACTGGACTGATTTCCGGTACACCCACTGCCGCGGGTGATTTCAATGCTTCGATTACTGCGACCAATAACGAGGGCAGTATGACGAAGACTTATTTATTCAGTGTGAAAAAAGGAAACCGTACCATGACCTGGGATCAAACCATTTCAGGCCTCACCTATGGCGATGCCAATTTCACTCTCACTGCAGCCTCGCCCAACGCCGGTGGCATCACCTACACCTCGAGTGACGAGTCGGTGGTGGAAATAAACGGAACTCTTAAAACCCAGCACACGCTTGAAAATGGATTGGTATGGTATTGGAATTTCGACGATGACCAAAATGGATCGGGTAATCCCGTGAATGCAAAAATCGGCGGATTGAATGGAACTAAAGGAAACGGTGTGACGGTAATGCCTGGTAAATTCGGCAACGCCCTAAATTTCGACGGAACAAGCAACGGAGCTAGTTATGTCGATTTTGGTGCCAATTCTAACAGTGGTTTTGATGGCATTTTCTCAATCTCAGTATGGATTAAGAGAGTGAACAACGACGGGACAATGATTATCTTGCGCAACAAAAACGCTGGTACCACAAGCCCAGGTCATGAACTCTTTTTGTCGGGTGGTAACAATACTCGATTGAGTGCCCGTGGGTATAGCCAAACTCGCTGGGTCAATGTCACCAGTGGATGGAGTAATTTGAACTGGGTTCATGTCGTGTCTACCTTTAACGCTCAGGCTTCGGTGGCGAGTCAAAGTTGGAAAATGTATGCGGATGGCACATTTATCAACCAAGGTGTCATGCCGAAAATCGAAGACGGTGACCGCAATCTCTTTCTGGGCAAGTATCCAGGCGGCGGGGGGCGGTTTAAGGGAATGCTCGATGATCTACGCTACTACGATCGTGAGTTGAGCGGGGCGGATGTGGCCAACTTGTACGGCTCAGGTAATGGTGATTTTGTGACTGTCCGCACCGGTAATCGAGCTTCGATCAAAAAAGCCGGTAATGTCACTTTTACCGCTTATGCTCCCGGAACCAGTAATATGTTTGGGGCTACACCAATTACCAAGTCATTTACCGTATCCAAGGCTCCCCTGGTTTCAACTGGAGACGACTTTAGTATAAATGTTGGAGATAGTCTTCCGGCATTTACTCAAGTGACTACTGGATTGAGGAACGGAGACACTGCTGGTGCTGTATTATCGACCCAGGTAACAGTAACCTCAGATGCTGCTGATTCAAGCTCGGGAGGAACCTTTTATGTACGGCCTGGAGGTGCGGTCTCGGATAAATATGTATTTACTTATATCGACGGACAGTTGGTCATTACCGACAAGACTCCTCAATCGATTACATGGGGGCAGAATTTCTCCAGTGCCGCAATCAATCAGATTATTGATTTAAACGCTTCTGCTAGTTCCAATTTGCCGGTCACTTACTCGGTGAGCGACACCTCCAAAGCCGAGCTTGCGGTGACTTTACAAAATAACCTCGATTCCTGGTGGAAGATGGACGAAACTAGTGCTTCCACATTTGCGGATTCCTCAGGTAGCGGCTCGAGTGCTCATGGCGGGGACCTTGCTTTCGCTGATGGTTCCAGTAACTGGGTCGCTGGAAAATTCGACAATGCCCTTTCCCTCGACGGAACCGATGATTATGGATACACAAGTGGCTATAAGGGAATTACCGGGTCTAATCGTAGAACCCTTTCTCTTTGGTTTAAGACATCGACCGCAAACAAACCAATCATTCAATATGGTGCCGCT
>PBSV01000010.1 GCA_002726435.1 Opitutia bacterium | reverse complement strand
TCCAAAAAAAGTATTCTTGGTCTGAGACTTGAATTTCGCCTGTCGGTCCATGTCTGGAAAAACTTCAATCGGTGTGTTTTCTGTGAAGTCTCCTCGAAAACCTAAAATTGAAACCCCGAGAATCAAAACAATTATGTAAATGGATAGAAAATACCTCATGGCCTATTTGACTCGCTCCTTTATAAAACCAACTGATTTACCACCCAAATCTTTCAAAAAAGAAAGTGTTTTTTCATCATCAAAATTTGGATCCTCAACCTCGATGACGATCATGAACCGATCATCACCCGTTCTTCCAAAATTAGGATGTTCAAACACTGGATGGTTGTGACGGGGAAGCCGATTAAGAAAAAACATTCCAAAAAGAGTTCCGAAAGCAGCAAATAAAATGGTGAGCTCGTAAAATACTGGAAATGGATAGATGGGACTGAAATAAGGCTTACCACCAACAATAAGGGGGTAATCGTAAGCATTCATATACCAGACAATCATCATTCCAGTAAAAAATCCTGTAATACCTCCAAATAAAGTGAATATGGGAACTTTTGAGCGACCAACGCCCATTTGAGCATCAAGTCCGTGAACGGGCATGGGTGTGTAGCATTCCCATACTGAATAACCTTCTTCCCTTACCTTGCCAGCGGCCTCATATACATGACGAGCAGAGTTAAAAGTCGCAGAAGCACCATATTTAATATCAATCGCTTTACTCATTGAAAATCAATGTTTTCCATAGTGTGGATCGGCTTCGGGCATAACCATTTTGACTTCAGCCATTGGCATTAATGGTAAAAAACGAAGAAAGAGTAAAAATAAAACAGAAAAGAAACCAAAAGTCCCGACAAATGTAAATATATCAACAATTGTGGGTGAATAATAGCCCCAACTCGAAGGAAGGAAGTCACGGGAAAGTGTAGTATTTGCAATCACGAAACGCTCAAACCACATCCCAATGTTAACGAAAATAGAAATGATCCAAACAAGTGGGGTATTTTCGCGAATACTTTTAAACCAAAAAAGTTGTGGGCAAATCACATTGCAAGAAACCATGATCCAATATGCCCACCAGTAGTTTCCAAATGCTCGATTTACAAATGCGAAACCTTCGTATGAGTTTGCTCCATACCATGCAATGAAAAACTCCATTGAATACGCATAGCCTACCATACTACCAGTCGCTATAATGATTTTACACATATTATCGATGTGATTTTGCGTAATTAGGTCGCGAAGACCGAAAACTGCACGCAAAGGTAAAAGCAAGGTGAGAACCATTCCAAAACCAGAAAATATGGCACCCGCAACAAAGTACGGTGGGAATATTGTGGTGTGCCAACCGGGTAAGTTAGCGACCGCAAAGTCGAAAGACACAATAGTATGCACCGAAAGTACTAAAGGAGTCGAAAGACCTGCCAAGAGAAGATATGCCATTTCAAAGTTTCTCCAGTGGTTGTTGGCATTTCTCCAACCCATCGAGAAAATTCCATAAAAAACTTTTCGCCAAGTTTGCGTAGCACGGTCTCTGATGACTGCGAGATCAGGAATCATTCCCATATACCAAAATAAAATTGAGACCGTTGCATAGGTGGAAACCGCAAAAACATCCCATTCTAGAGGACTTCTAAACTGCGGCCAAATCGCATTTGCATTAGGTAGAGGAAATAACCACCAAGCAAACCATACCCTTCCGACATGAAACAGAGGGAAAATACCGGCACACAAAACGGCAAATACTGTCATCGCCTCGGATGCACGATTGATTGAAGTTCTCCATTTTTGTTTTAGCAGGCAAAGAACAGCAGAAATCAGAGTCCCGGCATGGCCAATCCCAATCCAGAAAACAAAATTTACGATAGCCCATCCCCAATTGACAGGATTGTTATTACCCCAAACTCCTACGCCCGTGGAGACTAAATAAACCAGACCCATTCCTGTAAAACTAGCCACAAACATTGCTATAATGAAACACCACCACCACCATTTGGGAGTCTTGCCCTCAACAATGCCACATATTTTCTCCGTAACCCAATGGAAACTTCTTTTATTAAGAACTAGAGGATCATCATGCCAAGGTGCCGGCTTGACCTTTCGCATTATCTCATGCTGAAATTCGACTTCCTTGGTTTTGGGAGAAGATGCCATGATCAATGAACTTTGCTTTTTTCTTGCCCCTCACCGTGATGCACGGGATGAGACTTGTCCTTGTATTCACGAGTAGCATGGGGGTAAGAAAAGTAGTCTGGCATCTTAGAATTTGGATTTCGAACCTTCGCTAAAAAGGTTGTTCTTGGCCTAGTATTTAGATACCCAAGAACGGAATAATTCCGAGGATCACTTTTCAAAATACTCACCCGACTGTTCGGGTCAGACAAATCTCCAAATGCAACTCCATCAGAGGGGCATACTTGCTGACAGGCAGTTTTGATTGTTCCATCGCTCACCTTCAAGTCGTCTTTTTCAAGGGAGAGTTCCGAACCGTCTTTACCCGACTGGTGCAACGCATTTCTTTGTGCAGCTACTTTTACTTTAATTTTTGCTTCTTGGATTCTCTGCACACAATATGTGCACTTTTCCATAACTCCTCTCATCCGAATAGTGACATCAGGATTTTTACCCATCGAGGGAAGTGGATCGTTCTTTTCTCCCAATGGTCCCTTGTAGAGCTCGTTTGTATTTCTTTTATTCCAATCAAAAAAGTTAAATCTTCTGACCTTGTAGGGACAATTGTTTGCACAGTAGCGAGTTCCTACACAACGATTGTAAGCCATTGCATTTAAGCCTTCCTCATCATGCACAGTCGCATTAACAGGGCATACGCTTTCGCAAGGAGCAGTCTCACAATGCATGCACGAAACTCCTTGAAATGAAACCTGAACATCTGATGGAATTTCAGCACCCTCTCTTGGTTGGGAGCTGTAATATCGATCAAGCCTTATCCAATGCATTTCACGCCCTCTCAACACTTGATCTTTCCCGACCACTGGAATATTGTTCTCACTTTGGCAAGCTACCACACAAGCNCTACAACCCGTGCATTGATTCAAATCAATTGCCATACCCCACTGATGAATTCCATGCTTTTCAGATTTTTCGTAATTATGATCAGGATGTTCATAAGAAGAATTTCCACGTGGAGTTTTTTGAGCCTTGAACCCAACATCCTTGTCTTGGTCTTTGCCCCAAATTGTAGGTGAGTGTGATTCAGCTCCCATTTTTGATGCAAAAGAGTTGTTTTTGTAGTACTTGGAGGCATTTGTTTCGCGAACAATTGCACGACCTTCCATTGACCAGTGCTCCTGAACATTAGCCAAGATTTGAAATTCACCGGTGGGCTTGCAACTAATCGAAGTTAACACCCTGTCTTTATTGAGATTAAGGAACTCCGAGGAATCATAACCACACCCAGTTCCCACTCTACCAGTCTTTTGTCTCCCCATTCCAATGGAGGCGACTACAGTATAATCGGCTAACCCGGGTTGGAGATACAAAGGTCCCTTTAGTGAGGAACCGTCAAAGCTCAGTTCAACAATAGGAGCTTTCTGTTTTCCGTCTTTAAAATAGGCGTTATCGGGAGCTATTTCGCCACTTTTGTTAAGCATCGTCGCCTTTGGTAAAAGGCCTAGATCAGGATATTTAGCTTCTAACTCTTTCGCAAAAACCGGACTAATTAATAGAGCATTGTCCCAGGTCAGTTTGGTAATTGGATCTGGACATTCTTGCATCCACCCGTTGTTAACATATCTTCCATCCCAAGAGTGGAAATCAGGGACTAACAAAACTTCGAGATTTTCAGAATTAAGTTTTACAAAAGAAGGGGAATTTTTAACCAGAACATTCCTTGGCTTAATCGAAATAAGGTCATGCTCAAATCTTGGCGAAGAATTGATAGGGTGCAAACCGAGTCTGAGAAAATCTTCAAACGAGCATTTTTTATTTCCTGTATTAACATCATCATCGAAAATTGATTGAACGAATTCGTAGGAATCTCTTGGGTCTTCAAGAATGCCTAATAAACAATCAATATCAGACTTTGTGTCGAAAAGGGGAGAGATAAGTGGCTGTACAGGGACCACTGATTCATTGTCCCAAGTTAAGCCAATGTCCCAAGATTCTAGGTAGTGCGATTGACCGATGTGCAGGTCGCAAATCTGTGAAGACTCATCGATTGAAAAGCCAATACGGGCTGAATTCTCTAATTTGTTGGAAATATCATCCCAATTAATAAAGGACTGGGTATGAAAAACAGGATTACCCCCCAAAATAAGCAGGGAATCTGTTTCTTGGCTAAGGATTGATTTTTCTAAATCCATAATAGGTTCGGAAACATCAAACTCAACTGATTGATATTTGATGTTTTTACCTATAACTCCAAGTGCATCATTGATTGCATATACGGCAACATGAACATCCTCCGGAAGATGGTTTCCGGCCAAGACAAGAGATGATGATGAATTGTCACAAATATCGGTTGCACATTCGGAAATCCACTTGGCATGTTCCGAAAATTGCTTCTCGTCCTTGTTCAGATGAGCAATTAACTTTTTGTCTTCGCTTTTTAATTTTGTAAGAATACTGGCTAAAAAAACCCTAGTAAAAGAAGGAAATTTTGAACTCTCAAGCCTAAGTCTGTGATCCGCAACTCCCCCGGTTATAGTGAGGTCCGATTCAACTGAATACAATCGGTTCATGGTTTTGGCATCATCTGGCTTGTTCGGCCTGATCTGCCTGCCTGCCATAAAAGAGCGGGAATTTGCTTGATTGTAAGCTTCTCTGTTGCCAAGAAAGTCACAATCCAGAGACAGTACTCGTTGGTGACGCTTGAAATTAGGAATTGATCTTATAGCATGATTCAAGCCGAACGCTGAACCCAAGTCTCTTTCCGGCTTTTTCATGTCGATCGGTTCATATTCAAACCATTTTACATTTTTTTCAGCGAGTAGTTTCTTAAGGTTTTTACGAGCTAAAGAAAAAGATGAATCAGAAACAATGGCTAATTTCTTGTCTTTGGCCCAGCCGATTAGCTCGGACAAAGAATCAGAAGTCGGAACTTTCCTCCATCTGGTGGAGGAAGAACCTGCGTTTTGAAGAACTTCTTTTTTAAATGAGCCCCGTGAGCGGTCTGGGTCATAGATTTCCAGTACAGAAGCTTGTGCGTATATGTCGGTACCACCCCCAAATGGAAGGTAGGAGGGATTCCCTTCGACTTTGGTTGGTCTTCCTTCATGAGACTCTACAATTAGAGGATTAAATCCTTTAACAGTCGGCATGGAGGTAGAATAGAAACTAGGAACACCAGGTATCAACTCTTCCGGGCTTTTGCCGTATGGTAAAATAGTATGCTCGGGACGCCTGCAACCTGTCATACCAATACCAGCCAGACCGAAGGAAGCAGCCATAACCTTCATGAATCCACGACGTTGCACTCCATCCATCATGCTGGCACCCTCCGGAAATTCGTTTTCGACCCACGAACGAAACTCCGGTGTGTCAGCTAAACTGTCCAGGCTCTTCCAATAGTGCTTGCCATTCTCAAGAGGCTCGTTTTCGTTTTGTTTGATCATCGGTGACAACCAGTACAGCTAAGTGGTGGATTAACACCCCAACTCTCTTTGATATTAAGACCAGCATGAATTTGAGCGAGATCAAGATCATCATTGGAGGATGCGGGAGGCTTCCAGGCAAGGTTGGTCACTTCAGACATAGGCCTGAGGGATTCTTCGGGATTGCGGTGACATTCTAGGCAGAAGGACATGCTGAGGTGTTTCGCATGATGAACAACCTTCATTTGGTCGACTCGACCATGACATTCTACGCAACTAATGCCCCTATTGACATGAATAGCGTGATTGAAGTAAACATAGTCAGGAACTTTATGAATCCTCACCCATGGAATCGAAGGACCAGCCGTTAACTGACCATCATCATTAGCATCCTCTCCCTCCGACAATCTGCCGTCTTTGTCTTCATCTTCTCCATAATAAGAATCCCGAACGACTTCAAGAAGTGGGGAATTAGCTTTGATGTTATTATGACAAGACATACAGATATTGGCAGATGGAATGTTTGAGTGGGATGATTTATCAACCCCGTGATGACAATAACGGCAGTCAAGCCCAAGGTGACCAGAGTGGAAACTGTGATCAAAAGGAACTGGTTGTGCTGGTTGATAGCCAACTCGCGTGTACTTAGGGGTTGCGTAATAAGTAATCCCCGCAGTCACAGTACCACCAATCAATCCGAGTCCGATAATAATCTTTATTGGAACTAAATTTGCCCACTTTGGAAAAAAATTTCGCATTTATCGTAGGAATTGAATAGACCAAAATGTATTCAAAAAATACAACGAAAGTTCACAAACATTAGAACTAAACATTTGTTGCAATGTGTAAGAAACGAGCACTTTCTCTACCGTATCCAAATACAGGACTTTCTACAATATTAAAAAAACTAAAGTAATACTATTAATATTACTTAATGCATTTCATTAGAATGGATACACTTATCAACGAGTTTGTTTGAAATTAAGTGCAAAGAATTTTAACAAGACAGAATTGAAAATTTCATCTGAAAGAAAACAAGTAATTGTGATTGGTGCAGGTATATCTGGCATTTGTGCCGCTGTTGCTGCTGCCAGGCAGGGTGCTAGCGTTGCTTTAATCGAACAAAGAAACTCTTTGGGTGGAAGAATTGGTTCAGAATGCAGGTTTCCCTTTGAAGATATAAATCCTCCCAATTTTCCTTATTCAAGAGAATCTGGGCTTTTGGATGAAATCTTGCTGCTGCTAGCCTTAGAAAATCGCGAAGGGAATTATCTAGGACAAGGGCGCGTGTTGAGAAATTTTTTGATCAAGGAACCAAGACTTGAAATATTCTTAAATCAAAAGGTATTTGAAGTTGATCTTGAAAAATCCAACAATCGTATCGCAGCAGTGGTCTCGATTTCTTCTGTTAATTCAAACCGAAAACATTTTAAAGGAAATTATTTCATAGACTGTAGCGGAGGTGGATTTATATCCCAAATGGCTGGAGCAGAGGGAGAAACAGGAATCGATCAGATGGAAAAAAACATTTTTTCAAAAAATGATTTTCAATCAAGGGCTCGAATTGCAACAACGATTACAATTGCCAGAGCAGAGCAATCAATTCCCTTTGAATGTCCAAGTTGGGTAAGAATCAAATGGCTTGAAAATATCATGTCGGCAAAACTCGACCTAATGGAATCACTTTCAAAAAATCCAGTTGGTGATCATAATCTAGAATGGCTAGGTCCAGGGCTAAAATCAAACATTTCCTCTGAGGAAATAGCTTGGGCCACTTGGGATTACATCAAGAATCATTCTCCTATGAAAGACTCTTTCAAGCCAATGATGATTGAAAATATTTCACCTTTTACTTTCGTGCGTGATGGTTTTCGTGGTACTGGAGATTACATTCTTAAACCAAAAGATATAATCGAAGGTAAAAGATTCTCAGACTCCGTGGCACTGGGCAGAGCACCCCTTGATACAGAAAATGGGCTTTTGTTCTCAAGTCACGGAAAAGTATTTTTGCACCAGCCTTTTGAAATCCCTTTTCGATGCCTTCACTCTAAGACCATCCATAATCTTCTTTGGACTGGGGAATATTCTTCCGCAACAAGTCACGCTTCTTCTTCACTCAATCATCCCCCTACTTCTGCACAGATGGGAGAAGCTGCGGGTCTAGCTGCAGCACTCGCATCCGAAAGTAAGTCTCTCGGGATATTAAGAAACAAATCTTTGATCAAAAAACTTCAAAAATCACTTTATCGAAGAAATCACCAAATTAGCCTTGATCTATTTTCCGACGAGGAAAATCTCGTACTTGATGCAAAAATATCCCCTTCTTCAAATTTAAAATCTTTTCTACCCTCGAAATATTCTACAGGAAAGCCCTTATTATTCTCGCGAGGTATGATTCAATTCCCACTTTGCACAAAAACAATACAACGCATTCAACTGTTCTTAGAAACCCGGCATGAGATTACTCTTGAATGGCGCCTGCTCGAAGGATCTTCTCATAATCATGCTTTACCGGGAGTTTGTATAGGCAGCGGAAGTGTTCGAGTTTCAAAAAACCATGGTAAATGGGTTGAGATAGAAGTTAATTCAACTATTAAATCACACGGTTGGCATTTCCTTGAACTCAAGTCAAGTGAACCCATACGACTCCATACTCAAAAGGATGCTCCGCCAGGAATTCTTTTCCATCGTTCAAAAACTAACGCTGATCAAGCAGCAAAAAACCCATATTCAGAATTTGTTCCTGTTGTATCGTGCTGTCCAGAACCACCGAATGCTCCTTTAATTAAAGTATTCCCATCTCAAAGCCCTTACCTTTCAGAAAATGTAATGCTTTCAAACAACCGACCAACAAATTTACCTAACCTATGGGTTTCTCAATCCACAGATTTCAAATACCCGGAATACCTCGATTTCCAGTGGAAAAAACAAATATTAATTTCATCAGTAGAAATTATTTTTGATTCGTCTTCTGAATTTCTCTTCCCTCGAAGACCGAAAGTTTTCGAAAACAAAATTATTTCTTCTCTTGTCAAAGATTACAATTTATATTTTCAAAACAAATTTGGACATTCAAAAAAGATTCTTGAAATCCGCAACAATTCAAAGGGGTTTCAAATTCATAAATTTGAACCGGTTCGTACTAATCATCTTGAATTGGAAATAATTTCCAGTCATGGAATCAACCGAGCCCAGTTGTATCAATTTCGAGCATTTAAATGAGTTCTTAACTTGCTTCATTCATCCTTATAAATGGGATTGCGTTTCCTGAGTTTGTCTAACAATAATTGAACTAACTACAATTGCCTATGAAAGCCCTCTCCGTACTAATCCGTTTACTCAGCACTTTCTCACTCGCCGGTCTTTGTGCACTGCTTTGGTTTAAATGGAACACCTCGCAATTACAGACTGAGTCATTTTTAGACGAAACGGTCGATAATGCGTACGGTATTCTCCAATCTGAGAAAGAAGCACAATGGAAAGATGTCTCAAATAAAAAAAGTGTATTCAACGATGTTTTTGAGGCGAACGAGCAAATAGGTATGGATGATGAAAACCTACTTGAAATTGCACTTGAGTCTTTGAGGGTTTCTGAAGATGCTCTTCTCCGAGATAAAGAATACAGGGAGAACTTGGATCTACTGACTAAAGAATTTGGTGCGGGTTCACTTTACTGGGACTCTGAATCCCAAATGTGGAAAAACAGTAGTGGCGTTGAACTGGAATCTCCTGCCGGGCTCAAAGACCCTTTTTTAAATTTAACTGAATTCCCCAAGGAAGATGTCAAGAATGAGGATGGCACAGTCACCAAGGGAGTTTCCAGACAAAACAGACTGCGCACAGTCATAGGTATGTTTTATAAAGATCGCCAAGACAAATTTTCAGAAATTGGCAGTTTAAGAAGCAAGCTCATCGATCGCGACAAAGAATTGAGAGAATTCCAGAATTTATTTTCCAGGGAACAAGAAACAAGAAAGGATTTTGAAGACCAGGTGAGCGATCTTACAGTAAAACTCAAAGGAGTAGAAGCAGACTTGGAATTAGAAAAAAAAGAAGCACTCGCCTACAAAGACGGAGCCACGCTTAAAATTTCCGACCTTGAAGAACAAGTAGCCAAAACTCAACAAGACATCCAAAATAACCAAAAGAAATTCAATGTTACCATTGAGGAAATGACCGAGGATCATAAGCGCGACCTCAGCCAAGCAAATTCTAAATTAGTTAAAGAGTACCAACGAGGCCGTGAAGAAGCTACCGAGGAGTTTATGGCCAAACAGTCTGGTGGTGAAGTTCCGGATGCTGCTGGAGGTGAAGTTGAGAATCCATTCATTGTCAAAAGCGACGCTCCACCTGTCTTGTCGCAAGCTGAATTAATTGCAGCGAATCAAACTTCAGAAATATCTGACATTGGGGCGCCATCCACAATTGCTAGAATAGACAGTAGCACCGGAATGATTTTATTACCTTTGGGAGCGGAGCGCGGAGTTGCCCAAGGAAATGTATTTACTATCTGGAAAGACCAAAGACAAGCAGCCAGAATTCGAGTTCAAAGTGCAAAAAATGGTTTTCTTCTGGCATACATTCTCCCCCATTTCGGCACCCCCAATAAACTCCGCCCTGGTGACAATGTTCATGTTGTACCCGATGAGGAAGAGACTTTGTAAAACCCATTATCAAAATCAATGAATCTTAATCTTTTAGCCAAGTTTGCATTTATCCTTTATACCCTATTATTGCTGTCCGGTTGCTTCACCGCATCGCCCGATGACTCCCGCATGCCACAGGGAAGGCCAGCAAGCTGGGAGTACAGCCTTCCGGGAGGTTTTGATAGGGGTGGCAGCGGCATGCGCTAACAACAAAGATTTCTTAAGATTGAAAGAAGAGAGTGAAAAACCGGGCGTTCTATACCTGGTTGCTTCACCAATTGGGAACCTAGAGGATTTATCATTACGAAGTAAAAAGATTCTTTCGGATTGCGATCTAATTGCTTGTGAAGACACTCGTGTCACAGCGAAACTCCTTGCTCATCTGGGTATCAATCAATCGTTGATTTCCTACAGGGAAGAAAATGAAAAAAAACAGACCCCCCTGTTGGCGGAAAAGCTTTTGCAAGGAAAGCAACTCGCACTTCTTTCAGACGCTGGCTATCCTGGAATAAGTGACCCAGGATTTCGACTTATTCGAGAATGCCACCTTCGTTCAATTCGTGTAATTCCAATACCAGGACCAAACGCCGCAATCACCGCTCTTGCAGCTTCCGGATTACCCACTCATCAATTTTTATACCTCGGTTTTTTCCCAAAAAAAGACAACGGAGTGATAAAAATCTTAGAACAATGGAAGGATTTTCCCGGTTCGATAATATTTTATGAATCCCGCTACAAAGTTGCCAGGACATTACGATTAATCCGAGAGACACTGGGAACAAATCGATATGTTTGTATGGCACGGGAAATCACTAAATTGTACGAAACAATTCATAGCGGCACAATTGAAGAAGTTGAAAATAAATACCATTCAGAAAGCCCAAAAGGTGAGTTCACCCTAGTGGTGGCGCCTCAAGACTACTCATTTTCAAAGTGAATAGTGGAAAAGTTGCCGTTTTAGACATAGGCTCAAATACTATAAAATTATTTATTGCTTATAGAAATTCAGAAAAAAAAATTATCCCCTGCTTCGAAAGAAGCATTTCTTGCAGAATCTCTTCCGGATTAATTAAACATAATGATTTCTTTCTCTCCTCAGAATCGATCGCCAAAATAATTCATTCGATTTCTCTGTTCATTCCAATTATTGAAGAACAGGAAGCCAAGAAACTTATTGCCGTTGGAACTGAAGCGTTGAGGAAAGCAAAGAATGCAAACCTAATAGTCGAAGAAATCAAGCGACGATACGGTTTCAGACTTAGAGTGCT
>PBSV01000009.1 GCA_002726435.1 Opitutia bacterium | reverse complement strand
GGTGATACCTGCAACAGTGGGCCGTAGATTGTTGGTTGAATCGTATACTTTTTGAGCGGAAAGATAAGTGATCGGTTTCTGGTTGATCCTTCCGTCCGTACCGGTGATCGAATAGTCGGATAAAACATAATTGGCGTGGTCATTGTTGGAACCACCATCACTGATTGAAATATTTTCAACCTTGAATGCTTTATCCGCCACGGAAGATCCACTCATTTCAACATTCTTGTCAGGCGAATTATTAACACTTCCATCACGATAAGTGCCAACCGCTGCAACATTAACTAAATCTCCAGTCTTCAAACCGGTTAATCCAATCGTCAGGCTTTTCATCTCGGGATCACCATCATAAGTCTTGGTTTTTCCACCGGAAACTGTGGGAGTCAAAGACAAGGGAGTAACCGTGTGCGAGCCCACAACCTTGATCGTATCACTAAAAATACTGCCATTATTGGTTACTGATGTTGGACCCAACAAGTAGGAACCAACTTTTAGGGAATTTGCTGTCGAATTGGAAGCAGACGAAGGAGAAATCGTGAAAACAATATCATTTGAACTTCCGTCTCGAACCGTCACTTGATTGTTGGAGTCTGCAATTGGAGTGTAAGTGGAAGCACCGGAACCGGAACTTATTGTCTGTGTGGATCCTCCCGAATCAAGATAAGAAACGGAGTGGATGCTGTAAGTCGAAGCAGATCCGTATGTCGAACTATGCACGCTCGAGGATCCATCCCCCATGGTTACCAGTAATTCATTTTGAGGAACTATGGTGAAGGTTCCATTGGCAGCACTTAAATTGTAGTTGGTGGAAGAAATTCCGCTAATATCAGGCGTCAATGTGTAATCATTAGCAGTTTCTCCCGCACTTCTAGTATAACTAGGGGAACCAGTAAGTACGGAAGCGGTTTCATTATTTACGAAACCAGTGTAGGAAACACCAGCGTATCCGGAAGGGTCGCTCTGCCCGACGAATTTAAATGAATCATTGGCAGTGATCGATAATGCAGCCTTGTTGATGGTGACGGAACTAGTGACCAATGTGGTCGCAGCTGAACCATTGATTGAAATGGCATAATCGGTGATGTAGGAATTGGGGCTTTGATCCGTGGCGTCTGCAGTTTCCGTAAATGAATTTATCGTTAATCCGGATATTGTAAGGGTTTTCCCGGAACCCGCATCCGCAGAACTGTAAAAAGCACTGGAATAACTAATATTTGCGCTAGCATCCCCATCCACAAGTGAACCGCCAAAATTCCACACCGGGGAAAAAGAGGCTGACCGGTCAGTAGTTCCATCGTATGATTTGCTTGTGGTNGTACTGCCATCCAATGACAAGGTAAGGGGTTTTGCAGTAATGGTAACTTCATTCACTCCGCTGGAACGNACATAGGNNGGCAATTGATAGTTCGTGGCAATCCCCACNGAATCAGATGCATCATGAAGAGTAATTGATTTGACNTATCGATTTGAATCGGANGAAGCGACATGATANTTATANGTTTTTGCTGAAGAATAGCGNAGGGCTTCATTGCCAATAAGTCCCGATATTGTGACTTCGTCTGAATTCCCNGNATCATTGTAAGAGGTCGAAGCATCAGAATCATCNTANGAACTATCNAGAAATTNATTGCCGTCGTACTCTTCGCTTGCCACCAAGTTAACGGTCTTTGGATTNACCTGTACCCCACCNTCCGAGATGCTGTANCCAAGACCATGCAAATTAGTGGNCACTGAATAAATCGANCCGGTCTTGTTATTTGATCCCTCGTANGTTTGTATTGGNGCCTTCACATTGAGGTACTGACCGGATGAGTTGGTGGTGTAAGCAGCACNGGTAATCGAATAATTTGAATTGTCAACATCATCACCATTTTNAGCTCCGCTGGTTACCGATAGGGTTGGCAGGGTGCCNCCACTGNAGTAATCCCCATAATTTATTNTAGCGGTGGATAAAACAAGCGTGGGCTGCTCACGATAAANCGCATATTTTCCAGTGGATANAGAAGTTGTATAATTTGTGGCACTTTCATCACTGTTGTATCNAAATCTTCCCGTNCCNGAACCGATTAAATTGGTCAATCCAGTCGACCCGGATACGCCACCGGTGAAAAAAGTGACTCGTCCACTTCCTCCAGTGGTNATACTTGGGGAACCGCTGATGATAACATCTCCACCGGAAGAGGTTCCAGCGGCGTCATTTTTTCCCGCGGTCAGTACAATTGCACTGTTCCCCGAATTGGAAGTGGTCAAATTCGCCCCCACCGTCAAGTCGTTGTCGGCATCTATCGTCAGGGTGCCAGATCCAACATCCACCGCTGCATTGATCACAACATTCCGACCAGCTGTAAGGGTCAAGTCATTTGCCGCGGAACTTGAAATCGCCGAACTGACTGTAAGGTCGTAATCACCAGAACCGGTTTGAATTGAAACATTGCTGGAAGACAGAGCAGTTACAATGGAAGTAGGGTGAATTAAAGTATCGCTTCCCACAGGAAAACTTGGCAACGCATCTGAATCAGTAGTTCCTGAGTTTGTAATTGTTATATGACCGGGATCCAGCAACCAAGTTCCAGTCTCGCCAAATGAAGCAAGTGTAGAAACTCGAGCGTGATTGATTGCAAGGTTACGACCAGAGGTTTCCACCATTCCCCCATTCCCTCCATACTTTCCACCCTCTGCGTAAATTTCTCCGACCACAGTAGTGAAAGAATTGGGCTTAAGAATATCTGACCATAATACAACTGTTCCTCCCTCACCCGAGTCTGTTGAACTGGCATTAATTTTGGCACCGGATTCCATCGTTACTTTTGTTGCCTCGAGCAAAGCATCAGGATTTTCAAATACCCGAAGTTCATCACTTGCCCCACCCTGCCAATCACCTCCGATTAAAACCTGACCACCTCCAATCGTACCAGTCGCGTCAATGATGGAATTCTCCTTCAAAATAATTTCGTCCGCTTCCAGGGTAACCATTCCACCCTTTCCATTTTTCGAGGAAACTTCAAGCAAACCGCCTTGTTCTATTGATCCGTTTTCTCCGGCGGTAAAAAGAATTCGACCGCCTACCCGGCGAATACCGGTGGCTTTTATTTTTCCCGTGTTTCGGACAAGTCCTCCACGAAGGGAACCCAATGCCTGAGCGGATAAAATAACCAGTCCCTCTTCGGCTTCTATCACATGACTATTTTCCACCAGAGCATCCCATGCACCGGATTCAACCCGTAGTCCGGATAATCTTTGATTGGGATCGAGTTGTAATTCGATTAAATCCCCTGAAGCCATGGCCACTGTTCCCTTTTGGGCAAAAACCAGTCCCTCATTTCTGACTTCCGGGGCAAGCAAAGCAATGAATCCTTCCAGTTTTGCGCGTAACTCACCTTCGTTAATTACTTTCCCAGAATAATTCTCTCCTTGAAGAAAGCGTAATTGACCCGCCATGAAATCTTCAATCGATAGGTCCATGGTAGTGGCGACTAAGCTGCCAACATCCACCGAAGAGGTACGACCAAAGAACAGACCGTTCCCGTTGCTAATGAAGACCTGACCGGGAGCAGTGATTCGACCAAGGATTTGGCTTGGATTGCTTCCCACTACACGATTAAGGGTTGCGGACGAGGAGTTGGGCTGTGCAAAATGAACTGAGGCGGAAGAACCGAGGTCAAAGGATTGCCAATCAATCACAGCCCGTTGTGAACTTTGCTGGATCAACATATCGGGACCAATCGATCCNATGTTGGCGTTGCCCGAGTTTATAAAGCCACCAGTAGGAAGNGTGTTTGGAGGGATTGATTGGGACCAAGCAATATTGACCTGCACACTGNCCAAAGTAAGTAGACTGAGAACAAAAAACTTAACTGNTTTCCCGTTTGAAAACAAACGGGATTCCGAATGTTGNTTTCGGCATCCGGACAAAGGACGAAATGATAAAAAAATGGGCACGCGCGCGTAGACTCTTTAAAGGGAGAAGATTGATTAACACAAATTCAAAAGCTTCGGGCAAGTACAATCCATACCCGATTTTCTTTTAAACTGCCATCTTGATCCATGCCCGTGGGCTGCGGATTCGGATTTTGCCCGATCCTTCTGGCATAGGTCGCCTGTACGCTAAATCCCAGTGGAGCCGTCCATGATGCATTAAGACCAGCTCCCGAAATCTCATACCCACTTGGACCCAAAGAGGACGGGTCTCTTTTTTCGACCATCCCCCAATCATAAAAGGGTTTGAGGATTAAATTCTTATTCGCAAGGTAACGAAGTTCCACATTTAATTTTTGCCCCTGTGGGCCCGAAGCTTCTCCGGAAGGATATGCACGAATACCACCCAAACCACCGAGGCTGAAATTTTCAGCACTGTCCAAATAAGACTGTTCGCTTTCAGCGATTTGCTGAGGATTAGCAATTGGAATATTGATTTGCTGAGGATTACCGGTTGGAATATCCAACCCATATTGCCCTTGAAATGAAGTATATAAACTTAGTTTCTCGGTGAGTGCCTGTTGTCTACTCAATGCGTAATTAATGATTGTATGAGAAGCGTCGCTGACATTGAAACCGGATACATTTCCATGGGTGAAGGAAAAGCTTCCACTGTTGGCTCCACCGCCGACAAAACTGTCAAAAAAACTACTCGAAAATTCAACTTTCGTATTTTTGATCGAATAATCTTTTTGGACCGCATTTGCTACGGTAGTTTCATAGGACCGATCATCAAATTGAATGGTGGTGTAGAGATTCCCCTCTCTTGTTCGAATAATGGGATAACGAAGACTAAAGCCCTGCTCGTTGACTTTACCCGCAATTTTCAGACTCGCTAAATCTTTCGAAACTACGCGATAATTCATCCGGCTCCCATTCAGGTTCATTCTCCATCCCCCTGAACCAAGTGGAAATCCATAACTTAATCGAGCATACCGACTCCCTTCACTGCGCAGGGTTTGAAGAGCAATAGTTTCCCCCCTTCGGAAAGGACTGACCAACATTCCATTAAAAGTGATTCTTTTCGAACCAAGGGAGCGGGAATTTGCGTTGTCAACCGAAAGATCGGCAATGTAAGGAGGCTCCTTGGAACTCTTAAACACCAAATCTACATGACCTGGTTTGTTGCTTGCCTGTAAAAACCCGGACAGACTGACTCCCGGCAAGTCATCCGCGATTAAAATGCGCCGATCCAAAAACTTGGCATTGTAAAAATCACCCACAATCACCTTATCTTTAACAATTGCAGTGACAATTTCCTCATTCACTGAGGTTGATCCACTTGTGTCATAGCGGACATCCCCCAGACGTGCTTCTACAATATCCACTTGTATTCTCCCGGAGGTAACATCTTGCGGCGGAATTGTCGCTCGGCCCAGAGCCCCCTGATCTTTGTAAAATTGTTCAATTCGGGAGGTGACTTCTACGAGTTGGTTAAATGTCAATTCCTGGTTAGTGAAAGACTCGACCTGTTCTGCAAGTTGACTTTGAGAAAAAATCGATGTTCCGGGAAAATACCATTCCCGGGCAACGAAAGTCTGATTACCATCAGAACTAGTGTTTTTCTCGGTAGATTCTTGAGCTAAACTAGCAACCAGAGAAAATCCCAAAAGTGTGAAAAGAATCGAAATATTAAATCCTTTACAGTAAAATACTTTCTGCACTCGATTCAAAAATTGCATTGAGCTGTTGCCACTCCACATTTACCAATCCTAGTTATTCACAAACCACCCTTCAAGTTTAATTTACTCAGCATGTAGTCTGTTTTGGTAGTTGAAAAGTTGGAATTAAACAAAATTTTCAATCCCCTTTTTTACCTAAAATAAAAGTAGATACTTAAGCCATTTTGAATAATTATGTAGTAATATTTTTAGCCAAATTTTGACCAATAACTGGTGCAAAAGGAAAGCATTATCTAAACTTATTATACACCAGAAAAACAGGAAAAGCCACCATCGACAGCCATCACTGAACCAGTCACAAAAGAAGAGGCATCTGAAATTAAGTAATGAATCGCCCCATAAACTTCTTCCTGCTTACCAAACCGGCGAAAAGGCGTCTTATTGATAACCTGCTGACCACGATCCGTAAAACTTCCATCCTCATTGGTAAGAAGTGCCCGATTCTGTTTCGAGATAAAGAAACCGGGTGCCACCGCATTTACCCGTACGCCATCGCCATATTTAATTGCCATTTCAGTGGCCATCCAACGGGTAAAGTTGTCAATTGCTGCCTTTGCGTTTGAATAACCAAGTACCCGGGTAAGGGCTTGAGTCGAAGACATGGAAGAAAAATTGATCACACAACCTGTTTTTTGCTCCTTGAATGCCTGCGAGAAAACTAGGGTTGGAAGCACTGTTCCTTTCAGGTTTAAATCCATAACTTTTGAATAATCCTCAAGGTCAAGGTCAAAAATTTCTTTTTCAGGTCCTATGGTTGCTCCTGGCATATTGCCACCTGCACCATTGACCAGTGCATCAACACGACCATATTTTTCTATCACTTTCTCAAATCCTTCTCGCAAAGAAGCCTCATCGAGAACATCGCAAGTCAGTCCCATAAATTTCTCTGAAATCGATTTTGCTTCCTCGGTGGCGAGATTGACGCGATCTTTGTTTCTTCCCAGGTATACCACAATGGCACCATTTTTCTGCAAGTATTTCGCGGATCCGCCTGCAAGAATTCCGGTCGCCCCGGTCACGACTACCACTTTGTCCGATAAGTCAAATAATTGATTCATTGTTCTGGTTTCGAAGTTTTCACCTCACCACACGTGCTCCTCCGCCACTCATAAGCTTTTCAACTTCAGCCAATGATGCCATCGAAGTATCCCCGGGAGTAGTCATTGCCAGAGCTCCGTGTGCGGCACCATAATTCACCGCAACTTCACCCCCATGGCCTACAAGAAACCCATAAATTAATCCGGAAGCAAAACTATCTCCTCCCCCTACTCGGTCCATAATTTCAAGACCGGGACGATGGGTCGATTCATGAAAATTCCCACCTTCCCAACAAATTGCACCCCAGTCATTAAGCGTCGCGGTTTTGACACTTCGTAAAGTCGTGGCGGTGGCCTTAAAATTTGAAAATTCAGTAACCACTTGCCTGATCATATTCTTGAATTTATCGACCTCAATCGTGGAGATATTTTCATCCCCTCCTTCGACTTCAAATCCGAGGCAAGCGGTGAAGTCTTCCTCATTGCCAATCATAACATCGACCTTCCGGGCAATGGATCGGTTTACTTCCTGGGCTTTTTTGATACCACCGATTGATTTCCAAAGTGAAGGCCTGTAATTCAGGTCATAGGAAACAATGGTCCCATATTTCTGAGCCGCTTGAACAGCTTCTTCGGTCACCTCAGCGGTCGACTCTGAGAGGGCGGCAAAAATTCCACCCGTATGCAACCAGCGAACTCCTTGATTTCCGAATAAATCATCCCAGTCAACTTCTCCAGGCTTCATTTTTGAGGAAGCAGTCAATCCACGATCCGGGACACCTACTGCTCCACGAATGCCAAACCCACGCTCGGTAAAATTCAAACCGTTTCTTATTTCACGTCCTAATCCGTCATAGGGTTTCCATTGAATCAACGATGTGTCCACACCACCTTGCATGATGAAGTCTTCAATTAAACGGCCAATTTCATTGTCTGCGAAAGCAGTGACGACAGCGGTTTCCATTCCAAAGCATCTTTTTAATCCACGGGCAACATTGTATTCTCCACCGCCCTCCCACGCCTTAAACTCTCTGGCAGTACGAATTCTTCCCTCTCCGGGATCGAGTCGAAGCATAATTTCCCCGAGTGAAACAAGGTCGAATTTACATTCTGATTTAGGTCGTATGGACAGGCTCATGGCAAGGATTGAAAAAGATAAATCTCACTTTAGTTCTTTGGAAAAGTCACTGATAACCCAGAGATCAGCATTGATTTGTTCCGCAATATGATTGAACTCGAGTATTTCATTTTCCGAAAAAAGAAGCCCTCCAGCAGCTGCAGTACGGTTCGCAAAGTCCGCTTCCATTTGCCCAGGGACAAGGCAGGAGTCATTTCCACCGGAAAGAATATCATCTAAGACAACCTTCACATTTTCTGATTGGCTCCGACCAAAGGCAAAGTCCTTCGAACTCAGGGCCTCGGGATGAATCACTTGAAAATAAAAATTAGGAGTGTGTTTGTCCCCGTCTTCTAAGTGCCTGCTTCTAAGGGTGGGCTTGGAGGCACCAATAAATGCAGCCACCAATTCGTTTATCAGAGAAAGCCCATAGCCTTTATGGGCACCAAAAGGTTTCAAAGCCGCGACCTGATTCGGATCAAGGGTCTCCTCTCCATTTTGGTCCACCGCGGCCCCCGCGGGCAAGCTTTTGCCCTCGCGTTTGAGTTGTTGAACCCGCCCCATTGCAATGACGGATGTCGCCCAATCAATCACAATTGGATAACCGATTGAATCCATCGTAGGAAATCCCCAAGAATGCGGATTGGTTCCCAGAGTGGGATCGCTACCCATGAATGGCACCACTTCCGTAATCGCGGCAGTACAATTAGTGTATGCAAAATATCCCTTTTTGGCCGCATCCATAACATACCCACCACCCCACAGGTAGTGGAAGGCATGGTCCACCGAAACCTGACCGATTCCATACTTTTCTGCCAACTCGATGCATCTCTCCATTGCCTCATAAGCAGTGGCCTGTCCAAGCTTGAATTGACAATCCCAGACCTCTGAAGCGGCGAACCGACTCTCTTTCTTAATGATCTTGGCAGCGGGGACACATCCACCGGCCTTGGATCCGAAGAGATCATCCAAATGAAGAGCCTTCAGTGCATTGTGCGTACGGATTCCATGGGTCGTGGCATAGGCGGAAAATTTAGCCGCAGCTTCGCATTCCTCTTGGTTGAATCCACGCGATTCATAGGCCTTTCGGACCAGTTCGTTGTGTATGGTCTCGGGTACAATGTAAAATTGGTCTGCTTGAGAATTCATCGATTTTAGAATTACATGGATGCTAAAACAGGTGCGTCATTGGCTTGGGCAAGTGGTTTCTCTCCGCGGAGAGCCAAGACTAAATTTTTTGCCGCCATCCCTGCCTGCCGCTGCACCGATTCATAGGTACGGGAACCAATATGTGGTGTAATTACGATATTAGGTGCTTGCAACAAGGGATGATCACAAGGGGGTGGCTCAAGATCGAGAACATCTGCTCCATACCCTCCGACTTTCCCGGAATTTAAAGCCTCGACTAAGTCACTGACATTTACGATTTCTCCGCGTGCACAATTGAGGATCACCACTCCCTTTTTCATTTTTGAAATACTATCCCGGTTTATTAAATCGCGGGTTTGAGGGGATAAATTAACATGCAAACTGATTATATCTGCCTGCTGAATTGCTTCATCAATACTTTTACATTTCTCCACCTGATTGGTTTGAGCGAATTCTTCGTCCCAGTAGAGATCGAATCCAACAGGATGCATCCCAAAGGCATTAGCCCGGATTACCATTTCCTTACCTATTCTTCCTAATCCTATGATCGCAATTGTTTTACCAAAAATTTCATTCCCAGTCAGGCGTATCCATTCTCCGGAAGCAACATGGTTAGCTTCCTGCACCAGTTTTCTAAAAAGAGCCAGCATTAAGGCAAAACTATGCTCCGCAACCGTGGTATGATTCACCCCCGGGCAAAAAGTTAGTGGGATTCCTTTTTCAGTGACATAATCGACCTCGATCTTATCCAGCCCAATGCCGTATTTTGAAATCACCTTGAGTTTGGGCAGTGCCCTGTCTACCACCGACTCGGTAATTTCATCGTCCCCACACAGAATTGCATCCACTTCACCGACCAACTCCAGCATTCGCGATTCCGGCAACGGCCCGCGTTCACAAACCAGTTGCAAGCCTGCTTTCTTTAAAATTTCATGATGTGGACCCGGGGTGTCCTGAAAAGAGGTGGTGGTGAGTAAGACTTTCATTGAATTCGTATACGAAGGGGTAAAAGGCTTTACTCGTGATAAGCCCGACGTCAATTTACTTATTTTCCAAACATCCAAACTGAACGCATGAAAATTTTGAAGCACAGCCCATACCTTAGCCGTTTTTTACTCCTTGTATTATTTTTTGGTAACTCGGTCCTGTCAGAAGAGAAAAAAACTAACTGGAAATCACTTTTTAACGGGAAGGATCTGACGGGTTGGCACAATCCATATTCCCACGGGGAATCTCG
>PBSV01000008.1 GCA_002726435.1 Opitutia bacterium | reverse complement strand
ATGTCCTCTATTAAGCATTATCCGGACTATCAGTCAATTCAGATTTGAACTTTGGTTATTTGGGATTGCCTAATTCAAAAAATTTAATTTTTTAAATAAGATGAATGATGAAAAAGAAGAACAGGTTATAAAAAGTAGAAATCCTGAAAACTACACCTTTCTCGATAAAGAGGCTTTAGCGAAATACACCACTGATACTGGAAAAATACTTCCCCGCAAGTATACCGGTTTGACTCCTATGCAACAGCGTAAAGTTTCAAAATTGATTAAGAAGTCGAGACATCTTCAGTTGTCCTTGTAACAAAATCTGTCAAACTCCAAGACATCTTACCCCTCCACAAGCTTGGAGGATTGTTCAAGTGTTATCCTCTCCGGGGAATTGGCAGTTTTACCAACTGAAACTGTATATGGATTGTGTGCGTTAGCCTGTGACCCACTAGCGATCAGCAAAATTTTTAAGTTAAAAGGCCGCCCCTCCAGTAATCCTTTAATCGCTCATATTCTTAATTTAAGTTGGTTAAATGCCATTTCTGAACCATCACCAGTTGCCTTCAAATTGGGTGAATTTTTTTGGCCAGGTCCACTTACAATCGTTTTACCAAAGAAGAACTTAATACCCCTCAATCTTTCTGCAGGTCTTCCAACAGTAGCAATTCGTTCTCCTGCACATCATGCGTTTAGAAAGGTTTTGGAACTCGTGAATCAACCAATTGCTGCGCCAAGTGCTAATCTGTCAAATAGAGTAAGCCCAACAACGATGGAGCATGTTATCCAAAATTTCGGGAAACATTGCCCGCCAATTTATGATGGTGGTCCCTGCGAACATGGACTTGAATCGACTGTCTTGGACTTATCAGAAAGACATCCTTGTATCCTTCGACCTGGTCCAATTTCTTTACCTGAAATTGAAAATGCTTTGGGAATGAAAATTCTTGATCAACCAATCAAGCATTCATTGGATAAAATTTCGCAAAAATCTCCAGGTAATTCAAAGATTCATTATGCACCACAAACGCCTGTAAGACTCTTTAAAAGCCTCACTCATATGATTGACCAACAAGAAACTATGATCAATCAAGTTGTACTTCTTCCTAGTTTGGAAAAAAGTAACGAATTTACTGTTCATGGAATCACCACTCTCTTGCTTTCAAAAGATGGAAATCCGCGATCAATTGCTAAAAATTTATATCATGTTCTGCAAAAAGCTGACCAACTCGGAAAAGAAAAAATGAATATTTGTCTTTTGAGTGGGACTGAAGCTTTAATTCCAGCGATCAATGATCGACTCGTTCGTGCATCCAATAAGTGAGAACTACATTTCGTTAAAGATTATTCTTGTTTTATCGGTGTAATGGTGAAAAAAGTAGTGCTTAAATTTTTAAATATCAAAATGGATAAGTGCACACTACCCTTTCTAATAAGCTTATTTTTAATGACTTGGTCACATGGTCAGACCGATCAGCAACTGAGAAATCCTGAGTATTTAGTGGATCAGTATAATCAACTAGTATCAAAACATAATGCCTTGATCGAAAAGACAAGGATTCTGATTGCTGAAAAAAGCAATGTTCCTCTTTTAGATAATACTCGAGAGGTAGAACTGAAATTACAATTAAATGAAGCACTGGCAAAAGTTTCGACACTCGAAAATCAACTGAATCGCATTAAACAAGACGAACTAAAAACAAACACGAGTAACCAATACCTTGACGACACAAACTCCCGACTGCGTCGACAATTACAGGAACTCAAAGCTGACGAACAGGAAATTTCCCAAAGAAATAAAGAATTGATTGCTGACAACAGAAAACTTGAAGCTGCGAAAAAGAATAATGAGGCAGAAGGGAAAAGCACCTACTCGAAGATAAGAAATCTTGAACTTGGCAAGTCAACCTTACAAAGGAAAGCAAATGACCTGACTACTGAAAATAATCTTTTATCTTCTTCGAATAAGAAGCTTTTGGACCAGAACGATCGATTGGAGAGAGAAAATGCATCTCTTAACCAAAAAATATCAACCCTCGGTCTCGACAAGGATGCTCAAAACGCAAGGTTGTCTGATTCTGAAGCGATTTTAAAAAGCAAAGAGAGTCAACTGAATGATTTGGAACTCAAACACAACCAACTTCGCGAGGATTTAGATTTATCTCGAAACGAAGTTGCCCGGCTAAGCGGTGTTGAGAATTTGCTCAACGATAGAAATGCAATGCTCAAAAGCGAAAAGGACATGGGGGAAGGAAAACTCCGTTCTCTGCAAATTGAATCAGACGCCCTCATGGCAGAAATTGAAAGTTTAAGAAATACTGTGAATGAGCTTAAATACGAAGTTTCTAGAAAAAGTGAGCAAGCTGAAAGTACGAACATCATGAATGCTACCCTTAAAAGAAATAATGATAACCTGAATAGGATTAATGATAATTTAAAAATGTCTGAAACTGCGATGAAAGGTGAATTATCAGCCCTTCGGTCCGAATTGACCTCACTTGGAATTGAAGAATCGAGAATTGCAGATGAACTTCTCGGACTGCGTGAGGCGAATGAAATACTTCTATCCAAAACCAAAACCCTCGAATCTGAGAATTTTGGAATGCAGGATGCCATTGACTTAATGAGAGGCGAACTTCAAAACATGAATACAAATGAGCAAGGTTTAATTACCAAGTTGAAAGATATCGATTCTCAAAACAAATCTTTGCTTCAGGAATCATCTTCTCTTAGGGAGGAATCTTCATTTTACAAAGACAAATCAAGAAAACTTGAAATTCAACTTAATCAGGCAATTGGTAACGAACGGGCTTTAAATGAAAACTTAGCTGCTATCGAAAGAAAAAATCAACTTCTCGAGGATGAAATTGACCAATTGAATAAATCAGGCATTCAGGAATATGAATCTCTTGCTATCGAGGCAGAAAACCTTCAATCTCAACTAGCTCAAATCTCTGGACAGGAACAAATGCTTCAGTCCAAGATGGCTTCTTTGGAAAATGAGAATTATAGACTAAACGATCAAATTACTGGATCGAAAAGAAGAGAACAGGAATACAATCGCCAAATTTCGATGCTCAATCAAGACAACAATCAATTGATTGAACAAATAGAATCCACACAAAGAATGAGACTTCGTTTGAGAAATGATATTATCGGCGTGATTGATCAAAACGACCAAGGGCGAGAAAAATAGTTGGGGGAATAATAAAATTTGTCAGGCGGACAGAAATTGACCCATTCTACGGTATTTCTCATATCTTGAGTCTGGAAGTCTTTCTTTTTTCGAAAGATTAGCAAGTTCTCTAATCAATGCCTGCTTAACATCACGGGACATTTCTTCCCAATTCCGATGAGCACCGCCCACAGGCTCAGTCAAAACTTCGTCAACTATTCCAAGTTTAAGTAATTCGTTGGCATCAAGTTTCAATGATTCCGCGGCATTCGAAGCGAATGCCCGATCTTTCCACAAGATAGCGGCACACCCCTCAGGAGAGATGACAGAATAGTATGCATTTTCAAGAATCATCACACGGTCTGCGACCGCTACGCCCAAGGCTCCTCCTGAGCCGCCTTCTCCAATTACGAGAGCTATAATGGGAACCTTTAATAGTGCCATTTCCCTCAAATTAACCGCGATAGCTTCAGCAACATGCCTTTCTTCCGCACCGATTCCTGGAAATGCTCCGGGAGTGTCAATTATAGAAATAATTGGTAAAGAAAATCGATCTGCCATTTTCATTAAACGCAAGGCTTTTCTGTAACCTTCCGGGTTGGGACATCCAAAATTACGATTTAGATTTTCCTCTGTATTACGACCCTTTTGCTGGCCTATTATCATAACCCTTCGCCCGTCAAGCATAGCTGGACCGCCAATAATTGCTGCGTCATCTTTATAAAGACGATCACCATGCAAGGGTTCGAATTGTTCAAAAACTTTTTCTAAATAGTCATTGGTGTATGGACGATTTGGATGACGCGACAATTGAACTTTCTGCCAAGGAGATAAGTCTGCATATACTTCCCTTTTGGTGCGGACTATTTTTTTTTCAATAGCAGAGATCTCATCTGAAAAATCTAAGTCAGAATCTTTAGAAGATTTCAATAAATCATCGAGTTGCTTCTCCAATTCTAAGAGAGGCTTTTCAAAATCCAGACTATTTTTATGATTTTGCATGCATTGAAAATATTAGAAATTAAAGGCGTACTTATTACTCGCTTACCTCGTCTTCGGCAAGTTCTTCCTTCCATCCTAAAATTCTTGCTTTCGCAGACGCTTCCTCTGCTCCATCCTTATCCCCTCTTCTGACAAGAATTCTTGCCAAACTTACCACACTCGTCAAATCCTCAGAGTTTATTAGAAGTGCAGAACGGCAAGCCTCCTCCGCTTGTTGTAATTTATCCAGAGTTAATGAAACTTCTGCCAAGGCACGATAAGCCTCCAGACAATTCTTATTTTCATCCACAACCCCCAAAAGTATTTTTTCTGCTTTTTCATCTTCGCCAATTGAAAAGGCAAAGATTGCATCTTCGATTAAAATTGAAATTTTATTAGGCATGTTCATCCAGAAAATTTGAATATCTTCTAATAGCAACTTGAAAAAAAAGTATAATCGAAGTACTTCCTTCAATAGAATTGATTAGGTTGAAGTTATCGGCATTGTAGATGATAATATGATTTTTCAACAAATTAATCTCTTTTATGCTATCAAACAATTCCGATTTTAAGGCTCTCCTTCTCTTACATGGACGCGACAGAAGATTCTCAAAACTTCTGCAGGAGGAATCACAACTTCCCACTGAAATAGATAGAATTGACTCTAGAATTCTAAAAGAAAAAAAATCGGTGGAATTAGCACTTTCAGAATGGAAGGAACTGGAAGCGCAGAACAATTCTTTGGAAAAAGAAATTATTTCCGTCACCGACTTAATTCATCGCCAAAAAAGCAAGCAACTTCAAGTAAAGAAAAATGAAGAGTACACCGCTCTCGAAAATGAAATCGAAGTCCTGAAAAACAATCAAAACAAGCTTGAAGACCAACAAATCGATGTGCTTTTAAAAATAGACGATGCAAGAGAAGTGGCTAAAATTGCAGAGGAGAAAATTAGCCTCAAAATTCTTGATTTTGAGAAACAGCGCGAGTCTCTTGTGGGTCATAGCAAAGAACTTCGAAAAGAAATTGAAATTCTTGAGGATGAGATTTCTGAAGCACGAAAGAGTGTTTTGCCAAGTATCATCTACAACTACGATCGTGTCAAAAAAGTGGTTTCTAGACCACCTTTCCTTGCTCCCGTAGAAGACCAAAAATGTACTGGCTGTAATTTGCGAGTTTCCAA
Source organism: Opitutia bacterium (assembly GCA_002726435.1). Classification (GTDB taxonomy): domain Bacteria; phylum Verrucomicrobiota; class Verrucomicrobiia; order Opitutales; family Seribacteraceae; genus Seribacter. The sequence goes on along the minus strand of PBSV01000008.1, from coordinate 11,019 downwards.
CGAGGTAGTTTCTTCCATTTTGGTAGAACAAAAACTTACTACTTGCGACCAGTGCGGACGAATTGTTTATGTCGAACGTTAAAAATATTGAAATTATCGAAGACAAACAGGTTTGTTCATCCAATGAAATTTCTAAATTTTCCGAGAAGTGGTCATTCGCTGTTCGTGAACTCTCATGAATAGAGGAAAGTCCGGACATCATAGGGCAGGATTCCCTGCGAAAGCGGGGGGGGCTTGTTTCAAGGCAAGTTCACGGCTAGTGCAACAGAAAACATACCGCCTCAATCTTGAGGCAAGGTTGAAAAGGTGGGGTAAGAGCCCACCGTCGCAAGGGCAACTGAGCGAGCAATGTAAACCCAATCCGATGCAAGACGAAATAGGGAACCGGGCGGCCCGCCTGATGGTTTCGGGTACGTCGCATCCTCAGAAATGAGGAATTCCTGCATGCAAGAATAGATAAATGAATGACGGTTTGCTCATGTGCAAACAACAGAATCCGGCTTACAGCTTCTCGGAATCTCTTTAAGAATTGACGATATCTACCTGCATGCTTTAAATTACGACAATGGCTAATACCAAATCTGCCCTTAAAAATATACGTAAAAACAAGACTCGTTACTTGCAAAACCGTACCCTTGCAAGCCGACTTAAAACATTGGAAAAGAAGTTTCTATCCGCCGTCGAAGATAAAAACCAAGAAGAGGCCAAGAGTTCTGCCTCTTCTTTTATTTCCGCTTTGGAGAAATCACAAAAACGAAACTTAGTTCACGCCAATAAAGTTTCCAGAAAGAAATCTAGGTGTTCAGTAATACTTTCTAATTTACAATCCTGACCAGTTGGCCTTCAAATATGACGAGAATCATTCTCGTCTTTTGTAGAGTATCCGCTTTTCTGACGATCATGATTAACTTTATTTTTCTTCAGGTATGCCTCGTGTACATCTTCCGCTGTCATTCCCATGACCTGGGCTATCGATATCAGGAAATGAAATAAGTCTATGATTTCGACCTTGGCATTTTGTTTATCGAACTCTTGATATTTCGCCCACCATTTCCAAGGCACTGAATCCGTTAGTTCAGCCAATTCCTGTTGCATAGCCCGGATGTAATTGAGTATCCACTCCGTTTTTTGCTCGTCGCTCATACCACCCATTTCAACGCCGATCTTTTTGTTCAACTGCTCTTGCAGACCAAATATATTGTCTAGCTTATCCATTTATTTTGATAAGAACAAAACCTTGGATCTTTGCAAGAGGTTTCAGAAATTCATGCTGTTGCCCTTTATTTGTTGAAGTATTTCAAATCAATGATTATCAGTATTCCATCTTAAATGCTCCATCCGAACACTCAGGTGTTATTCTCTTTTGCTCCCATTACCCAGATGAATTTTGGATTATTTGAAGAAAACATTTACCCTCTCTTATAAAAATTAAATTGAAATTAATGAAATCAAGAATTCGTTCACGATGGTACCGGGCTAATGAAAAACCTTTGGTTTCTGCAGATAATGCAAAAAATAAAGGAGAGGACCAAATGGGTGAGATTTCCATTTCCTCAGTGAAAGATCTAAAGGATGATCTTTCAGACTCCTCAGCCAAGCAAGCATCACAACAAAACAAGAAACCTAGAAGCTCTGGGTCCGATCGTGATCCTTCTTCCAATCGAAAAAGTGATGGTTCCCGAAAAAGTAACCACCGGCGGCGTTCTACTAGTTCGGATCGGTCAAGAGACGAGGGCAAACAAAGGAGTAGAAAACATTCCTCCTCACGCAACAAGCGGTCTTCGGAAGATTCAGGTGATAAAAAACCTGATTCCCGCCATGAAAATCGGTCGCAGGACAGGAAAAGAAAAAGTAGAACTGATAAAAGGTCTAAGCAAAAAACATCAGAATCAAATCCAAAACCTAGTAAGAAGGGTGTTTCCGGATTTCTTTCGAAACTCTTTGGTGGTTGATTTCCCAGCCTCGAAGAATTTCATAATTCTTTGTTAGTAAAGTGGAAGTTTTCAGGATTGCAGGTAATAACTCGCTATCGGGCTCGGTTTCAGTGAGCGGATCAAAAAATTCTTCACTTCCACTCTTTGCGGCCTCGTTACTCAGTTCAGATGAGACTATTCTTGAGAATGTGCCTCAATTGAGCGACATACAATTTATGGCCGAGATCATTTCAGAACTTGGTGCAGAGGTTGAAAGATTAGAGCCAAACACTTGGCGAATTAATCCGAAATCTATAGTCCATTATGCTCCTTATGAACTGGTTCGGAAAATGAGGGCTTCGATTTGTTTGCTCGGTCCATTGGCAGGTCGATTAGGAAGAGCAGAAATACCCATGCCGGGAGGGTGTGTAATTGGTAATCGCCCCATCGATTTACACATCAGAGCCCTTCAAGGATTGGGAGCAAAAGTAAGGTTAAAAGGTGGAGTTGTACAAATTGACGCTGAAAATTTAAAGGGGAACAAACTCTTTTTGGGTGGTCGACACGGAAGCACCGTTACTGGAACTGCCAACGCCTTGATGGCTGCCTGCTTAACCCCGGGAATCACCACACTGGATGGAGCGGCATGCGAACCCGAAATTAATGACCTTTGCAAAATGCTTCTTTCCATGGGAGCTCAAATAACAGGAGTCGGTTCCCATCGCTTGAAAGTCGAAGGAGTGGACCGACTTAATGGATGTCGACACAAAGTAATTCCCGACAGGATAGAGACTGCAACCTATGTATTGGCGGCAGCAATTACAAATGGAGAAATCTTAATACGTGGTGCCGAACTCTCGCACTTGGGTGCATTTGCCAATCTGATGGATGAATGTGGAGTGGAAATGTCAGAAAACCAAATTGGAGAATTAACAGTTAGAGTTGGATCAAAAGGATTAAAATCCTTTGAAGTGATTACCCTTCCCTACCCTGGGTTCCCCACCGATCTACAAGCCCAGACAACTGCCTTGGCCTGCTTTTCTCCCGGTCTTAGTATTCTCACGGAAAAAGTTTATCCCAGCCGCTTCATGCATGTCCCCGAGTTGTTGCGTATGGGAGCCCAAATTTCTCTGGAAGGTGCAAGTGCAATTGTTAAAGGTGCGGCTTCACTAACTGGCGCCCCGGTTATGGCTTCCGATCTTCGGGCAAGTGCTGCTTTAATACTTGCGGGGCTAGCCGCTAAAGGTGAGACTTGGGTACAACGAATCTATCACCTTGATCGAGGCTATGACAAATTTGAAAAAAAACTTCAAGGCATGGGGGCAGAAGTTGAAAGGCTTCCCGAATCTGCCCTTCCCAAATCCTTTGGCCCGTTAATCGATTAAAAGTAACTGTTCATGGAAGAAAAAAATTCAAATAGAAATGATCTTTCCGATCCTGTCATCCAAAGCAGTCCAGAGGTCGATGCAGCACTAAGACCTCCGAGCTTTCAGGATTTCACTGGACAGGGGAAGACCATCGAAAAGTTGCAGGTCATGGTTGGAGCGGCAATCAAAAGAGAAGAACCATTAAAACACATTTTGTTATGTGGTCCACCTGGACTAGGAAAAACAACACTTGCCCACATCATTGCAAACGAGCTTAAGCGGGAAGTAAGGATTACTTCTGGTCCTGTAATCGATAAACCTGGAGATTTAGCTGGACTCTTAACTAATTTACAGGAGGGCGAAATCTTATTCATTGATGAGATTCATCGGATTCCAAAGACCGTGGAGGAGTATCTTTATTCGGCAATGGAAGATTATCGTATCGACATATTGATCGACCAAGGACCAAACGCTCGCAGTGTCCGGCTCGAAATCCCAAGATTTACACTTATTGGAGCTACGACCAGAGTTGGGCTTTTAACCGCACCAATGAGAAGCCGGTTTACGCTGCAGACAAGACTCAATTATTATGCCAAACAGGACCTTACACTGATAGTAAGAAGAAGTTGTGACCTTCTTGGTTGCAAGGTCGATCAGGAGGGGTGTGAAGAAATTGCAGTTCGAGCGAGAGGAACTCCCAGGATAGCAAATAACTTAATCCATTTCACACGTGATTTTGCTGATCAAAAAGGGGATGGAAAAATTGATAAAAAGATTGCCTCCGCTGCTCTAGAGCTTCTTGAAATAGATGGAAAAGGACTCGATGAAATGGACAAAAGAATTCTCAGTATGTTGGCGGTCAACTACAAGGGTGGTCCAGTCGGGCTGGGCACAATTGCAGTGGGCGTAAATGAGGAAGAACATACACTGGAAGAAGTTCACGAACCTTACTTAATTCAAGAAGGATACTTAAAAAGGACTCCACAAGGACGAATGCTTACTGCAAAAGGCTGGGAAGTTGCAGACCTTTCGGGAAATCAGGACATGGGAAATGAGCAGATGCAATTAATGTAATCTCTGTAAAATATGGACCACCAATGGAAACAAATGAAGAAATGACTTACTAAATAGTTCCCCTTCTTTTTTTATTTTTTCTTTTATTTGTTCTAAATTCATTGCCTCCAAGCAAAAAATTTCCTCCTTATTGGGAACAGGTGAAATAACATGTTTGGTAAGATAAACCCGAACGAATTCATTGCCAGTTTCGAGGCATGGACTCACTCGTAAAATTTCCAATAAATCCATCCTTTTAAGTGAAACTCCGAGTTCTTCCGAGCACTCCCGAACAGCCGCGCACCGGTACTCCTCTCCTGCATCCACATGGCCAGAGCAGCTACTAGTCAAAAGAAGTGGATCCAAATCTTTTTGAGACGATCTTTTTTGGATGATCCATTGATCATATTCACTTCTGGCAAAAATATGGACCGCCCGATGTAAAAGTGCCTGTTGGTGAACCTCCGACCGCATCGCCTGCCCGATCACTAAATCATTTTCATCCACAACATCAAATACCTCGGAGGAATAAGGTGATGTATTCATGTCATTAGAATCTGATGATTTATTGTAAAAATCAAAATAAAATTCATACATCACCCAAGAATTTTGGACTCCTGGTAGAAATTATGAACTTTTTGATTGGCTTCTAGCTTGAGACATTCAATAAAACAAGGATGGTGGACACGGAATTTAAAATACTTGGATCAAGTAGTTCGGGAAATGCTGCTCTCTTACGAACTTCTGAGTTGAATATTTTGATAGACGCGGGACTCTCATGTAAAAAACTACAATTTTTATTGAATGAAGAAGGGATCAATGTTGAATCCCTCGACGCTGTATTTCTTACCCATGAACACAATGATCATTCCGCCGGAATTCGGGGGCTTTCCAAATTTGCAAATTTGCCCATTTTTGCCAACCGTGACACCATTCAGGCAGTTCAAGCCAAACTCCCCCGCCGACCCAACTGGAAAGTTTTTGAAACCGGTAGTTGTTTTGATTTTAAAACGCTCAAGGTTCATCCCTTCAGTGTCCCTCATGATGCCTATGATCCAGTTGGTTTCTATTTTGAATGGGGCCGGGACGATCTTTTTAACCCATGGTCCAGTTTGGCATGGGTCACTGATTTAGGGTTTGTACCAACTTTGGTCCGTGAGCGAATAATGGGTGCAAGTATCTTAGTCATTGAGTCCAATTACTGTTCGAAAATGCTCGAGGATGACCCCAAGAGACCCTGGAGTCTGAAACAAAGGATAAGAGGAAGGCATGGCCATCTTTCCAATGAAAGAACCTTTGACTTACTTGATTCTTTCGACCAATACAAGTGGAAGAAAGTATTTTTGATGCACCTTAGCAAAGATTGCAACAATGTGACTCGGGTACGGGAGCGATTCTCAAATCTTCAAAGAAATGGAAAACGATTTGAAACCTTCGTGGTGGATCCAAAACTTCAAAGACTCTGCCGCTATGAAACGTTTGACTAGACACACGAAAGTAATCGCCACGATAGGTCCGGCAACTGAGAGCGAAGAAATGCTTGAGAAACTAATCACCGAGGGTATGGATATCTGCAGGTTGAACATGGCCCATGCCGATCACGATTGGATTGTTTCCATTACCGAAAGAATTCGAAAAGTGGGAAAGTCTTTGAATCGAGAGCCTGCCATAATGATGGATGTGAAAGGTCCTGAAATTCGAACAGGGTATCTTCAAAATGTGGTTGAATTAAAAAAAGATGACTTACTCGACCTTGTCTTCGTAGCCCAGCCAAACCCTCCTTCCCTGGATGGAGTTTGGCAAATTGAAGTTAATTATGACAGATTACCGGAACATATTAAATCCGGGGATACCGTACTTTTGGACAATGGTTTAATTCCGCTGTCGGTTCTTGATTCCTCCCCTGCTCAAATCCGCTGTAAAGTCCTACAAGATGCCACACTAAAAAGTCGTAGGCACTTAAATTTACCCGGGATTGAGACGGGCTTGCCCTCACTCACTGAAAAAGACCGGAGGGATTCCTTGGTAGGTATAAAATGCAAACATGATTATTTTGCTCTCTCTTTCACACGTGACGCTGATTCAATTGATTTATTCAGAAGTTTTCTCAGGGAAAATGGATCAGATGGGCAGATAATTGCTAAAATAGAAGATCAAAAAGGAGTACAAAACATTGAGGAAATCATTAAAGCNGCTGATGCACTCATGGTTGCCCGTGGAGATTTGGGCATCGAATGCGCATTTGAAGATTTACCAATTATTCAAAGAAAAGCAGTNGGTTCATGCTTGGCAAACGGGAGACCAATAATCGTAGCCACCCACATGCTGGAGTCGATGATTGAATCCCCGGTTCCTACAAGAGCAGAAATCAGTGATGTTGCAAATGCGGTTAATGAGGGTGCGGATTGCATCATGCTGAGTGGTGAAACCACAACCGGAAAGTATCCCGTAGAATGTTTGCGACTGCTCAATCGAATTGCTTCTCGAATGGAGGCAGAAATTCAGCCCGGTCTGACTGAGGAACTCAAACTGTTTCGCCCAAAAGCAAAAATGCTGCGTTCCGCTGCAGCGCTTTCCATGAGAATAGAAAATTCTGCAGTTCTGGTTTTCACTAGAAGTGGTGACCTTGCTTCCAAGCTAGGGGCTTTGCGGCCCAATGGCGCTCCATTATTTGCTTTTACTGATGTCGAGGGACTGCACCGAAGACTTCGACTTATTTGGGGTATAGAGCCTTTTTTAATGGAATTTTCCGGAGATCCTGAAGTGACCATTCAAAATGCTATCAAGAAACTTAAAGACGAAGACTGGGTTCATACCAATGACCAACTCATCACTGTAACCAATGTCTTTGCTCATGATAAAATCGTTGAAAGTATCCAGCTTCGAGAAGTCGATGGGTGATACTTTTTTACTTTTCTTTATAAAACCAGTACAAAACTGACAATAATAAGACTGCCCCATAAGGTGCACTCGCCGCAGTCCAGTGACTCACAATCCCCCGCTCTCCCAAAGAATCAAAAAATGTTCTGGTCAAATAAAAGAAAACAATTCCGAGCATGCTAATCAGAATAATTTTACCAAAACTTTGATGAGAATTACTGACTCCAATCAGTAAGCCGCAAAAAATTGCAAGGAAACAGGAGGCCAGACTGCAATTGATTTGAGCCGATCTCAGAAGAAAGGGAAAAAGAACTGCAGAACTCTGATTTGGGTATTTTTCGAGTGCCAATGAAATTTCCTTGTTGGTCAAAGATTTTGGATTTTTCATTAAAAGAAGATGACTGGTAGGATCATCCCTTAGGTCGTTCAATTTCAAGAAATCAAATAATTTACTGAATTGAGGCGAAGTTTTTTTCCCACTTCTTCCATCTTCCTTGAGTGAATCTTCCCATAGTATTCCATTTCCTTGGCCATCAATCGTGGGTAATCCAATCCTTGAGGAAAAACCCAGAAACCTTCCGTCTTGAAAATCCCATCCATTCTCCGACCAGGAAGCAGATTTTGCCCGAATTCTAAAAGCGTCATTTCCCTGTTCGTCATAGCAATACAACTGAAGATTATCCCCCTCGTAAGAATCAGCATTGAATGTTTCAAAGTACCAGGCCCTCGAAGCACCGATTTTCATTTGAAATCCGCGGATTAAATGTGAATTCTTAACAGATTCACTCTTCTTTTCCAAAAAGTGGTCCTCCACCTGCCAAGCAATCCAAGAAAGAAAGGTTAGTCCCAATCCAAAAAGAAAAAAAGTCCGAAAGCAAAGTATCCAGGAAACCGCGCAAGCCTTAAGCCCAAGCCACTCGCCACTGACACCTAGGAATGAAAGAGTAATTAAGGTCGCACAAAGACAACAAAGTGGCAACAACCAGGGTAGATAATCGATGAATAAAAACAATAGTTTCTCACGATTGGACGCGGACAAAAAATTAGGATCATCTGCAAGTATGCTTAGCAGTAGAAGAGATAAAAAGAAAAGAAAAGAAAGAAGAAACCACTTCATCCATGTCACTCCCAAGTACTTATCTAAAATATTCACTTTAATTTCACCTGTTCGATTTCCCCTTTGATGATCTTAACCCTTGATCTAGTCAAAAGGAATTCACTAGTCTTAAATCATTCACCTTTAAGTCCGCCCCTTGAAATTTATGATTCCCAATAAAGTCATTACTCTTTGCACGATTTTTACCTTAGCTATCACACCTGTCTGGTCAAAAGAAGAATCGGAAGAAAAAAATTGGCAGGATCGCCTGGATCATTTGTTTGGCAAATATGCAGTTGATCCAATTGTATCCTTTCTTTTTTGGGAAATCCCCGGGACCGAGTTCAAAGTCAATCAAAGCAAGATTTATTCATTATCCAAAGAACAAGTCGAATTATTTTCCGGACATTCACAAGAAGAGGGAAATTTTTTTTCCGCCAAGACAACTAGTGATCAGAACCTGAAATTTTTTAGTGTCTTAAAAAAAGAAGACAAATGGCACAAAAAACAAGCCCCACCCATCGATACAAATTTCTCTGATTTCAAGAAATTAGAAAATGAATTCCTCGTACCCAATCAAATTGTTTCAATTGGGAATTACTATGAATTAAAAGGATTTCCCCTTGTGGTTGCCTGGTTGCTTGGAGGGGCGTTGTTTTTTACCTTACGATTACGATTTGTAAATGTCCGACTTTTTAAGCATGCGATTGAACTGGTCAGTGGAAAATTCGACTCCAGTGATCAAAAGGGAGAAGTTACTCATTTTCAGGCATTGACGACCGCTCTCTCTGCAACCGTTGGTTTGGGAAATATTGCCGGGGTGGCAATTGCCATAGGAACCGGGGGACCGGGGGCTACTTTTTGGATGATTCTTGTTGGATTTCTTGGAATGTGTTCGAAATTTACAGAATGCGTCCTTGGTCAAAAATATCGGAAATTTAGAAAAGACGGGAAAATTATGGGAGGTGCCATGCATTACCTCTCGGATGGATTGAAGGAAATGAAACTCAAGCACCTCGGGGGATTATTGGCCGGATTGTTTTGTGTTTTGTGCATTGGTGCCTCTTTTGGTGGCGGGAATGCGTTTCAAGTAGTTCAATCCATGGACTTAATTAAAACAGTCATTCCCGCACTCGAAGAATTCCCCTGGATTTACGGAGTCTTGATGACCGTATTGGTCGGGCTTGTAATAATCGGGGGTATAAAAAGTATTGCCCTTGTTGCGTCACGCATTGTACCCGCAATGTGCGGGATTTATCTCTTAGCATGCCTGGTAATTTTATTTGTTCATTTTGATGCAATTCCAAGTGCTCTTTTTCTCATCTTTAAAAGTGCTTTTTCCTTTGATGCCGGAGTCGGTGGATTTCTTGGAATTTTAATTATTGGTGTAAAACGGGCCGTCTTTTCCAACGAGGCAGGAATTGGGTCCGCTGCAATTGCACACTCTGCCGCTAAAGTATCACACCCCGCAGAAGAAGGCATCGTTGCCCTGCTTGAACCATTTATAGATACGATTGTTGTATGCACCATGACTGCTCTGGTAATCATTATTACAGGAGCCTACCTCGACCCCTCCAACAGTTCCTACATTGCCAACGACCAAGGGGGCGCACTTACTGCAGCTGCGATGAAGAGCGTAATCCCGTGGTTTCCCTATGTGCTATCGGTGGCAGTTTTTCTTTTTGCATTTTCAACCATGATCTCATGGTCCTATTATGGGGAAAGATGTTGGGTTTGGCTTTTTGGAGACCGCAGTTCACTCACTTATAAAATAGTATTTTTGACTTTTACCTTTCTTGGCTCAATCATAACGGCAAAGAATATATTAACCTTTAGCGACCTAATGATTTTGGGTATGGCATTCCCAAATATACTTGGCATGCTCTTGCTAAGTGGAAAAGTTAAAAATGAATTAGACCACTATTTAAAGGTGCGCAGAGTCATTTAGAATATTTAAAAAAACTTTTAATTCTATTTGACAAATCCTACACATAAATCTTCTTTCAACTATAGAGCCCTTTTTACCTTTCTACCTACATCACTACCCTAAATCATTATGGACGACGAAGACATTAAGATATCCGATTCCGAAGAAGCTCGTGCTTCCATAGCCAGACTTCTCAAGGCTATCGAAGGATGGGCGAGCAAGGAAAGCTCAAAAAATGAGCTTGAACTCACCGCATTTGGAGCCGCCCTTGGCTCTGGAATTATCTCCTTTCACGAATTCAGCTCAAAAGAGTGCAGGAATTCACAGACTTTAATCGGGGCAGTTTCCCGTGTAAAACAGCACCTCGAAAAAGAGCACAAGAAATTCGATGGTGAAATTGACAAGATGCACATTAAATTTGCTCAGGAAATGGAAGAGCTCGACCTTAAGATCATCCGTGACCGCAAAGAGTTCAAACACTACTTAGTATCCTTGATCTATGCCGAGGAGTACAACAAACTTCGTAGACAAGTGACGAATATTTTCGAAACGCTTGAAGCCAAAGCAAATTACGAAGACGGCAGTGATTAATGATTGCTCTGCGTGTTTGTTGAGTAATTAATATTTAATCTAATACCTTCAGCCCGCAAGCTAACCAAAACGGAAGAGTGGCTACACTAGCCACCATTGTTACAATGATTGCACGCATTGCAGTATTTCGGTCCCCCTTGTAGTTACCGACAATTACAACTGCGAATATTCCCGCTGGCATTGCAGCTTGAA
>PBSV01000007.1 GCA_002726435.1 Opitutia bacterium | reverse complement strand
ACTTGGAATTACCCTGACAAAAAGGCATGATATGCCAATGGCGGGCATTCCCTTTCATGCGGCGGAGGGTTATTTAACCAAGTTGCTGGGACTCGGACATAAGATCGCCATATGCGACCAATTGGAACCTCCGCAAACCGGTAAGCTCGTAAAAAGAGGAATCACGCGAATTCTTACTCCCGGCACCGTTCTGGAGGACCGGCAGTTGGATGCGGCAAGCAATCACTTCCTGCTTGCGATCGACTTAAATAAAATGGGGGCTACCGCTTCGTGGTTGGACTTATCAACCGGAAAGTTCATCCTTTCCACAAGTGATTGTCATCATGATTTTCTATCGGTGATCAGTTCTATATCGCCACGAGAAATTCTTGTTCCTGAAAGTTTGGATCGAAAAATGGAAGAAGTGGAAGATGGGAACTTGTTTCGTGATGAATGGGAGAGAATTCTTGGAGAAGTCACCAGAACGGAGCGTCCTGATTTTGATTTTGACCAGCGATCAGGAGCAAGGGAGGTAATGGAAAGCCTTGGAGTGATGAACCTTGAAGGATTTGGGATAGATTTCTCACAACCCGCTCTCGGGCCGGCGGGTGCACTTTTGATCTATGCTCAGGATGTGCTTAAGGGAAAACCGGGAAATTTGAGGAAAATCGAAGAATTCAAAGAAGATAGTTTTCTTCTGATTGATCCTGCCACACAGAGAAATCTCGAAATTTTCAAAACTTCAGCCCAAACGAGGAAAGGTTCCTTACTCGATTCTCTGGATGAAACCGTTTCGGCTGGAGGAGCTCGTTTATTGGAAACCTATCTAACCAGCCCGGAAAAAAATCTGGATGAAATCATTCGTCGACAGACTTGTGTTTCAGAATTTTCTAATCTACCGGTGCTGGTGCAGGAAATCACTGCTATCCTCAAGAAAGGAAGCGACTTGGAACGAATTCTTGGTCGATTAAGAAATCGTTTGGTACGACCCAGGGAACTGGGTGGTTTGCGTGCCACGATCAGGGGATTACCAGGCATTCGATCAGCTTTATTGGAAGTAAGGGAATCCTGTCCCGGAATTAAAAGTCTGGCCGATAAGGTGGAGGTCTATGAATCACTCGGGAAATTATTGGAGGAATCTTTGGAAGAGGAACTCCCAGCGGAAATAAAACTGGATTTGAAAGGGGAGGGTGGTCGAGTAATCCGAGTAGGATTCGACGATGAATTTGATGAATTACGCGAATTGGGAAGTGGTGGCAAAAGATGGATTATTGATTTGGAGGCATCCGAGCGAAAAAAAACCGGAATTTCGAATCTAAAAATTAAATACAATGGTGCATTCGGTTATTTTATTGAAGTCACTAGGGCAAACTTACATCTCGTGCCCGAGCACTATGTCAGAAAGCAAACAATGACGAATGCAGAGAGATTCTACACCGAAGAATTGCGTCAAAAAGAAAAAGAAATTCTTAACGCCGAGGAGCGTGCCGTGGCAAAGGAACAGGAGCTTTTCCATTCGGTCGTCGAAAAGGCATTGTTGGATGCTGATTCATTGTCTCAGACCGCACTTATTCTTTCACAGATTGATTTGTTTTCTTCCTGGGGTTCAATTAAGCGGGTGAGGGACTATTGCATGCCGGAGTTCAAAGAAAATTCCAACGCTCTTTTAATCGATCAGGGAAGACATCCGGTGGTGGAAGCAGTTTTGAAAAAAGAAAGCTTGGGATTGGCGGGGACCCATGCATTTGTTCCCAACGATTGTGTTCTTTCTTCCGATGATGAGCAAATCTGCTTGATAACGGGTCCGAATATGGCCGGTAAATCAACTTTTATTCGACAGGTGGCTCTGATTGTCCTCATGGCTCAGATAGGTTCATCCGTACCAGCGAAAAGTTGTAGCCTTGGAGTAGTGGATCGCATTTTTTCTCGTGTGGGGGCAGGTGATGAATTAGCCCGTGGAAATTCGACATTCATGGTGGAGATGAATGAGACCGCGAACATTCTCAATAATTGCACATCTTCAAGTTTAATTATTCTGGATGAAATTGGCCGTGGAACTAGTACTTATGATGGACTTAGTATAGCTTGGTCGGTTTTGGAACATTTACATGGGCAGGGAAGCATGGGTCCTAAAACACTTTTCGCCACGCATTATCATGAATTAACGAAGTTAGCGGATACTTTACCGAGGTTAAGAAATTATTCGGTAGCAGTGAAGGAATGGAATGACGAAATAATTTTCGTTCGCCAGGTAACGCCCGGCGCATCAGAGCGATCTTTCGGCATTCAAGTTGCCCGGCTTGCCGGACTACCGGACAGCGTGGTGGGAAGGGCAAAGGAAATACTTGCCGGTCTCGAAGCAGGAGACCTGGCTGCTGAAATTGATGAAAAATCAATCCCTTTCGAAAAAGAAATCCCTCCGAATTCGACGCCATCAAAGGAAAAAAATAAAAAATCGGATTCTTCTCAACTTGAATTATTCTGAGTGAATGAAAGAGAGTCTTTACTTCGAGAATTTTGGAAAAGAAGGGCATCCAATTTTTATTTGTCTTCATGGTTTGCTTGGATCCAGTAGGAATTGGAGAGGCGTTGCCAAGACCCTTGCGAACTTTTTCCTGGTGGTTTCGATTGATTTAAGAAATCACGGGGATTCTTTTCATTCAGAGGATGCTTCGATTCAAGCGATGTCAAATGACTTACTTAAGTGGATGGACGATCAGGGGCATCAATCAGTAATTCTCTGTGGACATAGTCTTGGAGGAAAGGTGGCGATGCGCTTAGCATGTGATTTCCCCAGTCGAGTCGAAAAATTAATCATAGCCGATATTGCCCCCAGGGATTATCCGCCGGAACATCATATCCCCCCACTCGATTCTATGCTGGAGCTTGAACTTTCCTCTTATTCTAGTCGGAAGGAAATTGACTCTGTACTTGCCTCAAAAATTCCTAATTGGTCTTTTCGTCAATTTTTGCTGACCAACCTAGAGCCAGAGACAGTGGGCTTTCGATGGAAACCGAATTTAAAAGCTTTGCGTCAGTCAATTGATGAATTATCCCGAAATCCGATGAGGGACAATGATCAATTTACGGGCAGTTCACTCTTTGTGAGAGGAGAAAAATCCGGTTATTTAAGAACGGAGCATATTCCGGAAGCCAAAAAATATTTTCCGAACTCCCAATTTACGATGTTACCCGGTGTGGGACATAATCTACATGTAGAGGATCGGGGAGGTTTTCTGAAAGCAATAGATGAGTTTATTGGTTAAATTCGAGAATAACTAAGCAGCACCATCGGAAGCCTGGAAATTATACCAGTCAATGGACTTACCGAATTTGACTTCATAGTTTGCGGACACTTTTTGAGCGTCTTTGTCATTGAACCGATCGGTTGTCCATGCCATCACTGCTCCTCCGAATCCACCACCTGACAACCTAGTTCCACAAACTTCTTTGCTTGAAGAAAGTTCATCGACTAAAAAGTCTAGTTCGACACAACTGTTTTCAAATTGAAAGCTCGAACTTCGATGGGATTCTGTGAGAAGATTTCCTAGAACTTTGGGAGACGAGTTTTCCTTCAATCCATTCAAGAATTTATTCACCCGTTTTTGTTCGGAAATTACATGGAGGCATCTTTTTTTAACTGATTCTTTCAAGTTTACTTCGTGGAGATGTTTTTCGAGGGATTCGGCAAGGCATTTTACTTCAGGGAATTTTTGACTGATTAGTTCAAATGCTTGGCTGCACTCGTCATGCCTAGTGGAGTATAAAGAATCGACTAGGTCGTGTTTAATCCCGGAGTTAAAAATCCATATTTGNGTATTTNNAGGAAGTGGAATGGTGGAGAAAGTTTCTTTGCGACAATCCAGANAAACAAGATGATCTCTCNGTCCAAAGGCTGAAGTTCCCTGATCCAANATGCCGCAGGGAAGACCAACAAATTCGTTTTCTGCCTTTCGACAAATACGGACTAAATCNGTCTTATCAATTTTTTGATTTGCTAATCGGAGGAGGGCGAGTGCGGTGGCCAGTTCCAGNGCGGCACTGGAACTTAGTCCAACTGATAATGGAAGGGTGGAGGAAAATGTGACAGAAAATCCGCCTTCCGGGCTAAGTCCTTCCTGTTGGAGTACTGAGAAAACTCCAAGACAATAATTACACCATGACTTTTCGCCGCTTTGCTTTTCGATCTGATTGCAATCAATTTCAAGGTCTCCTTTTGGAAAACTTTCACTGCGGAATTTTATCTTATTGTCGGTCCGCATCGATCCGGTTGCATAAATTCCCGCATTAATTGCAACCCCAAGGACACTTCCACCATTATAATCCAAGTGATTTCCAAGGAATTCAATTCTTCCGGGTGCAAAAGTAGAGATTGAATCATGGCTTTCGTTTAAATCCTTATGGGCGTGATGAAAATCAGTCATTGTGAATTGAGTGAAATTTTGTGCATGAACTTGATCAATAAAAAAACCCGTGGAAATCCACGGGTTTTAAAAGGGGTAGGTTTGTACAAGCAATCAGATCGCAGCCTTGAGCTTAGCTCCAGGCTTGAACTTCACAGACTTGGAAGCCTTGATCTTAATTTTCTCGCCGGTTTGAGGATTGATCCCTGCACGAGCACCGCGCTTGACAACGGAAAAGGTACCAAAGCCGATGATTTGAACATTTTCTTTTTTCACTGCTTTAGTGATGCTGTCAATAACAGCATTGAGAGCGGCATCCGCTGCAGCTTTTGTAGTGTCTTTGCCCAAGTTCTTTTGAACGGCTTCGATGAGTTGTCCTTTATTCATGTTTGTTTCCTTTTGTTTGGAAGAATGATTATGTGAGTTAAACTATGTCTAGCACGGCATTTTCTGGCGAGTGGTCAAACTTTTTTTCTCAAAATCATGATTTTTTAGAGGATTCTAGGCTTTTTTTAAAGAAAAGCACCTATTCTAAAGGTTTTGTCTCTCCTTTCGCTCCCAAAACGGCGACTTCCAGTAATTTCTGTAATTCCTCAACCTTGGAAGTATTTCTTTCCGCACTCAACTGTTCCGCCCTCTTTATTAACTGGCTCGACATGGTCCTTGCCTGTCTTTCATCCGCTCCAAGGTTCTGAAAGATTGCGGCAACTTTTAAGATTTCATCTTCCATCATTAAGTCTAGTTATCATTCCACTTGAAATCTCTTTGACCCCCAGACCCTTTGAATTTAGAGCAGACTCGGCTTTTTCATGGATGAGCGCAATTCCGATGAAGCGGTGATTATCTTTTTCTAGAGTCTTGAGTGTACCTACTGTTTTGCTATCAAGAATTAAATCCGCTGGTAGACTTGGAGATTCATGTCCGTCCCAAGCCACTGGATGAGTGTATCTTCGAACTTTTCCCATTGCATGGAGTCTTGCCATTACTTCCTGACCCAAGTAACATCCTTTATCAAAATCAACGCAGTCCATGTCAAGTTTACCCTCTTGTGGAAGATTAGTAGGCCCGATTTCCCGTGGAATTGAAACCAAACAAGCTTTNATTCTTCTTCTTTCGAATTCGTTCCAATCCACACTTTTTGCCCGAATGGAATTAAAAATATCGGAANAGTCAAATTTCGTGAGAATTGAAAAAGTCATTTCGGGTAATCTGTAATCAACAAATGCGATTAATTCCTCAGAGGANANAAGATTATTTTGGGAAGGAATCTCCANGTTTTGAAAAGAAAAAAATCTTNCCGCTTCCGNACCTGAAANCGTAAGTAAATTCCACTGATCGGTTTCATCGAAAAATTCAATCTCGTCTGCCACTACATTTTGATCAAGCAAATNGATTAAATGAGCTGCTTCAGTATCTCTACTGATCAGTNAAAAGGATTCGGAGCTATTTTTAATGAANTAAGCGCCGGCCAGTACTTTCCCTTTGNTNCTCAGTCGCAAGCCGAAACGAACTTCTCCGGGGGACAACTTGCGAAGGTCGATCGTNCACTGACTTTGCAAATAATCCTCTGCGTCTTCTCCCTGAACGTTTATGACGGATTTAGTNATGGATTGATTAAATAAAATAGACATTCCATACTATTCGTAAAAGTTTAGCTTGTTCATGCAAGCTTCCCTTCTATGGTTTGTTTTCGTGGATCAAGTTACAAATTTAAGAATTACCGGTTCTGAGGCATTGCCCGCTCCAGTCGAACTATGCGGGGAGATTCCTCGCTCAAGTCAACAGAAGGCATTAGTCAAAGAGTCGCGTCATGCTCTTCACGCCCTTATACATGGGGAAAGCAAAAGAATGCTTGCTGTTGTTGGACCTTGCTCAATTCATGACTTGGATGCATGCCGTGAATATGCAGAGAGATTCTCTGCGCTGGCTGAAGAGCTTAAGGATCGAATTTTAATGGTCATGCGAGTCTACTTTGAAAAGCCTAGAACCACAGTCGGATGGAAGGGTCTGATCATGGATCCAAAGCTCAATGGTTCCTGCGACATTCCAGAAGGCTTACGGATTGCACGTTCTTTCCTGGGCGAAGTTCTTGACCTGGGAATCCCAACTGCGACTGAATTACTCGACCCGATCACTCCGCAGTACTTAGCGGATTCACTTTGCTGGGCAGCAATTGGTGCACGCACCTCCGAGTCCCAGACGCATCGCCAAATGGCATCGGGCTTGTCTATGCCAGTTGGATTTAAAAATGCGACTTCAGGGGATATAAAGGCGGCAGTGAATGGAATTATTGCGGCCACACAAAGCCAAACATTTTTGGGCATTACCGAAGATGGAAAGGCATCCGCCGTGACCACGGAAGGAAATCCAGACTGCCAGTTTATTCTACGTGGTGGGGTCGATGGATCAAACTATTCTCCGCGAGATGTGGAAATGGTAAGGTGTGCCTTGGAAGCGGTTAAGGCACCGGGTTCAATTCTGGTTGATTGCAGTCACGCCAACAGTGGAAAAGACCCGAGCCTTCAGCCCGAAGTACTGGAGAAAATTCTCACTCAGGTTGAAAGTGGCTCGGATTGTATTCATGGGGTAATGATTGAAAGCCATCTTGAGTCAGGCAGCCAGTCTTTTCCACGTCCTTTCGATCAACTTAAATATGGGGTCTCGATCACGGATGGATGTATTGATTGGAAATCCACCGAGGCTTGCCTTCGTCGTGCTGCTGAGGTAATCGATAAGGCTCGCTTTTCTTGAAACATCTTTCTTTGAAGACCACAGATTTCTTCCTTTTTAGTTTTTCTCCTACTTAAACACAAATTCAATGAACGATACTACACCCATTCGCGTGGCCGTAACTGGAGCAGCAGGTCAAATTGGCTACTCCCTTCTCTTTCGCATCGCCTCCGGTGGCCTATTCGGCCCAAACCAACCAGTGGCTCTCAATTTAATTGAGATCGAGCCCGGAATGAAAGCCCTGGAAGGGGTTTGCATGGAATTGGATGATGGTGCATTTCCCTTACTCAAGGATATTCGTCCAACTGCTGACCTCAATCGGGGCTTTGAAGGTGCAAACTGGTCACTTTTAGTTGGAAGTGTTCCCCGTAAAGCCGGAATGGAGCGAGGAGACTTGCTTGGAATTAATGGAAAGATATTTACTGGTCAGGGACAAGCCATTCAAGCCAATGCAGCTTCCGATGTTCAAATACTGGTGGTTGGAAACCCTTGCAACACCAATTGCTTGATTGCTATGAATAATGCCCCTGACATTCCCAGAGACCGCTGGTTTGCGATGACCCGATTGGATGAAAATCGGGCGGCTGCTCAGCTTGCTGCGAAGGCAAACCGGCAAGTTTCGGAAGTTTCCAATGTTACAATCTGGGGAAATCATTCGGCCACTCAATACCCTGATTACTACAATGCGAAAATCGGTGGGGTTTTGGCTCCCGAGGTAATTTCCGACGATACTTGGGCCCATGTTGATTTCATTCCCAAGGTTCAACAAAGGGGTGCCGCCA
This sequence comes from Opitutia bacterium, assembly GCA_002726435.1. Classification (GTDB taxonomy): domain Bacteria; phylum Verrucomicrobiota; class Verrucomicrobiia; order Opitutales; family Seribacteraceae; genus Seribacter. The sequence continues at coordinate 7,949 of PBSV01000007.1, read as the reverse complement.
TTATCAAGGCACGGGGGGCTTCCTCTGCTGCTTCAGCCGCCAACGCCGCGATCGACACAGTCAAGTCTTTGACTTCGCCGACTGCCGAAGGAAACTGGAACAGCGTTTGTGTTGCCTCGGATGGAAGTTATGAAACTAAGGAGGGATTGATCACTTCTTTTCCTGTACATTCGGATGGAACGAATTGGGAGATCGTTCATGATATTCCAATCAATGAATTTGCACGGGAAAAAATCGACGCATCAATCAATGAACTCGTCGAAGAACAGGTTTTGGTAAAGGATCTTTTACCTTCTTAAATTATTTCCCCAAGCGATGCTCGTACATGCGAACATTATGGTATTCCCCGAACTTGTATCCTCCCTCGTGGAGCAGACCGGCTATTTGAAACCCGAGCTTTTCGTGTAATCTTTCAGAGCCTGGATTGGGCAGTACCACGAGGCCGTAAGCTCGGTGCACTTCCTCTACTTTTTTCAATTCATCGAGGAGGGCTCTGTAGACCAGTTCTCCGATGCCCTTTCCAATTTGATCGGGTTTTAGGTAAATACTCGTCATAACCGAAGGGGAGTAGGCGGGTCGTTGATGAAATCGAAGACTTGCAGCATAACCAACTACTTCATCATCTATTTCGGAAACCATAAGTTGGTAGCGGCCACTTTCGGAAAACTGGGTGAACCAAGTCTTCCGATTTTCAAGGGACATCTCAACCATTTCAAAAGTCACCACAGTTTCTACAATGTAGTGATTAATGATGTCGCGCAGGGCGGGCATGTCTGACTCTTTTCCTCTTCGGATGTTTACATTCATAATTAAAATGAAGATGGTACCCGGAGAGGGGGTCGAACCCTCACTCCCTCGCGGGAACTGGATTTTGAATCCAGCGCGTCTACCAATTCCGCCATCCGGGCATCAAGAATTCTAAAATGATTGGAAAGCTTGTTTTTTGCAAGAACTGAGTTTTTAGGCTTTGCTAACTGGGCAGCTAAAAGCAAAGCTATATTTTTTCTTAGTCATTAAACTCGGTACCATTTTTTGCGACGCTTGCGGTCGGTCAACTTGTTGGCCTCTTCGTCGTCAATGAATTGTTCTTTTTTTGGATCCCAGTCGAGCTCCCGGCGAAGTTCGTATCCAATGTTGCATAACTGACAAAGAGTAGCAGTACGGTGGCCCGCCTCGACTGGAGCAATCGGAGATTCACCAGAATGGATACAATCGATCCAATCGTCGAAATGACTTTGAGGCTGGTGTAAATTTACTGTTGTCTTGTAATCCTTAATCAGATTTTCGGGGTCAGACTTCCATGGTCCACGGTTCACCCAAATGGTTCCCTCGGTGCCATAAAAAATTGTGCCGCCAGCCCATTCGGGGGTGCGGCCATGTACTACTTCCACTCCATTTGCATAGAGCATGCGTAGCTCAAGATCGCCTTTTTTTGGAGGGAGAATCTTGACCGGGCCAGTATCGTCGGCATCCATGCCCCATTGTCCAATATCAAAATGATGGGCTCCCATGTCAGCCAGCATGCCGTTGCAGTATTCACGATACAGTCTCCACTTTGGAAAGATGTTATGAACATCATCCGGGCAAAGGATTTTGTTGAATCCACGCTTGGGAGCCGGTCCGAGCCAAGCATCCCAGTTGATGCCATCTGGCACAGATTCAGTGGGCAGGTCACAGGGGACGGGTGAGGTTCCCACGCATACACGGACTTTCTTTAATTCACCAATTGCTCCACTACGAACTAATTCGACGGTTCGCCGGAATTGGCCACCGTATGAGGAACGCTGTTGGCTCCCAGTTTGGAAGACCACTTTATTCTCTTTAACCGCATTTGCCATTGCCCTGCCTTCTTTGATTGTAAGCGAAATCGGTTTTTCGCAGTAGACATGTTTGTTAGCACGGGCCGCCCGAATTGTGGGTTCCCCGTGCCAGTGGTCTGGAGTGGCAATGAGGACGGCATCCAGAGATTTATCTTCGAGTAATTCGAGGTAGTCCTTTGTGATCCTTAAACCTTTCCAGTTTCCGGAAGGAGTGTTTTTGGAATATTGCTTTTCGATTAATTCCTTGGTGTGCCGTGTCCGAACTTCCGCAATTTCAGCAAAACCTGTGACTTGAACACGGGGGAGACGGGTAAGTCTGTGAGCATGTCCGCGACCCATTTTGCCAGGTCCGATAATGGCAAGATTGATTCGGGCATTGGGTGCTTCATCTCCTTTTGCAGCCCAGATGTGGGAGGGGAGAATGAAGGGAGCGGATACCAATGAGGCTTGCTTGAGGAAGGTTCTACGGTTGGTCATGATCGCAGGGAATATTTGGAAAGTAACATATAAGATTTAATTATTTACAACTGGAAATCTGAAAACCTTTTATTTTTTGGTAAAGAGGTCAACCAAGAGAATAAGAAATCCTAAAAAGTTTTAGTGCAGGTCTTCGGGGGAAAACTGGTCTGCATCTTTCCATAAGTGTTCCAAGGCATAATTCTCCCGCTGTTCCCGAGAAAATAAATGGATCACAAAATCTATTGCATCAAGCACAAGCCAGCCACTGGGTTGAAATCGATCACGGGAAAGAGTCTCTATTTTATTGTCCTTGAGAGTTTTTTCGAGGTTGTTTCGCAAGGCTTTGAGGTGAGGGTCAGAAGTACCGGTTGCAATGATAAAGCAATCCGTCAAGGAAGACTTTTTTCCAAAATAAAGTAAGGTCAGGTCTTCTGCTTTCTTGTCCAGCAGAGCTTCACAGGCTAAATTCAGATTTTGCTTTAATTCCTGTTTGTTTTCGGGGATTGAAAAGCTCATTATTATATAGAATCTGAAACCAACGAGTGAGAGACAAGATAAGTGTAAATCGGAGGAGGCAAAAATTCCCGTACTGATTTCCCAGCCCGAAAACGATCACGGATTTTAGTGGAAGATAAATCGATAATTGGGTTATTCATTAATGAGAAATTGAGACCGGGCACTTTAGGCGGAGGGAGGTTGTAAGTCCCTCTTGCCAAAACGAGAAAGTGAACCAACTTGGATAATTCCGAAATATGACTCCATTTTTCGATTTGTTGAAATTGATCAGTTCCAAGTAGGATGGAGAGACTGGATCCGGGAAATGTTTCTTGCACCTTGGTAATTGTCTCATGAGTAAAGCATGTCCTTTCCTGGTCGATCTCATAAGAATAAGGAGATAACCCGTGATGACTTTTGCAGATGGACTGGACCATGGCGAGTCGGTCACTTGCAGAGAAGATCGGTTTTTGTTTGCGTAGCGGAGCATGATGAGCGGGGCAAAGAAGTATTCGATCAAAATTTTCCAATTTGATTGCTCCAAGAGCCATCTCCAAGTGTCCACAATGGAAGGGATCAAAAGAACCTCCAAAAAAGCCAATTTTTTTGGGAATTGAGTCCTCTGGAGTTCCCATCGCAAGTTTATAATGCCCGCCCTTCGGTTTTCTCAAATAAGGTAAACATTCGACCTTTTCGAAAATAGGTCACTTGTCCGGAAGAGGAGACTACAAGTGCAATCGAATTAGTAACATGCGTGATTGCGGCAGCAGCGGCATGTCGAGTGCCAAGTCCGGCATGTAGTTCAATCTCATCGGCTTTTGCTTGAATCAGGCAACCGGCGGATTCAACAACCCCATCACCACGAACGATGAATGCACCATCAATTAATGCAAGTTCCTTAATGGTCTCGTCCATAAAAGGATTGAGAATACTTCTGTCTTCCGGACCATATCCGTGGAATGGATTTAAAATCAGTTGCTTGGATCTTTTAGTTACTTCTTCATGGTCCCCCAAGATGAACATAGCACCAATGGATTGGCCTTCCCGCCCGGCACTGGCTAAGTCAGTTGCAATGGCAGTGATTCGCTCGAGAGCTTCAGCGGAAACATCAGACGGAAGCATTTCATCCCCCTGGCCAATCACGGATTCAAATTCCTCGTCGACATCTACGACCAAGACAGTATCGAATTGACCGCTTCCAGGAATTCCTCCAATGCAGCAAACCCGATCTTGGAATCCAAAAATATCACGGGTAAGTCCAAGAAGAATGGCGGCTCTAAGTTGGGACAAACGGGAGCGAGATAGGGCACGAACTGCAAGAGCAGCGTTGGCCCGGTGATGGCCAAGGTCATCTTCGGAGACTCCCTCTCCAGCCAATACGACTTTGAAACTGGGAAAGGTCATTCGGGGCGTTAGGCTGGGAGGAAAAACATCGGTGAATACAAGAATCGTTGAGCACTCGGCTGCCTTTGCGATTTTTGAAGCTTCATCAGTAAGAAGTTTATTAAATTTAGTTCTTCTTCTGGCGGGCCGGTCGTCAGTGCCAACAAAAGCCTTTCGGACCGCAGTCTTGAATTCGGCTTTTTCACGGGCCATCCAGAGTTGGTCCATGGTTGCTTTGTCTTGAAAAGCTCGGGCAAGAGAAGCGAGGAAGGACAGGTAATTCTTTGCTTTTTTACTAGCAAGAAGAAGAAAAACGAATCTGATGTCTTCGTAGCTGTCTTTTCCTTCGAATACCAAGCCGGCCGGACATCGACCTACCGCAAGTGCATAGGGTCTTTTCATATCGACTCTCGCATGGGGCAAGGCAACTCCTTCCCCAATATAACTAGTCATGGAATGTTCGCGGTCGACTAATTCCTTGAGTATTTTTTTTCTTTTTGCCGAAGTAGGTAAAAGGGTACCGAAAGTGGTCAGTAATTCATTGTAAGCGGAGCTGAGATCTTTGCTCGTTAAATCAATTATGCGGTTGTTCGCTATGTATAGGTCAATACGCATACACTAAATGGAAAATGCGAACAAAGAATTTTCGCAAATGGATTGAAAGTAGAAAATTACTTCTCCCACTGAAGAGCACCACTTTTTAGCTCATAGAATAAACCAGCAACAAGAACGAAAGTAAAGAAGAGCATTGGGCCAAGTATTGGAATTCCGGCAGCGACAAGATCTCTATGGGTTAAGACCCAGGGAATCAAAAAAACGACATCAATGTCGAAGAGAATAAATAGCATAGCGGTGACATAAAATTTTACCGAATATCGGGTTTCTCCTTTCGCATCAGCAGCGAGCCCGCACTCGTATGGGGAATCCTTTATTTTTCCAGACATTGCCCGCTGGCCAAAAAGGTGGCTTGCTACCAAAATCCCGACACCCATTCCAATTGCAAGAAGAATTTGAATAAGCACGGGTAAGTAATCAATTAAAGCCATAATAACAATCAGTATGAGAATCATAGCCATGGGCAAGAATATTCGATTACTTAGAACTGGACTGTGCTCAGAATACTTGCTAATCGATAAAAAACTCTATTGATTAGGTTGTATGTCTGATTCAACAATATCGATAGAAAAAAACACCATCACAAAATCCGTTCGTGGATTTACTCTGGTTGAAATCCTGATCGTTCTTGCACTGATTGGAATTGTTGCCGGTCTTGCCATGCAGAATCTAGGTGGAATCTTTGGTGGTTCGAAAGTAAAGGCAGCTCAGCAATGGGTCAACAGTACCGGCGAGGCTTATGTTACGAGTTATTTTGCGCTCGTTGGCGATTATCCTAAAAGCTTGAACGACCTAAAAAATCCACCTGATGGAATACCACCATTCGTAAAACGCTCCTCGGATTTACAAGACCCTTGGAAAAAAGAGTATGTCTATCAATACCCTGGTACCAGAAATCCCGACAGTTTCGACTTGTCGACCACAGCTCCAGATGGAAAGGTAATCGGGAATTGGGATAGCGGGAATTGATTTGATTAACCGAAAACGGCAGAGATCGATACGGGCTTTCAGTTTGATCGAAATTTTGCTTGTTCTTGCCCTAGTGGCAATTTTGGCTGGTTTGGTCGCGGGAAACCTTGGTGCTTTCATTCAGGGTTCAAATTTTGAGCCTCCGGATCGAGTGTTGAAAAGGGCGGTCTTAGATGCGGTCTATTACAGCAGCGAAAGAAAAAGACCCACCTACCTTACTTATTTGGAAAAGAATGCAACTTTTTTGGTGATGGACTCTATGGGTGAGAAGCTAGCATCTCATAAAGTTTATCAAAAAATTGACCAGGAGTTAGCTTCGAGCACAGGGCTTATTCCCGAGGTGCAATTTTCTGCGATCGCTCCGTTATCCGGAGTGGAGGGTGGTGAAAGTTTATACGATGAGGAACAGCTGAAATTGTCGCGTATAAACTTTCATTTTGGAAGCAGTCTCCCTTTTCTTACGACCATTCAATTTCGAGGAAATAAAAAGGAGTATACTTTCGATCCATTTTCCGGATATGTGTTAAAAAAAGACGAGTGAATTTTTCATGAATCCTAATTCAAATTGCAAGGGTTTCATGCTAATCGAAGTTTTAGTTGCTCTTGCACTGTTCGGTCTCTCGGCGGTGTTTTTGGTAGATGGTGTTTCTGTGGCCTCTCGAACTATGAGAGTGATGAAGGATACGAGAGAAATGGAACAAGACCTTCTTTGGGTCCGCAGTCAAATTTTTAAAGAGCATAGGTATGAGGAAATTGAAGAGGGAGGGGAGATTCAAGCCTTGACGATTGGAGAAGTTAATTGGGAAGCAGAAGTCGAAATGACTAATGTGTTAGATCTATACGAAGTAATTTTGACTTTGGAATATGATGGAAATGATGATCTTGGAATTGCTTCCGGAGAGCGTATTTCAAAGATATATTTATTCCGTCCTGGATGGAGCAGCGATTCTGATTTTGCAACCGAGCGTTCGCGTCTTTTAGAAGACAAAAGGGATAAAATCAGGGAAATGAAAGAGGAACGGAGGAATCAATGAAAAAAGATGGATTTTCTATGGTCGAGATGTTGCTTGCTCTTGCCATTGGAGGATTACTTTTGGTAGGCGCGGTGTCCTTGTTGGTAACAATTTCACAAGCTTGGGCGAATCGACCCGCTACTCGTGATGCTTTTGATGCACATGTCAATGGAGTGGCAAACTTTCTTCATGCAACTCTTGAAGAAGCAAGTCTGCAAGGCTCAAGTCGTGCTGGTGCACAAGTAATTGATTTACAGCGACCGGTTGGATTTTCAGCATCTGGAGCTCCCTTGATTCACTTCTACCTTCGAGAAGCACCTCCACTTTTTGTGTGGCCCAAAGGGGTGGCTACGCGCGTCCATACCTATCTTTATTTTGACGAACGAGAGGGGTTATCCTTTCTTTGGTTTTCAGAACTTCAAGAGTTGGAAAAAAATGACCAGGGATTTATGGAGCCAGAAGATGAAGACGAATTGCGAATGACTCCGGTAAGTACTTTTTGCAGCAAGGTTTTTTATTGTTATTACGGGGATGAAGACGCAAAGGAGGGTGAAATTAAAGAGTGGGAAATCGAAGATGAAATTGAAGAAAATATACAATCCGGGAAATATCGAATACCAGCCTTTATCAAGCTTGTATTCAACTGGGAAGAGGAAAATTTGGAGCGAACCATTACTTTGGCAATAGAGCGTTTATCTCCAACTGGGGTTGAGGAGGAACCATTTTGAAAAGGAAAGCTAAAGCTGGTTCGGTACTTGTCTTTGTCCTCGTCTTAATTGTCCTGCTTTCGGTGGTGGCAACACGCTTAATGCAGGAGACTGTGCAGGAACTTAGGTATGTCAGTCAACAGCACTACCGTGATAATTTAAGAATTCATGCTTATTCAGTGTTAGACCTTGCGGTCGGGGTTTTAAATGAGTTTTCGACGATTGAAAAAACCCTGTATTCTCCCTCTCAAGGATGGGGAAACCCTCTTAGTTATGCCGAAATTGAGCCCTTTGAGCAGGGTGTGAAGTGGCAAGTCAAGATAGTGGATGAATCCGGGAAAGTACCTTTGTCTGGAATCAGTGAAAAAGATTTGGTTGGACTCTTCGCCATGATGAAAGCAGGGGATTCCTTGATTGACGAGGATGATGGTCAACCTTTTTACGATTCACTCATGGACTGGCAGGACAAAGATGACGAAGACAGAGAT
>PBSV01000006.1 GCA_002726435.1 Opitutia bacterium | reverse complement strand
TGGTTGAAATCTGGGCAAATGTACCTTTCCTATACATGGTGATTATTCTAGTCTCGGTGATGCCGGGTTGGTGGGGAGTAGGATGGCAGGTATCCTCTCTTTTGTTTATCATGGTTCTTTTTTCATGGACGGGCCTGACTTACTATGTACGGGCAGCGGTGTTTAAAGAGAAAGTCCGTGATTATATTTCCGCAGCCAAAGTAATTGGAGCCGGCCCTTTGCGAATTATTTTTCGCCATCTTTTACCCAATGTTGTTTCCACCCTTGTTACTTTTGCCCCATTTACCGTAGCGGCGGCTATTTCCTCGATTACTGCGCTGGATTTTTTGGGTTACGGTTTACCTCCACCAACCCCAAGTTGGGGAGAACTTCTGAAGCAGGCTGTGGGAAATCTTAAAACTGCTCCATGGATGGTCATCTCCACTGTCACTGCACTTGTAATAACCCTTACTTTGGTTACCTTTGTCGGCGAAGCAGTAAGGGAAGCTTTTGATCCAAAAAAATTCTCTTCTTATGAATGACATAAAAAAAATAAAATTCTTAATTTCACTCATTATCGCAAACGTCGCTCTTCTTTTCCAAGCTTGTGAAGAACCAAAGTTAAAACAGCCCGGACAAAGTAAATCTGAACAGACAGAAGAAAAATCCAATATTTCTGATCAAGTTGACCGTGAATTCACCCGTGAACTAGCCCGTGAATTTGCCAGAGAGTTTGTGAAGGAATTTGCCAAACAAATAAACCATAACGCCCTTACATTTGATGCGAATGAATCACTGGATAAAAACAATAAGAAAGATATAAAAACCGGCCTTGTTGACGCGAGAGGAAAGCCTCATTCTTTACTCAGTCATTGTTCAGAGGATGTTCTTGAATTCTACCTAAATAATGCGGATTGCTTTTCGATTTTATCTCCAAGGCAGATACCCGATGATTTGAATTGGCAGGATGGTTCCAATGAAAAGGAATTTTCTTCGCCTGAAGCCAAGAGGGGTGGGACCTTCCATGCTTATATGTCTGACTTTCCTCGTACCCTCAGAACGATTGGCCCGGATGCCAATGGAGGATTTCGGAGCTATCTTCTTGATAATAATGTGATCAGCTTAACCCATGCCCACCCTAATTCTGACGGATACTACCCCGGAGTTGCAGATGAATGGGCGGTTGGCAAGGACGGATGTACCGTTTACTTCCGCCTTGATCCGAATGCCCGTTTTAGTGACGGTAATCTGGTTAAAGCTTCTGATTATTTCTTCTTTTTTTACTTCATGAGAAGCAAGCATATACAAGCACCCTGGTATAATGATTTTTATGGAAAGGATAAGTTTCAAAAAGTCACCTTGTATGATGAACGGACTCTTTCGATTACTTTTTATAAAGCCAAACCAGACATTGTCGAAAGAGTCTCAATTCGGCCTAAGCCAGAACATTTTTACTCGGAGTTAGGAGGAGAGTACTTAGCGAAATACCAGTGGAACCCAGAACCAACCACAGGGGCATATGTGGCATTACCCAAAAATGTGGACAAAGGAAAATCGGTTACACTGGTGAGACAAAATGATTGGTGGGCCAATGATAAACCGTTTTTTCGTAAGCGTTTCAATCCCGACCGGATCAAGGTAAGCGTGATTAGGGATACTGATAAAGCATTTGAGGTTTTCCTTAAAGGGCAGATAGATGCTTTCGGATTGGCCAAGACCGAATATTGGTACGAAAAATTAGCAGATGACCATCCTTTGGTAAAAAATGGATACATAAATAAAGTTACATTTTTCAACCAAGCTCCCCCACCTAGTTATGCCCTCAGGATAAATTCCCAAAAGGCGCCGCTTGATAATCTTGATGTACGGGTTGGCTTTCATCACGCTATGAATTTTGGACTCGTGCTGGAAAGAATCTTTCGCGGAGATTTTGTTCGAATGAATACCGTGGCGGACGGCTTTGGTGATAGATCACATCCACAACTTAAGGCCAGAGAATTCTCCGTGGAAAAAGCAGTGGAAAGCTTTTCCCGAGCCGGCTATTCGAAAAGAGGAAAAGATGGAATCTTAATGAATGCGGCAGGAGAAAAACTATCCATTGAAGTAATGACCGGTTACAAGCATTATGAAGATGTCTTGGTCGTACTGAAGGAAGAAGCCAAAAAAGCGGGACTTGAAATTAAGTTAAAAGTGCTCGAGCCAACCGCGGCTTGGAAAATGGCGAATGAAAAAAATCATCAGGTAATTTTTTCCGCATTTGGTACATTTGTGGAACTTTTTCCAAGGTTTTGGGAACCTTTTCATTCGGACAATGCTTACCAGGAAAAAGGCAATTCAAAGTATCAAGAAAATGGATCCTTAAAGTCAGGACTTACCACAAGGACGAGCACCAATAATTTCACCCAAACTGCGGTTCGTGAATTGGACCAACTGATTGATCGATACCGTGAAGAGGTGGACCTTGGTAGAATCACTGAAATGGCTCACCGCTTAAGTGAAATGATTCATGACCATGCAGTTTGGGTACCCGCCTGGAAAAAACCGTGGCTTCGGGCGGGACATTGGAACTGGCTCCAGTTTCCAGATGACTGGGGGCCCAAAGAATCAACAGATTACCAAGAATTTCAGGTTTTTTGGATTGATTCTCAAGAGAAGCAAAAAACCCTCGACGCAATGGAAACCGGTACGCCTGTTTCTTCAAAACCATCGGTCCGGGTATATAAAAAGTACCTCACAAAATAAAATAATGTCTGATTTTTTTCATGACTAGTGATACACGGACTGACTCATTATTGAGGGTAAAAAACCTTTCTGTCTCATTTTCAAGTGATGAGGGGGAATTGGAGGCATTGGATGCGGTCGATTTTGATATAAAGCATGGGCAGACTCTTGGATTGGTCGGGGAGTCGGGGTGCGGAAAAAGCGTGACCGCACTTTCAGTCATGAGGCTCCTACCAAGGCCGATCGGAAAAATAAACGGTGGAAGTATTTATTTTGAGGGAAAGGATTTATTGAAACTAACTTCCGATGAAATGAGGCAGGTTCGAGGAAATGAAATAGGAATGATTTTCCAGGAACCGATGAATGCATTAAATCCGGTCATGTCCATCGGTGATCAGGTCTGCGAGTCTTTTCAACTCCATCAGGACATTAGTCCACAAGAAGCTTGGCAAAAATCAATTGAGATGCTGGAACAGGTTGGGATTCCAGCTCCCGAAAACCGGGTCTTTGAATTCCCTCATCAATTATCGGGTGGAATGAGGCAACGAATTGTCATTGCAATTGCACTGGCATGTAAGCCAAAACTTGTCATAGCTGATGAGCCCACTACCGCACTGGATGTTACCGTGCAGTCTCAAATTTTAGATCTCTTGCAAAGCTTAAGGGAAAAAATTGATTCTTCAGTTCTCTTAATCACCCATGACTTGGGAGTTATTGCTGAAACGTGTGACGAAGTATGCGTGATGTACGCCGGGCGGATTGTTGAGAGAGCGAGTACGCGTGACCTTTTCGCCAATCCCCGCCATGCCTACACCCGTGGACTTCTTTCATCCATACCCCGCCTCGATGGGGATCCAAAGACCAAGCTTGCTGCGATTGAAGGAATGGTCCCAAGTATTTCCGAACTTAGCAGAGGGTGCCGCTTTGCCGCGAGGAGTGGCTCACATCACTCCCGAGAGGTCCTTGAAGAGAGACCCCCATACATTGAAATCTCACCCAATCATTGGGTGGAAGCGTGTCCCGTTTGTACAGATCCATGAGCGGAAGCGAAAATATTTTAGAGATCGAGAATCTCAGAGTTCACTTTCCGGTGAAAGGAGGAGTCTTTCGTAGGGCGGTAGGTTCATGTAAAGCAGTCGATGGAGTCAGTCTTAATCTGAAAGAAGGTCAAACACTGGGATTGGTCGGTGAGTCTGGATGTGGGAAATCCACCCTCGCCAAGGCGGTCGTTGGTTTGGTAAAGCCCACTACTGGTTCGGTCAGATTTAGGGGAAAAGAAGTTCTTAGGTCAGGACGGAAATCGCTCCAGGAATATCGACGGGTTGCCCAAATGGTTTTTCAAGATCCTGCCGAATCCCTAAACCCGAGACAAACAGTCAGTGCGATTGTTCAGGAACCCCTTGAAATCCATAATTTTGGAAAGAAAAGCGAGCGAAATGAACGTGTTTGTAAACTGCTCGAACAGGTTGGACTTCCTGCAAGTTCAGGTATGCGCTACCCGTTTGAGTTTTCAGGCGGGCAACGCCAACGAATTGGAATTGCCCGGTCCCTTGCCTTGAATCCCGATATGCTTTTGCTGGACGAACCGGTCTCAGCTTTGGATGTATCCGTTCAAAGCCAAGTGCTTAATCTTCTTATGGAATTACAAAACGAACTGGGTTTGAGCTATTTGCTCATTGCTCACGACCTTGCCGTTGTGAAGCATGTTTCGGATATGATCGCGGTCATGTATCTAGGGAAAATTGTTGAGATCGCTCCTGCTCAAGAACTCTATTCCAATCCACTGCATGACTATACAAAAGCATTAATTTCTGCCATTCCAGTTCCTGATCCGAGTCATTCCAGAAAAAAAATAATCATTCCCGGAGATGTACCTTCCCCAATAAATCCTCCTCCCGGGTGTGCATTTGGACACAGAGTTTCATCGGCAAGATATCCTGAAAGCATTGGTAAAACCTTAAGAATGGAGGAAATTGAAGCGAGTCATTGGGTGCTATCTTGTCCTTGCTGTATAAACTAGTTGGTGTACACTGACTGGATGATTCGAAAAAAGTCTTGCGGGTGAATCCACTCGGGTCTTTTATCACTTTTCATTCAAGTTTGCCTACTCGATGCTTATAACCAAAGTCCCCCCCTTTTTTTTTCTTGTTCTGTTTTTTTTACAAGCACACTTATTGTTTGCTCAAAATCCTGCCGAGATGCCTCTCAGGCAGGTGATTTCGGAGGCCCAGGAACTTATCGCAAACAGTGACTTTGCCCAAGCTTCGCCTTATTTGGACGAGCTTGAAATCAGGTTTGAGGACGAGAAGGACCCGAAGATAGAAAGAATGCTCCAAGAATTTGGTTTCGTCAGGGGTGTTGGGTATCTTCAATCCTACGCAGAATCAGGCAATCAAGAATTCCTTGGCAAAGCAGCGAGTGCATTTGGAGCTTTTGCGGAAAAGTTTCCGTCCGACCCAAGATCTGTCTTGGCCATGCAGAAAAGAACTGATTGCTTGCGGGCTTTGCAGGAATGGATGGAGTCTGCAAAAGTAATTGAAACCTTGTTGAAAGAACCATTTCGCAGTAAAATAGTAAAGCGGAGTGAATTGCTGGACCTGTTTTTTGGAAGAGCTCAATGTTATCATATTTTACAGGACTGGAATAAGGGAGAATCTGCATTTCGGGAACTTCTTGATTTCGCTGATGAAGCAAAAGATGAAGATCGCTCTGCTTACGCGGTTTCCTGTTTAACCGAAATGTTCGTTCAAACCAAACGGATAGATGAGGTTTTCCCGTTACTCCCAAGACTTTCAGGTGATACTCCTGCTCGTTACGACTTACGATTAAATGTTAATTTGATGCAAGGAGCAGGCTTGCTTAAAGATGCGGGAAGAAATATTGAAGCCTCCCTGCTTTATGCATTAACAATGACCGCTGAGGAAATTGATGTATACTACTCCGAAAGAGAAAAACGGCTTACTGCGGAACGGAAAAGGCTAACGGACTTTCTCAATCGATTTGGATCGGGTCTTCCAACAAGAAGACTTGAAATTCTACGTGACGAAAACAACAAAATTGCCCTGAAATTGACGAGTGCGAAAAGCCAGCTTGCAATGGTCAGAAGCACTCCATCTTACACCACTACTTTGCGGTGGAGAAAGTCGGATAATTTTCAAGCTACCAAAAGAAATTGGGAATCGTTTTGGGGTTTCTATTGGCTATATAAGGATTTTCCTGAACATGAAAATGTGGAAAACTTCATTTATGCTGCTTTTGCTTCCGCAAACACCGTCAAATTTCGGGATAAATCCATACTACTGGGCGAGGAGTACCTTGCCAATAAGGATTGGAAGGACTTCCGTCCTGATGTTACTTTTATAATGTCAAATGCTTATCGGGAAGAAGCACTCAAACAGCAGGCCCTTGCTACCAGTTTACAAACAGCAATGACCACAATCGATAAAGAGAGGGCTGTAAAAGCAAAGGAAACCGCGGATGAATACTACGATCGTTTTTTTAATCTTTGCGACGATTTTCTTGGAATCATGCCCGATCACAAATATTCCACCGATTTTATAAATATGATGGGGTCGGTCTATTTTAAAAGACGAAAATTCGAGGATATGCTGGTGAAATTTGTAGGTTTTGAGAATGGCGTAATGGATCCTAAAAAAGGTTATGTTAACAACAAAGAATTTTTAAACAGTCCGGCAATGTCGTCCACTCTATATATGAGTGGATTGGGATTTTTAGCGTCAGGAAAATTCGAAGAAGCAAAACCTCTCCTCGCTCCTATCGTAGGAGTTCATGTGGAAGGTCTTCCTTTGTCCGACGGTGCTCTTGTAACTTCTGAAAATAGTGGAGAGGGGGTAGAATAAAATGGTCACAACTCGACTTTTGTTGGTTTTGGCTTTCTCTCTTATTTTATCTTGCGGAGGAGATGACCCTGAAAGCATTCCAGAAAAAACCCCTTCGATTAAAGACGATGAAATCAAAAAGGAAGTAGCGAATATTCCTTCGATTGAAGAAGAATCGGGAGATTTAATTCCCGATTCTGAGCCTGAAATTTTAAATGTGCCTGATCCAAACGGTGTATATTTACCCACCGGAGAAATGAAAAATGGCCAACCGGTGTACGCAAATTCAGATGGATTTAACATGTGGTTTAATGGATCTACATGGAGAATAACTGATAGGACAGGCGGGGGTAATCTCGTTGCGGCTGGGAAAGAAAACATCAATGATTCTTGGGCGAATGGTGCCACTATTCGTCACTACCCCGATAAGAAATTCAGTAAGGATGCCCTTTTTCGCCTGGCAGTTGCTTACCAAGGATCCATGGACAATGCGAATGCCCTGAGACTGTTTAAACAATTCATTCGTGAATACCCTGATGATCCGAAAGCTGCAGAAGTTTTTCTTAGTCTTGGTGACATTGTAATGAGCCAAGTTAAACCTGATGAGTACCCTTCCTTTAGCCAACTTACAGAGGCTCGGGAGAGTTACGCACAGGTGCGGAAAATTTCAAAGGACATTAATTTGATTTCTGACTCAACTTTTAATGAAGGTGGGGTGCTTGAATCCTCGGTTGAAAAGCCGGAAGGTCTCATTGATCACTATTACACTTTTGATAAAAACAAAGATGAACTACTTCAGGCGTCTGAATTTCAGGAATTAAATCCGCAGGGATCTGGAGCTTTTTCAGACCATGATTTGAATGGAGATAAAGCCTTGGATTTTGGTGAACTTGCAGAGCTCGCCATCCAATCTTCCTATTCTCAGATTGAAACACTATTTAGGGAGTATAACAATCAATATGCAACACAGGATGGAGCGAGAATTTCTCAGGCCACCGAAAAAATTGGATTTGCCTGTGAAAAGCAGGGCCGTCCCTCTGAAATGCTCGAAATGTATTTTTCAGACATAAAAAAATTTGGCAATGACCCAAGCCGAGTGGGAGTAGATGAAATTCTTAAAAAATACACAAAAAAATACCTCGAATACGAAAAACTTTATGGTTTGACTTTCGAGCTGTTAGACAACCTTCAGAATCCCAACGAGACTGTTTCTTTTTCATATCGTAATCGTAAGGGAATTGAAGAAGTAATTTCTGGCACGATCGAAGACATTGCGAAAGATCGAAGAAAATTGCTTCCCTATCTATCCACAAACTATACTGGTATTGACCCCGCAATATACAAAGAAGTTGCGAAATTAAAGGGGGCAATTTTCACTGCGCCCCAATACATCTCGAAATTCAAAGGACATTTTAACAAGTATAAGAAACTCAAAGAAGCTTTCCCTGCCGATCTCGCACCTTCGAAATCTTTTGCTGCCCTTCTTAATGATGCAGTAGACGCGGGGCAAAAGACTTTGGAATTAAGAATGAGGGCAAGCCTTTCGCAAGTTGGGTCGAAGGCAGGCGGTAATTACAATCCACAAAGAAGTGATTTTCCCGCCGCGAGTCCGGGAGTTCTTGTATGGATGGGTCAAACAATGCTTGGGCAAAATTCCGTTGATGATGCGGTTGCGGCGATGGAAAGGCTAATTCAAGTTTATGGTGATTCTGGAGGAGACTTCTTATTTGACGCTCACTATCTTCTTGGTAAGGCAAAAGAAAAAAACCGCCAATTTCAGGCTGCTGCGATGCATTTTGAGAATGCCCTAGCAAATTCTTCCTGGCATGATTTAGCCAACGACGCCCGTATGAGAAAAGGCTCGGCACTCTTCAAAGTTGGTGAGGAAACAAAAGACTCCAACGCCTTTGGCCAAGCAAGTGATTCGTTTCAAGAAGTCCGATCCGATACCGATACCACTTTGGAGATCCGTGCGGAATCCTCCTTCATGATGGGTGAATGCAAGAGAGCCTTGAAAGACTATGCGGGAGCGGCATTCCTTTATCTTGAAACAACATTGAATTTCCCCGGAGCAATTAAGTGGGCTCCTAAATCCTACGAAAAGGCAATCAGTTGTTTTGAACAATCAGGGCAAACCGATCAAATTACTAAAATCGAGAAGCAGTATCAGGACTGGCAACGTAAATTCTTAAAATGAATATTGTAAGGACAATTGGAGTAATTATTTCGCTCTGTCTTTATGGACAGACAAATGGTCAGAAGGTAGAAGATTTCTTCAAAAAGTATGCGGGGGAAATTCCTGCCAAGGTCCATTACGCCAATGCTGCAAACCCTAAAAATATTGTGTTGCGGGGAGTGGACCCGACCAAGGGGATAATTTATGCCAAAATCGAAGGATTGGGTGCTTTGGAACTCGAACTGAGAAGTCTAAGTAAACAAAACATCAGTTATTTTGAATTCACTCCATGGAGGGATCCTAGGTATGCAGTGGTTAATCCCCTCTTGTCGCCTCAACAACTCGCTCAAGCAAAAATACAAAAAAAGGAAAAAATTTATTTGGGTCAGGTTATTGCTCAGCTTGAAAATGAGAATTATCAACTGCCTTTTGTTAATGTACTTAGGCCAACGATGTATAAACTCATGCTATTTATGAGCATTTCTCCTCAGAATTTCCCAATTCATGGAAAATGTCTCACCTATGTAAAGTCGCTCATTGAATTGGAGCAATTCGGAGAAGCTTTTTATCTTCTCTCTCGCCTCAATCTCTCTCAACTTGATGATTTTGGTTACCGGGAATTTTCAGAAGCAGCTTTAGACCTGACTGGAAAAATGATTCGTGCCAATCCCAAATCAGCAAAAGTGTCGCTTGCTTTGTTGAGAAGAGTAAATATCCGAGATGATAGCGGCGACCATGAAGCCTATCTTCGCTTGGCTGATTCACTTCGTAACCAAGGACTTTTTACAGAAGCGATTGCAGAATATGGCAGGCTTGGTCCCCTGGTCAACAAATCCACTGCAAGCCCCTATAAGTCAATACTTCGTGTCTGGCCGGTGTACTGTTATATAAAGAATTATGAATTGTACTCCAAGGCTGCTGCCAAAGACAAAAGGTACAACCAATACGCATCCAAATATTTCAACGCTGCCCTGCAGGGATTAAAAGCGTTGGATGAAGATCCACCAGCAAGACAGTCTAACGAGTTTTCCCTGTACAAACTAGTAAGGGCCTTAGTGCGGGTTCAGTATGCCAGAAGGACTGAAGCTATGGGTGATCAAGAAAAAGCGGAAGAATATTATCGGCAATCGGTGCTCGAAGTAACGGAAGGAATTGTAAGTGCAAGGGTTGGTCTTGACTGGTTGCCAGAGTCTTTATTGATGGCAGGGGATGCCTATGAAAAGCTTAAGCAATACGAAGCCGCAAAAAATGTTTATCAACAGGTCACACGCTTTTTCCCCTCCTCAAAGTGGGATTCAAAATGTCGTAAACGATTGGAGGCATTACCATCTTCCTAATTTCAATCCTGCGTTGACCCTGCATCGAAATCATTTCTAATAGACAAAAAATATAAAATTATGAAACTTGGATTTAACAGAAGCCTTTTATTTTTCGCGCTCACTTTTGCGTGTTTGTACCCGGAGATGTTTGTTTCCATTGCACAAGCCCAAAGCAAAAGCCTTGGGGATCAGTTAGTCGACTCACTTGGAGTTTTTATGTTTCCATTTGCGATACTTGTAATCGGAGGATTTACCCTGATTATCTACAACAGTATAGCAGTGCGCAAAAAAGCGTTTGTTAAGGACGATGTCGTGGCACCGATCATGCAAGAGGTACAAAACCTCAATATCGATGGTGCCCTTGCACTTTGTGACCAGTACAAGTTACCAGTTACTTCGGTTCTCAAGGGCGGCTTGGCTCGAATTCAAGATGACGAATTAGACATTGAGCAAATTGAAAAGGGGCTGGAAGAGTCATCTGGTATCGAGTTATCTAAGCCTTTCACTTGGATTAATATGCTTAACACTATTGGATCAATTGCTCCAATGATTGGACTTCTTGGTACAGTAACAGGTATGATTGGAGCTTTTACAGTCCTGACCGAGTCAGGGATGGGAGGTGAATCGAGCAAACAAATGGCAGGCAATATCGGAAGTGCTTTGTGGACCACAGCCGCAGGTCTTGTAGTGGCGATTCCAACCTTAATCTCATATTTTTTATTTAAGACAAAATTTGGAAATATCGTTGCTGAAGTGAATAAGGTCGCAGGTGAGATGGTTTTTACCTTAGTTAGGGCAGCCCGGGGAGGATTTGACCAGGAAGAAGCCGGAGAGGAATATTATGAAGAAGAGGAAGTGGTTTCTGAAGAAGAGGAAGGATTGCCTCCTTCTCCGGAATTGCCGTCTTCTCAATAACCTGACTCTTGCCGTAGTATCAAAGGATTTCAGCAATGAAAAGATACAAGCCCCCGGAATCTAATGATTCCCCTGATTTGACTCCAATGATTGATGTTGTTTTCCTGCTCATCGTCTTTTTTATGGTCGTAGCTCAACAAATGTCCGAGCAATATGTTGAATTATCCGCCATGGCGGTGGCTAGTAATTCCGCGGTTAAAGAAAATCCACCCTCCCGAACAATCATTAGTATCGATGATACCCTAGAAGGAGAAAAATATTATTGGGGTGAGTCTGAAATTGATATTTCACAAATAAGTTGGGTCGTTAAAAAAAACCCGAAATGGAAAGTCTTTCTGCGGGTACATCCAGAAGTCCAGCATTCAGTCGTCCAGGATGTTATGAAAGAGATTGGAAATGCCGGGCAAGCCGACATTATCTTTGCTACTTGGCAAGTGGCTAGTTGAGTATAATGGACGCACTGAAGAAAATTTTGGATGATGTTGACGAGGTTGATTTAACCCCAATGATCGATGTCACATTCCTTCTGCTTATTTATTTTATGGTCACTACCATGCTCAAGCAGCCTGAAGCCGAGTTGTCTATTCAACTGCCTGGTAAACCACAAAGCAGTGATGTTACCCCAATGGAAATGTTGAATGTTAAAATTGGAGATGAAGGTGAAGTTTATTTGAACGGATCAGAAATCGAAGATGGATTAGATCTGGCGATGCAGGACCTAGTCTCTAATTTAAAGACCCAAAAAGGAATGAGGGACCAATTGATCAGTAGTGGAGCTCGTAGCAAAGCGGAAGCGGAATTGAAAGTGCAGATTGAATCTTCCACTCTAGCCCTGCATCAAGCTTCCATAAGTGTGCTAAATGCGTGTTCGGAAGCAGGCGTTGAGAAAGTTACTTTTTCTTTTGAGTAGATATTCTCCTTACTAAGGGAATTTAATGAACGAAATAGTGTCTAAATTTCTTCACACTCGAATGAGGGTTAATAATTTGGAGGAAACCGTTGAGTTTTATCAAAAAGTTTTTGGACTCAAAGTTTCCCGTCGCCATGAATCTCCCCGTGGTTCCAAGCTTGTTTTTATCAAAGTTCCCAACAGTGAAGAGGAAATTGAAATTACTTATTTTCCTAATTCCGGTAAGGTTCAAGTACAGGAAGATCTGATGCATTTGGCTTTTGAAGTAAAAAGTATGAGTGAATTTTCTGAACACATAAAAAAAATCGGATTTGAGTTTAGTGATGGACCGACAAAAAGTTCTTCGGGATCTACATTTGCATTTGTTGATGCTCCCGAAGGGTACGAGGTAGAAGTGATTGAAAAACCTAAATAGCACGGGCTCTTATATTGTCTGAAGATGACCAGACTGTGATTATTCTTATGGGTGTCTCCGGTGCAGGAAAATCAACAATTGGTCAATTACTAGCCAAAAAAATGAACTGGATTTTTGTGGAAGGAGATGACTTTCATTCTTCGGCGAATAAGCATAAGATGACAGCTGGTGCTTCATTAGATGATGCCGATCGAAAAAACTGGTTGTACAAACTGGTATCAGTTTGTACCACTTCCACTAAACCAATGGTAATCAGTTGTTCGGCTTTAAAAAAGTCTTATCGGGAGATTCTTTCTTCTCATAAAAATCGAACGATTTTCATTCATCTTTCAGGTGCTAAAGAAGTTCTGGAGAGTCGCCTACACAAAAGAAAAAATCATTTCTTCAACCCTATTCTTCTGGTCGATCAGTTGAATACGCTCGAACCTTTATCGACTGATGAGTGTGGCTTTAAAATAAATTTCAACCGAGGGACAAACTTAGTTGTTGCTGAAATCATTTCTCGGTTAAACGATTGGAAAATATGAAATTCAGACTTTTTTTTATTTCTTTTTTGCTACTTGTTACTAGTGGACAGCTGATCGCAAAGCTTTCAGAAAAAAAACCAAAACAAAATGATACAATTCTTTTTGATGGATCAAGTCTAAAAAATTGGGAAAAAACTGACTATGCAGGAAAAGGAGAAATTAGAATTGATGAAAACCGAAGCTTGATTCTGGAAATGGGTGCTGAACTTTCAGGGCTGAATTGGAAGGGTAAGGCATTGCCAACAATCGACTATGAAATCGATGTTGTGGCCAAGCGGACGATGGGTAGTGATTTTTTTTGCGGTCTTACTTTCCCCTACCTAGAATCGCATGCGACCTTGATTGTCGGCGGATGGGGTGGGGCATTAATTGGAATCTCCAGTATCGATGGTTATGATGCGGCAGAAAATGAAACCGCAGATGCCTATTCTTTTGAAGAGAACAAGTGGTATAATATTCGACTACGGGTTACTGAGGAAGAAATTATTGTTTGGATTGACGATGAAATGGTAATTGATTGTGAAGTTGGTGGAAGGGAGGTGAGTATGAGATTCGGTGAAATAGAGATGTCTACGCCACTTGGTATAACCACCTATGCAACCACTGCTGAATTCAAAAAAATTATTCTCAAAAAAATTCATTAGGTTTTAAGGGTTTGAATCTGTATTCGATTCTCACTAAGTTGAACTCATGACTAAAATGATCCCTTTATCCCTCGCATTGGCATGCCTTGTTTCCTTTCAATATTTAACTGGGCAGCAACAGAATGATACACCGAAAAGTAATCTTCAGCTAGTCCGAGTTGCTTCCTTGAATACAATTGATGCAAACAAGGAATTTCAGAAAAATGTACAACTCGTTCAACAGCAACGAGCTCTTGCTGCTCAAATTTCGAGTAAATTGGATTCCGTCGAAGCTCAAGATCAGCGGAAAAATTTAGAGCAACAATTAGAAAATTTGCAGTTGAAATTAAACGAGAATAATCAGCTCATGTTTAAAACTTACGGGTTTACCTTAAACAGGAATTATGTACTTACGGTTGAAAAGTCTCATATTCACATGTGGGTAACCGAAGAAGAAGCCAAAGAAATCAGATTAAGAACAGGCAAATCCGATTCTTCCAAATAAGAAATTTCTAGATTTTGAAAGTCGGTCATGGTAAATCAGTAATTTTCACCCCCTGCGAAGAAGCTGTATTTTCGCGCAGTCTTAATTGTCCGCATGCAGCTTCAATGTCGTGGCCTTTTTCCATTCGCAATGTAACACGCGGGGCTTTTAACTGAGACACTCTCTTATGGAAAGCTTCGATTTGAGTAATGCTTGGTCTTTTCCAGTCAAGACCATCGACTCGGTTGTAAGGGATTAAATTAACTTTGGCATTTAATTTAATTGCATGCTTCGCAAGTAATTCCGCCTGCTTAAGGTCATCATTGATTCCCTCGATCAATATGTATTCCAAAGTTATCATTTTCTTTCTTTGCTTGATAAAGGTTTGGCAGGCTGCGAAAAGTTCATTAATGGAATAGCGGTCATTGATGGGCATAATTTTTCGACGAGTTTCGTCGTCGCCTCCATGTAGAGAAATTGCCAAGCGAATTTGTGCAGGATATTTGGCGAGTTCCAAGATTTTTGGTACTAGACCACTGGTCGAAAGCGTAATGTGACGTGCTCCAATACCTAATCCTTGTGGAGATAAGATTTGATCAAGGGCAGGGATTAAAGCCGACAAATTGGCCAGTGGTTCGCCCATGCCCATAAAGACAAGATTATCGATTCTTTTACCTGCCTTCGTCCGAGCCAGTATAATTTGCCCTAAGATTTCACCGGTACTGAGGTTCCTTTTTAAGCCGTCCAGGCCGCTCGCACAAAATTTACAACCAAGGCCACAACCAACTTGTGTTGAAACACAGAGTGTCAAACGGGTGGCACGTACACCTTGAGTTCCTTCGGTTGCGCGAATCAATACACTCTCAATTAACTGACCATCACGCAACTTCCAGAGAAATTTTTGAGTGGTATCGAAAGAACCTTGTTCCTTGGCCAAATCCATTGGCGTGAGGTGGTATTCATCTTTTAACTTTGTTCTTAAGCTCAAAGGTAGATTGCTCATATCTTCGAAATCGAGAACACCTTTTGCAAATATCCAGTCCCTGACTTGAGCAATCCTGTAGGAAGGTAGTCCTTCAAGCTTCCATTCACTGAAGGGCAAATCAATGAGCAACGGCTTAGGAACTTTCATTAGGATTAATTAAATATCGATTGTTATTTAATTTTGCAATCGGCAAGCCTTACTGATTTCTAATTATCAAATCTTATTTTACTAAAAAAACCGAGATAGAAGAGGTGAATAAAAAGAGCAAAATTATTGTCTTGGAATCAATTTCAGGATTCAAAAAGTGATGAGTTTGAAACTTAACGCTTTTTGGTTGGTTTGGGTGATAGTATTTACGGGAATTCTTGCAATAAGAACTCGATATGGTGAGGCCAATCCCGAAAGTGAAGATATAAGCCCAATTTACCTATCGATAACTCTTTTATTACTTTTAGTTTCTCTAGTAATAAGGGTTTTAATCATCCCGAGAATTGATCTATTAAAGAAAAAATTAATTTATTATTTTTACGGTTTGGCCACAGCAGAAGCAATCGTGTTGTGCGGGGTTTTCCTTTACCCCTATTTTCAAGACTTTTCCACGGTATTGTCTGCGACGGTCGTCCTTGTTTACTTTCCTTTTTTTATTGGTACTGGTAAACAATCGTAAAAGCTTAACTTTTATCAGTTATGCAATCACCTGCTGAATTGGAGCTGCTCCCTCCACTCCCACAAGGCTTTTATCTAATCCGCCATGGAAATAAGACAGATTATTCGGATCAAGTCCAAGTTGATGTAAAATTGTGGCGTGTAAGCGTCGAACATGGAACCGATCTGTAACTGCCTGGCTCCCGAGTTCATCAGTTTCGCCCACGCTTATGCCTCCTTTTATTCCGCCGCCGGCCATCCACATTGTAAATCCCCAGGAGTTGTGATCCCGTCCCGTCCCACTGGCGTATTCTGCAGTGGGTTGGCGGCCAAATTCACCCCCCCAGACCACTAATGTCTCATCCAACAAGCCCCGTTGTTTCAGATCTTTGAGTAACCCGGCGATTGGTTTATCGGTGTTTCCGGCATGGAAAGAGTGATTCTTTACTAAGTCACCATGAGCATCCCAATTGTTATCATTGTGGTGTCCGCCCGAATAAATTTGTATGAAACGAACTCCTCGCTCAACCAGACGGCGGGCAAGCAGGCACTTTCGCCCAAAATCCTCAGTGTTTGTGCCATCCATTCCGTATAGATTCTTAATGTATTCGGGCTCTTTGTCGACATCGACCGCTTCCGGTGCGGATGCTTGCATCTTGTAGGCTAATTCATAGGAGGCGACACGGGCGGCTAGATTTGTATTGTCATACCGCTCGGAGAGATGGCCCTCGTTCATTGTTCTCAAATGATCCAACATCGTCCGTTGTTGTGGGCGAGGAATACCATGTGAGTTTTCGAGGTCAAGAATGGGTGAACCCTGAGAGCGGAGAACGGTGCCTTGATAGCTTGCGGGCATATATCCGCTGGACCAGTTTTTTGCACCACTTATTGGTCCTCCCGTCTTGTCGAGCATGACCACATAACCCGGAAGGTTTTCATTCACGCTGCCGAGACCATAGTTTACCCAGGATCCAAGGGATGGATGACCGGAAAGAAGGTTGCCCGCGTTCATCATCAGCATGGCAGATCCATGAATCGGAGACTCCGCTTTCATCGAATGCAAAAAGGCAATATCATCTACACAGGAACCGATGTGTGGGAATAGATCGGAAACATATTTTCCACAATCGCCATAAGGACGGAATTTCCACTTTGGTCCCACCACCCGACTTTCATTGCGCTTTCCACCCCGACCGAATGTGTTAACTTTAATAAATTTTCCATCTAAGGGATAAAGATTAGGGTTGTAATCAAAGGTATCTACTTGGCTAGGGCCACCGTACATAAAGAGAAAGATTACTGACTTCGCTTTTCCAGGGAAAGCCGAGTTTTTCGGGGCAAGGGGGTTCACAAAGGATGATGCACTACTTGCCATCGCCTTGCTGGAAAAGAATCCGTCCTGTGCAAGCATCCCGGTCAGCCCTAGCGAGGCGAATCCTCCTCCTATATCCTTGAGGAACTCCCTTCGGTGGGTACGGTTACAAAATGTGTTTTGTGGTTTTTCGTTCATAACTAATCGAGGTATACGAATTCATTAAGGTTGAGGGCAAGAAGGGCGAAGCGATCCAGTGCTTCTTCTTCCGAAAGACTAAATTTATTCTTCATGTTTTTCATCATTTCCACACCGGCATTAATTTCATCTTTTTGCGGACTGCGGGAAAAAACAAGTTTAAGAGCGCGTTCAACCTGCTTGTTCGGTTCTTTTCCTGCCTCTGTTCGCAGTCGGTTTGCAAAGGACTTGGCAGAGTCATTGATGAATTTACCGTTCAACATATTAAGGGCCTGAGTGGGAACGGTGGTGTTAAACCGGACCGGGCAGGTGGAGTCGGTATCTGCCATGTCGTGGTTAATGAGCAGAGGCATTTGCATGGAACGCATCACCTTAACATAGACGCTTCTACGATTGGCTTGTTCGGGCGTGCAAGCTCCCCAGCCTTTTCCTTTCACCGAAGAACCTGCAAGAATGATATCGGGAACTGGTGGTGTCACACTTTGTCCCCACATTTCTAGGTTGATGGTACCGCATGCGTTTAAGACGGAGTCCCTCACTTCCTCCGAAGTCAATCTTCTCATATCATAGCGCCAAAACGAGCGATTCAATGGATCCTGTCCAAGGGCAAAGTCATTGGGCATGGAAGATCTTTTGTAGGCATCGGAATTCATGATTAACTTATGCATCCTCTTAATATTCCATCCGGAATCCATAAATTGAACGGCCAACCAATCAAGTAGATTTGGATGCGTAGGAAGTGTGCCTTGAAATCCAAAATCACTGGAACTATCGACAATACCCCGGCCAAAATGGTATTGCCAAATTCGATTCACCATTACCCGCGCAGAAATCGGGTTATCTTTGGAACCAATCCACTTGGCAAGTGCAATTCTTCTTCCGGAAGATTTTGCAAGCTTTTGAATTACCGGATCCGGTGGACTCAGTACTGAGGGGAAAGCTGGGAAAACTTCCTCCCCTTCGAGTGCAGGATTTCCACGGCGAAGAACTTTGGTCACCTGCTCGCCGTTTTCCGAGACCGAGAGTGCTTTGAAATAATCAGACTTTGGCTTTGTCGGTAAATGCCTCCCAAGTTCCCGAATTCTGTTTTTGTATTGCTTGTGGAGGTCTTCTCCCATCAATCTCGTGCCGTGTTTGCGAATTAGTTCGGCATGATCGATTGCTTCTTCAAAACATTCGAGCCCAAGGTCGATAAATTGTCCGCCCACAGTTTGACTGCAGTGCACGGCCACCACATTTTTACCGGTTTGAAGAACATCGGCACTTTCTTGGCTAATATTATGCGTCTCGTACTTGGAAATAAGGCCTGTATTTTGGAAAACTAGTTTACCGTTCAGGTATACCTCCACATCCTCATCGTGTTTAAGAGTCACCCGTAAGGTCTTGGGGATGGTTGCCAACCGGAATGTGGTTCGCAACCAGATATCGGATGTTACCCATTTAGTACCAAGTTTTTCCTTCGGACTGACTTTTCCAAAACCTCCCATCCCTGAATTCCAATCCTGGTCATTATATCCAACCTCAATCCATTCTTGTACTGGCTTTCTTTCAGTATAACTCCATTGTCTCCCATTACCCCTTGCGTCCTCAACAAGGATGGTTGGTTTGGCCAGTACTTTTCCTGAGTTGATGATGGAAGGATCATTATCGTATTTGGCAAGAAATTTTTCTTCAAAATCAAAGATATGCCTCTGCAAATGATTTCTTAGTCTATTCCAAACTTTAATTTCACTCTTGTAAGAAATATTCCCAGTAGAATCCTTAACTTCAACTAAATTTTCTTCCCGTTTGCTATGCGGTGTGATGTTGGCAAAAAAGGCAAGCATGGAATAGTAATCCTTTGTCGGAATGGGGTCGATCTTATGGTCATGACATCGGGCACATCCAACGGTCATCCCGAGAAAGACTTCCGTGGTGGTGCGCACAATATCATCCAAATAATCATGCCGGGCGAGCACGCGGTCGGCAGGTTCATCGTCCCAAATTCCCAGTCGGTGAAATCCGGTTGCGGTGATTGCAGCGGCACTTGGGTTTTCAATTTCGTCCCCGGCAAGTTGTTCCAGAATGAATTGGTCGTAGGGTTTGTTTTGGTTAAACGAATTAATCACATAATCTCGGTAGCGCCATGCCTGTGTTTTATCACCGTCCCTTTCATATCCGTTGGTCTCGGCATAGCGCACTAAATCAAGCCAGTGCCTGCCCCATTTTTCCCCGTAATGGGGGGACTTGAGAAGTTGATCCACCAGTCTGTTGAATTTGTCTGGTTGTTTGTTAGAGATGTAAGCGTCCACTTCCTCGGGTGCCGGTGGCAATCCGATCAAATCATAATACATTCGACGAATCAGTGCATGATCCTCAGCCTGTGGATTGGGAGACAAATTTTGTTCAGCAAGTTTAGCATGGATAAATCGATCGATTGGGTTTGAATATTGGGGCAAATTTGGAATATTAGCGGCAGTTGGTTTTTTGAACGCCCAGTGAGATTTGGTGAATTCATTAACCTTGGTTGTACTTTCATGCCCTGTCTCCGCTTGAATTCTGCAAAAAATGCAAAATACAAAAGAGAGTAAGAATACAGGAAATTTCATGTGGAATAATTTATATCAAATAAAGGGGTAGACAACTTGACTCAGGCTACTTGAAGAAACTGATTTCCAAGTGAGGTAGATATTTCTTCGGCACTCTTCTTAACTAAACTAGCAATTTTTGGGATGTCCTTCCTCGCGAGACGACTAGTGGGGGCTACCAGCCAAATGGACCCGACTAGCTTCGCATTTCGACCAAGCACCGCTGCAGCGACGCAAGCTTGCCCCTTGATTGCCTCCTCGTAATCAACTCCATATCCCTGAGTACTCACCAGTTTGATTTCATCGCCCAGTGCATTTTTTGAAACAATGGTGTTTGAGGTGTAACGTTTTAGATCAAGAGCTTCGATTGTGGAAATTTGTCTCTTTCGTTCGAGTTGTGAAATAAAGATTTTACCGGGAGCAGCACTGTGCAAGGGAAAGCGCAAGCCGGGATTAATTCTGAAACTGAAGGAATGCAACCCCTCAACTTGCTCTAATACCACTCCTTCTGAGCCAACCATCACTCCTGCGAGGATTGTTTCTTTTGACAAATCTCGAAGAGCACGCATGTGCGGAAGGGCCATCTCGATAAATGCAGGTTCTCCAGCAACCGGGGTGGCAAGTTGAAGAAACTTTTCTGAAAGTATGAAAACCGAATTACCAGGCTGTTTGTGAACATATTTTCGTCTCTCTAAAGTAGTCATTATTCTGTAGACGCTATTGAGTGGATATTCGAGGCGACACGCCAATTCATTGACTGAGAGGCCAAGCGGGTTAGAATTAAGTAACTCAATGATTGAAAGTGCCCGGTCTAAACCAGGGACATTATATTTATGATCTTCGGTATTCATTTGAAATATAAACTATGTATCAAATATCAAAAATCAATGAAATTAGGACAAGCTTTTGGTAGGTTAATTCGGCATTTTATGTGAGCGTGAATCTGGGTAAGACTATTACAGGTTCGCTTTTTATAAGTTGAAATAGTTGGGTCATATAACCCGTTGGTTGTAAACGATTTAGGAACCTCAGATTTATGAAGGTTAAAACTTCTAAAATTATGTTTCAAAAAAAGGTTTTGAGCAGTAGGATGGACTGTTCAAATTAAACTTATTGTAGGTGTGAGCACTTTTAAATTATGAAAAAACCCCGAGTCTTTTGTATAGCTTCAATTGTAGCGCTTTTTGTCATCAGTGGAGTATTTGCTCAACAGACGGGAGGGCGACCACCGGTTCGCCAGCACACAGTTATTAAGAGTGGTGTATTAAAAACTCTTCCCTCTGATCAAAAACTAGGGCTCAAAAACAAGAGTGAATTCAAAAAATCAAACAAGGAACTTGAGGTGAAGGCAAATGGAATTCCTGTTCATCGAGTTGGCCAATTTCCCAGCAGGCATAATCCAAATTCAATCAAGGAACAAAATCATAATTTCTCTTTGTCTCTCAATCAGACGCCGGCAATAGAACCGATTCCTTTGCATAACGATACTGGTCGTGGACCCCCGAATATACCTTTCGGAATTGCGGTAAATGGTGTGCTTTTTGATCCGGGAACTGCTGAGTTTTATATGGGAGACCGAAAGGCGGACTGGAATTATGAAGCCATGAGTGGGGCGGTATTACTGGGTTTAGACCATAATCATGCTCATGTACAACCCAGCGGCTCCTACCATTATCATGGTCTGCCAACCGGATTGTTGGAAAAGATTGGTCTTCACCCCGAGGAACATTCCCCACTGGTCGGATATTCTATGGACGGTTATCCGATTTATGCCTTGTTTGGCTTGAAAGATCCAGAAGATCCAAATTCTGAGATTATCAAAATGATTAGCAGTTACCGACTTAAAAAGGGCAAGCGGCCGAGCCCGCCGGGTGGAAAGTATGATGGAACTTTTAGTAAGGACTACGAATTTGTTAGGGGTTTGGGTGACCTCGATGAGTGCAATGGCCGGATTACGAAAACAAAAGAATTTCCAAGGGGCACTTATGCCTATTTTCTGACTGAAAACTGGCCGGTAATTCCACGTTATTTTCGAGCTGAGCCATTAAGGTTAAGAGGTGGGATGCATCAAAGAAGAGAAAATCGAAACAAAATTCCGCTAAGAAAATCAAAGTAGTGATTGATCAAAACTCTTTTTCTACAGCAAGTTACCTGATCAAAATAATTTCAAAAATTTTCTTCCTGTTGATCAAGGGACTGAATAAAGTAATCTGATTACCATGAAAATATACCTTAGTCTTTTCTGCATAATTTTATCCTCTTCCTTATTTTTTGTTCAAGGTAGAGAGCCAGAATTAATGAAGTTAAGACCCTTTATTTCAGCCAAAACAATTTGTCTAAACCCAGAGTATTTGGTTTTTTTGCCCAGGCAGAAGGATTCCAAAATGGCATCTCTGTTAATTTACCTACATGGTGGGGGAGGGGTAGGGAGCGATGTTCGTCGCGTTGGGATGCAGGCGAATGCCTTGGTTGAAGGCATTAATCAGTTTGGTAAGGGTCCTTGCTTCGTGGTGGTTCCACAGTGTAAAAAGTCGAAAAAAGATCGCGGTCGTGGTACTTGGCAAGCCGAAGATTTAAATTACTTGTTAGATGAATTGTTAGAGAAATTACCGATTGACCCCCAAAAAGTATACCTCACTGGCAATAGCATGGGAGGATACGGATCTTGGTTATGGGGTGGACACAGCCCCAGCCGATTTGCTGCAATTGCTCCAATTGTCGGAGGCATTGGACCGGGCGGTCCTAAGGATGTGACACCTGATCTTGACCAATGGGCCGCCAACTTGGCAAAAGTGCCCGTTTATGCTTTTGCCGGAGCCAAAGATAAAGTTGTTCCCGCGGAAAGATCGGAGCGCATAGTTGCGGCGATTCGTAAGGCAGGAGGCAAGCAGGTAAAGATAAAAGTTTATCCGGATCAGGGCCACAATGCTCGACAAGTGGTTTACTCAACAAGAGAGTTCTACGACTGGATGTTTTCTAAAAAGAGCAAATAGTATACAGGTTTTTGGATAAAGGCCTCCAAGTCAGCTTGCTTCTATCAAGACGCAGCCTCGAGTAGCTGATAGAGGCTTTTGGCAGCGTTCAATTCATTGATCCAGTCTTCAGGTATTGAGCTTTGCCCATTTGCTGCGCCAAGAATCATCCCAAGAGCTAGTCCACGGGCACAGTTATCACCACCTGCCATTGCATTCGCAATGAAAGCTGTTTCGGTGTCATCGCCGTGTTTAATTGCTAAATATAGTACCGAGGGGAGGGCGGATGAAATGGAACAGGCCGGGCCTAATTTGGTAATCGCGTCCACTGTGTCTTCTGAGAGCACGCTGTCTGCTTTTTTGAGTGCCCACTCAGGTGCCGTTTCATCGAGCGTGTCAAGTAAGTTGGCTCCATGTATGAGTTGATAGCCTGATTTGGCGAGAAAGATGGCCGACTCTTCCGCTTCTTTGGATCGATGGGTAAGCATGGTTTGCTCGACCGAAGCCCGTACCACTTCCTCTTCGGAAGAATTTGAAAGAAAGGAAATAAGAGGGGCAATGCGTGCGGGACCCGCAATTTCGACCGAGTCACTTCCTCCTTGAGTCTTGTCAGTTTGGTTTTGAACATTGCCCAAGGTAGTTTTGGTCGCACCGTCCACATAATCGTTATAGTCAAGCCACATACCAAGCCATTCCTCCATAAAACGAGAACGATTCCATGCTTTTTCTTTTATAAGAAAATTTAATAGGCATAAGGCTTGATCTCCGACATGACCTTGTTCACCTGCTTGCTTGTGTGGATGGTAGGAATGAGTTCCGGGAGTTTTGTAATGCGTGATCTGTCCGTGTTCCTTGGCCAGTTTATCGGAATCGTAAATCCAGTGGACTCCCAATGAAAGTGCATCGGCACAAAAGGAGCCAAATAAAATCCCGGCTTGTTTATTTTTAAATTCGTTCATGTTGGTAAAAGACATTCATACTGTGACAATTTTAAGAATTAGACCTAATGAGGTCTTAACTTTTAAATAATTACACCCAAGTCAGCAAAAAAAATTTCTAGAAATAAGTGGGCTTTGGCTTGATGAAGAAGTCTTAAATTCGTTCAAAACTTGTAAATCTTAAGATTTAAGGATTGGTATGCACTTACAATGAGGATGATATATAAAATCTATGCACAATAAAATAAATAGTAAATTTCTTCGCTTAATACCCAAATTATCAATTTCAGTAACAGGGATCGCATTTTTTACGGTAGCCACTCTAGGAGGAGCAACCAATTTTAAATCTCATCTTAGGAAGGATGTCACTCGTCCATTTATAAGCGAAGAGTACTGGCCAAACCCCCAAATGGACTGGCAGCTTAATAAAGGCAAAATGGAAGTGATGATAAGCAGTATTGGAAAGACACATGATGTCCATGTTTTAACCCATCAATTAAGGTCAGAGCCGGGAGATTTTACTCAATCGGTTCGCCTGAGTATTGAAAGTATAAACTCAAAAAAACCTAAACTGGCTGGTTTTAAATTTGGAATCACTGGGGCAATGCCTGAAGAATACCGCTCAAATTTATTTGGAAGTTCTGGTTATGTGGTTGGAGTGACTTCCGGCGGGCAACTCTTTGGTCCTGGTGGTGAAAGTAAAGAAAGGCTTACTAAATCTGCATTAAAAAATCTGCATTTAATTTTAAAAGTGAAACATAAAGAGACTGGATTTGAATATGTTTTGGAAGCAAGGAAAGATGGTAAAATAATTGATACCCCACCTCTTATTACTTTAAAAAAAACCGTTCGTTCCAAAAAAAGTTTACTTGGAAACCTCGCATTATTTGCGGGCTACTTAGACAAAAATCACACGCCTTCCATACCCGCAAATCTTGAAAATTTTCAGGCGGATGCCACTTTTTGGGACTGGGAAATTTCCGGAAATAAAGTGAGGGAAAATCATAACCAAACCTTTGGCCCGATTTTGTGGACTCAATATACCCTTCATCGAGGAACGATGAAAATGACGGCACAAATTTCCCCATTGGGAAAAGAGAGTACGGAAAATGCATACCTGGAACTTTTTAAAGGAGGACAGTGGCAAAGAATAAAAAGTTCAGAAATTCACCATTATGCAAGCACCGCTCATTTCCGTTTGGAAAACTGGAATGATCAAAAATCGGTTCCTTACCGCGTGGTTTTAAAAGATGGCAATGAAAGCAAAAAATGGGAGGGAATTATAAGAAATGATCCGAAGGACAAAGGCACCATTAAACTTGCGGCTTTGTCATGCATGAAAGATGCTGCCTTTCCCAATCAATATGTACAGCAGAATGTTTTGGCACAAGATCCGGATATTTTGTTTTTTGCGGGTGACCAACTCTACGAAAGTAATGGCGGTTATGGGATTGTCAGGGCTTATCAGTTGGATGAGGTGGCGCGGGCTTCCCTGAATTATCTCCAAAAATACTGGATCTTCGGATGGAGTTTCAGAGAGGCGATGAAGGACCGTCCATCTATTGTAATTCCGGATGACCACGATGTATACCACGGAAATATTTGGGGCTTAGGCGGGGCTCCGGTGCCCGAGGGTGGAAGCAGAAACAGTGACGGTGGTTATGAGATGCATCCGGAATGGGTGCGGATGGTCGAGCGCACCCAAGTTTCAAACCTGCCTGATCCCTATGATCCAACCCCGGTGCTCCAGGACATTGGGGTGTATTATACGGATTTTAACTATGGCAATATAAGCATGGCGATCATTGAAGACCGCAAGTTCAAGTCTGGACCCTCTCAGGCAGTGGATGCCATGACTCACTTGGGCCGGGTAGACCATGTCCGAGATCCCGAATTAGATCCCAAGACTCTGGATAAACCGGGGTTGGAACTCTTGGGTACCAGGCAGGAAATGTTTTTAGAAGAATGGGCCGGTGATTATCGTGATGCTTCAATGAAGGCAGTTCTTTCGCAATCTCCTTTCGGGGCGGTGGCAACTCATCACGGCGGTGGTGCGGACAAGAATCTTTTGATTGCGGATTTGGATTCTAATGGCTGGCCACAATCGGGTCGGAACCGAGCGGTTGATCTAGCAAGAAAGGCACATGCGATAATGATTCATGGAGACCAGCACTTGGCCACGGTCGTGCAGCATGGGATCGAAAATTGGAATGATGGAGGATTTTCTTTTGCAGGAGCAGGAATTTATAATGGATATCCCCGACTATGGGCACCGAAAGAGCCGGGAAAAAATAGACGGGCAGGAGCACCTCATTACACTGGAGAATTCTTGGATGGATTCCACAACAAAATTAATGTTTGGGCAGCAGCCAACCGTGTGGACAAACAATATCCCGAACAGGTAAAAGGAAAAGATTTAAACATGCTCGAGAAATTAAACTACTCAGCTTCTGGCTATGGAATGGTAAGGTTTCATAAAAAGGAACAACGAATTACTTTGGAGAGTTGGCCTGTTTATAAAGATATGGATTCAGAGGTCATTAATTACAAAATGCATGCAGGTTGGCCGATAGAGGTATCAATTGCTCAGCAGTACAACCGAAAACCTTTCGCTTACCTGCCTGAAATTCAGTTTGGGAGCAAAAAAGGTTCCGTAGTACGAGTTTTCAAAGAGTCTTCTGATGATTTGGTGTACGCAAGGAGGGTATATAATGAGAATTTCCGACCTAAGGTCTTTGAGCCCGGTAGTTACCGAGTAGAATATGGTGAGTACGGAAAAATGTCGGTTTTGACCAAACAAATAGCTTCGAATAAGAAGTGAATAATGACTAAGTGTTTGTGTTTTCTGAGAATTATACCGGGCAGCTTTTATGAAGAGATTATCAATTTTCTTGGCATGTGCTCCTTTAATTATGGCTTTAGCAAGATGGTTTATGGATGGATCTCGTTTCGCTTTCTGGGTAACAAGCGTAGAAACATTCAAGGAAATTCCAATTGTCGAAGGTATGCCGGAATTAGGGACTCAGACACAAATAATCTGGGAAGAAAGATTTGTCAGTGGTATCGAAACCCCATTGCTTGGTTTGCTCCTATCTATCTTATTACTTGGGATATTTCATTTGCTTAAAACTCATGGTTTCACGAAAAAACCCTGAGTCTGCAATTTTGAAAATGAACAAAATGATCATTCTTGGAATTTCAGCGTTCAGATTCCTTCATTGCCTGTATCCAAAATAATACCCCGCGTTGTTTCCAATACTTTATTCGAGGTAAATAAAGTCACCTGACAAATCAATCCGTTCCCCTTTGACATTCACTAAGTCATTCTCAGCGGGGAATGATACTGAACTGATTTCGATTTTTGCGGATTCACAAATCTTAATGCCATTGTTGGTGAGCCATCGCTTGGCCCGTTCAACCATGTCAGCCTGTGAACTTTCAAGGGAATCGATACCAGTCATGTTCTTGACCGGAGAGAATTCTTCAAGTCGATCAGCTTCTAGAATCAATGGATTTCTGGCAAATGGGAGTGCGTCGAAAACGAAAGTCTCGAACTTGACTGCATTGGGTATTTTTGGGGTGATAATTTCTCCTGCTTCATTCAAATGGGCGACTTTCTTTTCCGCTCTGTGATAGGGAAGCTTAATTTTTCCACTGGCGAATTTTTCGATGAAATCACGACGTAAAATATGAATTGCGGGACTGCCAGCCCGGTATCTTATACGCCCATCCTCTTCTTTTTCTAAAGCTTTTTCTTCGGGAAGATCGGAGTATTCAATAATTGTAATCCGTTCGCCAATGGATACGAAATTTCCCAGTTTTTCAAAGGGCCCAGTCTTGGTCAGGGATCGACTCGACATATCGGAATTTTGGAGGTCATGAAGCCCGAGGAATAGAGGATTGATTGTGCTAACCAAAGGATTGTCGACTTGAAAATAAGAAACATGTTCGATGCCCCGCTTAGCCATATCGGAGATTGAACCGGAATCAATAAGTGCCTTGAGGGAACCGCCATGTCCATCGGGTGAGAGAGCTAAACTGTCTGAGTCAGCAAGAAGAAGGTTGCCTTCGAAGTCGGTCGCCGGCATTACCCCTTGAGCAAAAAACTTGATGTTTCCCCGGTCTAATCCGTAGAAATCCATTTTCTCGAAGTGAGCAAGGGTTGCACCAAGATTTAATGGGCTACACATGACATACCATGGAATTACAACCTCATATTTCCTCGAAATTCCAAGGATCTGTTCAGCAAATAATTGAAAGAGCGTTTTGCCTTTAATTGGACTGACTGGGAGCGTTCCTTTGGGTCCATTGTAACCCAAGCGCGTGCCTTGTCCTCCAGCGACGGTGAATGCGGCAGTTTTTCCGTCTCGGATGAGTGATTCTCCATGAGCGAAGGCTCGAACATAGTGCTCTTTCTGTTCCTCGTTTTCTGCTTCGAGAGGGAGATAAGAAGCAGGTCCATACTCTTTCGGTAAAACAGATTGATTCGGTTGAAAGATACATTCATTCAAGGCGACAGTAAGTTCATCCCAGTCAAGTACTTCAATCTGTTTGGCAAGTTTGGGAGCACTTGCGGAAAGTTGATTCATTCGAAGTTTGTTTTTTTCAATAACATCCATGGTTGGAGAAACACCTAGGGAGTAAAAGACTGTGTGGCAATTTTCAATCCAGTCACAATCAAGCCCGAATTCTGTAAAAAATAATTAATTTCCGAAATAAACGGATTAGGATAGTAATTCCATTTGGGGCTTCCCTTTATGTGCCACGGTAAAAGGGCGGACGGTTGGACTGTAGAGAACATAATCAACAGGGATGCCCAATGCGTAGGCAATGCTTGCATTAAAATCAGGAATTGTCATTAAACCATCAATAACTTCCTCTGCACCTTCAGATGTTTTTCCATGTACATATCCACCTTTGAAACCACCCCCGGCGAGGACGCTGGTGAATGCCTGTGGGTAGTGATCACGACCCACATTTTGATTGATC
Organism: Opitutia bacterium; assembly: GCA_002726435.1. Classification (GTDB taxonomy): domain Bacteria; phylum Verrucomicrobiota; class Verrucomicrobiia; order Opitutales; family Seribacteraceae; genus Seribacter. Next base: position 52,941 of record PBSV01000006.1, on the reverse strand, counting down.
TGAGGAGTCCGACCGAATTCGGTGGTTAACACGACAACAGTATCCTTGAGCTTGCCAATTCGCTCTAAGTCATCAAGCAGGGCTGCCACAGCTTGATCCATAGTGTGGCAGAGTTCCGGGAGGGAGGTGAAATTATTTTGATGCGTATCCCAACCACCAAAACTTACCTCCACCGTGCGCACATCTCTTTCCACAAGACGACGGGCGAGTAGGCATCCCTGGCCGAATGGTTCCGTGCCATAACGCTGTTGGGTTTTGATATTTTCCTCGTGAATATTAAAAGCAGCCAGGTCCGGACTGTCCATCAAGCGAACCGCATCAGCATACATATGGCCGTAGGCCCGAACCGGTTTCGAATGATACCGTGAGAGAAATTCAGCATCAATATCATTAGCCAACTTAATTCTCCTATCAAAACGATTTTTTTCAACCAATGCCTTTGCGTATTTGAGTCCGGATTCAGGTTCGTTGATTGCTAATGGCTCAAATTCGGGTTCAAAAAATCCGCCACTTCCGTGAAACCGGCTTTCCCGTCCAATAAATACTGAAGCGGGGAGGGTGGGATTGAGCTTACCTTTCAATTTGTGATACCACGAACCAATTCCTGGATGTCGAATGGTTGCCCGTTGTTGGTAACTGGTGTGCATAAAATAGTTTCCTTTTTCGTGGTCGCCTGCAGTCGAGGTTAGAGAGTTCACGATACATAACTTGTCTGCATGCCTGGCCAAGTTGGGAAGATGGCTCGATACTCGGATACCATCTACATTACTGTTGATTGGTTTGGTCGATCCTTGGTTGTCATGGTTGGTCTTTAGATCGAAAGTATCGATGTGGCTCATCCCACCTTCCATGTATAGGTAAATAAGTTGTTTGGAGGGATCAGCGAGAGGGGGAATGGCACTCTTTTCACCCGCGGCGCCAAAACAATTACTTGCGGTCACACCAAGAAAGCTTCCCGCTGCAAGTTCAAGAAAACGGCGACGATTGAAATCAGATTTTATCATTGTATAAATGTAAATTGGCGAGAATTTAGAATAGCCCAAACGAGGTCTTCAATGGATTCTTCTCCATAAGTTTGATAATCAGAAAGAATTCTTTCCACTTCAAGACTGGTTGGCATCCGGGTAAGCATGGCCCGGTAAATAAGTTCGATTTTATCCTCCGGTTTATTCAAGGCAGCCAATAAACCACCAAGAAAAGCATTCGAGTTATGAATAGCTATATTCAGGGGACTGTTGAGCAGGTATAAAGCTTGCGGAACCGATGCATGAGAGGAGGAGTTGTCAATTACCTCCCTGTCTGACTGACCAAAGTCGCGTAGAAAATGTCCTCTCTTGGCAGGTGATTCAAGTTCAACCGCCCGCGCCATTTGTCGTACAACATCACGAAAATGACGCAGGGATAATCTTTCCCTGTCCTCCCAGCGCCTGCGTTCGTTTGGATCTAGGTTTCCCAGTGCCTTTCGAGCTTTTGCCTGGGATATTCGATCAATGGTTGCCATCGTTGAAGAGTTCGTGGAACTATTCATCATGGAACTTCCCATCATCATGGTTGGACTTGCTTTGTTGTCTTTGAGGTCAACTAATACCAATTCGCGACTCTTGTTTTCCATAGCACGGACTTTTCCTTTGAGCTCATCAGTCAGTTTTTTTGCGAGTTCATTGTTGGATTGAGCATAGGCGGAAGATATTTTTTTCTCGTATTCAACCTGTTCTGCCCGCATGTCCCTCCTTTGTGCCCCCGCTTCTCTGATTCTTGGCAATACTTCCTCGATAGGCCGACCCTCAAGACTTTGGTATATTGCTTTGGTGCGGGCAATTCGTTCCTGTGTTCGCTTCCTGTTGGGGGCATAAGTGTCAACATCAGTGAGAATGAGCGTGGTGATCGAATCCCAAATTTGTTCAGCACTCATTCTCTTTAACAGAGGGCCGGTAAAATGGAACACCATTCCTGGTGAATGATCCTCCAGATGCATTTCTCTGCGAAAAAGTTCGGTGTGAAAAAGAACACTTTGAAAGGCTCGGATATCGTATTCAAGATCTTGCATTAAATTCTCAAGAAAACTGAGCAATTCTGGTTGGCCAATTTCCGTACGATCCGTGAGATTATCAACGGGTTCAAAAATACCGTGGCCAAAAGCTCGTTTCCAAAGTCGATTTACAATGACTCGAGTGAAGCGAGGATTTTCGCGAGAGGTTAACCAGTCTGCATAAGCATTTTTTCTTTCCGTCTGATCTTCGAGGTGTGGGATTTCTGGTCCAAACATACTACCAGGTTTCACAATTTCCCCCGGAGATCCATTATCATACTGATAGTCATGTGGGAGTTGCAGGGGTTTATCTTTGTGGTGTTTTATCTGAACATTAGAAATGTGGCCATAAAGCATATTGACAGTTTGAGAAACTGGATCGTCGAAATCGGATGCTTTTTTTCGAGCTTTTATTCCGCGAAGTGCTGCGTTTTTAAAATCTTCTTTTGTCAGTTTGTTTCGTTCAAGGTAACCCGGTGCGTAGGGTTGGCTTAACCATTCATCGATTCTTGACTCATCATGCATGTGAGGAAAATCCTCAAATCCAGTTGCTTCCGCATAGGCTTTATTTCTTCTTTTTCCAAAATCTTGATAAACTTGCTGTCGATTTGAATTTTTGGTCACGCCCATACGAGCATCAAAATCGTAGGTATAAGCGGCCATTTTGAAATAATCCATTTGGGTCCATTTGTCGAAAGGATGGTCGTGACACTGAGCACACTCCAACCGAGTGCCTAAAAATATACGAACCGAATTCGACATATTGTCGAGTGCCATACCTGCATCACGCAAATAGTATGCAGCAGCGGGGTTGTCAAAAATCAGTCCGTGTCCACTTACCAGCTTGTGTACAAGTTCATCATAGGGCGTGTTTTCTCTTACCTCTTCCTTGATCCATTCCCGATAATAAAGCGTATAATCAATATTGGTGGGTATTCGAAGAAGGTCCGCCCAAAACTGATAGTGATGGGCAGTGTAGCCGGCATCATTCGAGAGCAGTTTTTGAATCAGTAATGAATGCTTGTTTTGGGAGGTGGAATTAATAAAATCATTTGTTTCTAAAATCGTGGGTATGCGACCGATGATTGATAAATAAACCCGACGCAGAAATAGCCCGTCACTAATTAATGGATTGGCTTCTAGGTTTTCACTCTGTAGGTGTGATATGATGAATTCGTCGATTTTTTGAGCTGCCGGGATCGGGTCAAAAGGTGTAGATTCAAGGGATGATTTCTGGTTGGATGAATCCTCTCTAGATTTTTTATCTGCGTGAACAGATTGTAATGTTGGATCCTCGCTACTGGCAAAAAAGTATATTAAAAATCCAATAAGAGAAATGGAGACAAAGACCGTACCAGCGAGAATATAAATTTTCTTACGGCCACTTTGAGCAGGCTTGACGGGCCGCGTTTCTGATTGGGTTTTCGCCCGAATGGTTGAAGTTACGCGAGAATCGCGTTTCTGAATCTCAAGAGGTGGTTTTTTCTTTTGTTGAGTGGAAGTTTCAGAGACACCGGGAACCAGTGATAATTTGACCCAAGTTGCACCATCATAGCAGGCAAGATCATTACCATCAAAGTTTCTTGTCTTGAGATATCCTTTCAGTTGAGCAACCGTGAAGGGCCCAAAGTTTTTCCCTTTTTTATGAACATATATTTTCATAGATTATTGTTCATCCAAAACTCTTTTTAATTGAAGAAGATTACTATTATTTTGGTAAAGATAGTCAATACTAGCTGAATGTGCGTCACTTCGATCCGACACAATCTGCTTGAATTGCAGATCATTTTTGACGGTCTCCCTGGCTTGTTTTCGTTTTTTTGAAATTTCCTCAGTGCTCACAAAAAGTTGAGGGTATTGTTCCTCCAGATGCTGTTGAGCTTCCTCAGATATTTTCAAGAGCTTCTGATATTCCGGATTGTGTTTGTATTGGTGCCGTGTTTCCTCCAAAACCGCCTTTTTTTTTGCATCAGGTAAATCAGACAGAATGGGATTTTTACCAACTAAATATTTATCAAGGGCTTGTTTTGCACGGAAAGTGGAAAATAGAATCTTTTTATATTCGGGGTCTTTCTGATGTAATTCCTTCCGCATATCTTGAATCATCTTTTGAAAATCTTTGTTTGTGAGGAAAGCGTTCGGGAAGTGTTCGAATTTTTCTTTGTCTAATTCCTCGACCCGGTTGATTAGATCTCGATATTTTTCGTCCTTCATAAAGAAGAGGGCGTGCAGGTTTCTTTTGAGAATATCATGTTCTTCCTGCACCGTTTTATTATGTGGGAAACGATCCATGCGAGTTTTGATGAGAGAAAGATTTTTTTCCTGCTCAGGGTGCGGTCCAGCTTGAAAAACCTGAAGGTTGTCAAAAGAAGCACCCGACTGATCCACTTGGAATGCAAAGTAGTTTCGATTTTTTTTAATTACTGGGTGCTGTGCATAGACCATGTATTGATGATCCAGATGAGCAATCGCTTGATCATCGATAAATTCGATGGTCATGCCATACCACTTTTCATCTTCAAAATTATAGGCACATTCATCATGACGCATGGGAAACCATGGTCCTTCACTATCGTATGCGGTTTGTATAAAAAAATGATCTTTGCGGATATGTACCACCGTGTTGTAACTTCCATTTGAACCAGTGACTAATCGGATGTCTTCGGCTCCATTAAACTGAAAATCAAATCTTATTAATGCATCCTGAAAGTTTGGATCTTTGTAAAAAATTCTTTTGTTGATGCCATTAACTTTATTGCGTACAAGAACCCCTTCTTCCACCTGCCATTCTTTTTGGAAAAACCAGTTCTGACTTACCTGACCTTTTGAGAAGTGTTCCCCGAACAGCAAGTTTCTTGTCTGAACGAGCAAGGGACGGGACGGAATCTGAGCCCCAATATTTTCACGCCATACCTTTAAGTCGTGCTTAAGTTTCTCAAGAACTTTTGATTTTGACACTGCCAGGTTCTTTTTTTCTGAGGGGTCATTTTTTAGATTAAAAAGTTCAAATTTATCAGTTCTTGCAGGGTCAAAGAATTCAATTAATTTCCAATCTCCACTTCGGATGGCTCCACTTGATACCCCTCCAAGAAAGTGCGGTTTGTCAAGGGGGTAGTGCCAATAAAGGGAATCCCTCGAGACAACTGAAGAGGCATTCCGCCAAGTGGCTAGATTCGAGATCCCATCCAGTCTTTGCTTGGGATCAGGTTCGATATCTGCCGCTTCCAGAAGAGTGGGATAGAAATCATGATTAACCACGGGTTGGAAACAGGTAACCCCCGATGGAATATTTCCGCCGGGCCAGCGAATGATCAGTGGAACCCGGATTCCGCCCTCATATAACTGACTTTTTCCGCCACGAAGTGGATCGTTGGAAGTGACATTTGTCTCTCCTCCGTTGTCGCTGGAAAAAATAAAAATGGTATTTTCAGAAAGACCGAGTGAATCGAGCTTTTTCATTAAGAGTCCAACCCCATCGTCAATTGATTCGAGCATCGCTGCAAGGTGCGGGTTATGATCCTGAGCCCAATATTCACAGTCTTCTCCTGTGAGACCGGCATCATCGCAGAGATAACATTTCGACCTGCTAGCCTTTCCAGGAGGGTGTTTTTTGCGGTATTTATTTACAAGGTCAGGTCGGCCATTTAGAATGGTGTGAGGAGCATAATGGCTCAGGTATAAGAAGAAAGGCTTATCCTGATTCCTTTCAACGAAATCAACGGCTTCCAAATTTAAGCGGTCGGTTAGGTATTCTTTTTCCCCCATTCGATTGTTAGGAATATCCAACCATCGAATGGGCTGGGTACGGAATATATAAGGCCAGAAATTGGCTCCATTCCCTACGCCTTTAATTTCACTCCCGATATTCCAATCAAATCCATGATCATTAGGCCTTACCTCAAACTGAGCATCTTGATACTTGTACCCCGTGAGGTGCCACTTGCCTACCATTCCAGTGGTGTATCCGTTTCGCTTAAGCATTTTAGGTAGGGTGACTTGGCTGACTGGAAGGGCGTTGGAAGAATTGGGTCGAAGGTAGTCGAGAATACCAACGCGGGCAGGATGTTGACCGGTAAGCAAGGCAGCCCGATAGGGTGAACAAACTGGTGCAGCTGCGTAGGCTTGGCTAAAGCGCATCCCTTGCATAGCCAGCTCATCGAGATGGGGTGTCTCGTTAAAGGAGTTGCCGTAACAGCCGAGCTCAGCCCAGCCTAAGTCGTCCGCTAGCACAAAGATAATGTTTGGTTTTTCAGCATGCAGGCAAAATCCAAAAAGGGAGAAGAGGAGGTAAAAATATTGAGCGAATAGAAGTCTCATTTAAAGGAAAGACTAATTGAACACCTGGATGATTTTTGATCAGCGAAAAAAGCCAAATAGTTCGGATGAGTAGCATTTTGCTCGATGAAATTAGCTCCATTTAAATCTGGGTTACCATTAAGTTCGCCTTGATCTAACCATGGCTCAAACTTTACGCGAAGGGGACAGTTTGAAACTGTAATCAATTTCTTCTGTCCTCCCAAAAACCCTTTTTTTCTTTCGTATCGAACTTTGGTCCAATCATTTTGATCGCCAATGGGAATGTCGAATTCCATCCAATCCCAATTTGTGGGCATGGAGTCCTTAATATGAAATATATTGTCCGGTATTGAATAAGATATTCCGGCAAAGCCTTCAAGAAAAAGAAGGATTTTGCCGGCATTAAAATTGGAATATTGATCGCCAAATAGGGCAAGGTCCCGACGATAAGCTTCTGGCGCAACTGGAATTCCCCATCCGTCGTGATAGTTGTAGTTCTCCAAGTGGTTCAGAGTCAGGTCGGAGGCGATTTTTGGGAATCCCTGACGAAATATTCCGTCCAGAGTAAAGTAAGCAGTATCCGGTGTGTAGCCGAATGAGTGATCGTCCGCTGAGTAAAAAATATCCATGGACTTTTTTGCCATCGCCAAAGGAAAGAATTGACCAAAGAATCCTTTTTCTTTGTTCAAGGCCCAGGAATGAATCATTCTTTCCGCATATTTTCTTGGAAAGTGCTTCGACCGCATGGACCAAAAAGCAGTGGTCATCAACATACCATCCCTACCACCCATGAAATAATTTTTATGCCCGTTGGCTTCCCAGCGTTGTTCAAACATAAGCTTTAAATGTTCAGGGTCTTGTTTGATAAGTTTTTTCCAATGATCAACATCAGATTCGTTTCCAGAAAGCACGGCCATTTTTTCAAGGACTCTTCCAACCTCCGCATCATTCATCGCAAATCCAACCATGTTTTTCCAAAATACCTTGCGAAAATAGCCTTGGTAGCAATTCCGAATAAAATTGATGTCACCTGAATGTTGGTAAATTTGCCAGGCACCTAGGACATGCTCGGCTAATTCCCCACCGTAAGCACCGGAGTGCCAGCTAATCCCCTTATTATCAGAGAGAAAAATGTGACCGTCATGGGTCTCGCGATAACGGCCGTTTTCAACCAAGTGTTTCCAAGTTAATACATTCCCGTAGGCAAACCTTTTTTTATCCCTTATCCAAGCACCAACTTTGATTTGAAAACATGCATCATAGCGGTGAATACCGAGGAAGTTATTGACCGCGGACTGAGTATGGTTTTCCATTTCCCATCCCTTTTGAACATCAATATAATACATCAAATAGAGTGACCATAGGTAGTAATAGATTTCTTCAAATTTCGGATTACTGCAGCGAAATTGAGGGATTTGTTGGCTTAGAATACGATTCATTTCTGAGGTTTTCTCCGAAGATAATATCGAAGCTTTTAGGACTGTATCTCGGGAAGCATTTTTAGCTTTGTTATAATCGTCATTCATCGACCAGGACACGGTAACCCCTTCAGCGTTACAAGGGACTTCGAATGAGTATTTCCACACCCCTCGATTGTCCTTGTCTAGTTTTAGGCTTTTAGAAAAGTCTTCTGAAGCGGAGAGGGCAGTGGTCATTCCCTCATAAACACAGGGTCCAATTCTTTCTGGCCGATCTTGATCGGGGAGTGAACGAACTGTTCCTCCCTCTTTTATAAGGAGTGAGTTCGTTGGGGGATCATAGTGAGCGGAGGCGCTGGAAGAAACGCTGTGGCGCACATAAAAGCTATGTCCCTCAAACCTTAGAGTGATGGGTTGTGAAGAAGTGATAATTGAGGCGGCAGTATCTTGTGCAGTGATAAATTTTTCTTCGCGAATGAGGATGCCATCAATTTCATATTCGCAAATCATTTTGTCTGGTCTCCAAATCATTTTGTTGGGCTTTGGGTGTTTGTGAACCTTGTCTCCAAGAACGATACTGCCGTAAAGAACACGAGTATCCTTGTAAAACTCCCATCCTCGGTAGTCGTTACCAACACCAGTATGCTCACTCCCTGGTAATTGGCTATCTAGAATTCCCGCTCCTCGGCTCCGCAAATCATGATAAAAAGGATGGGTAAGTCCAATGGTTTCATCTTCCATCAATTCCCAACTAGCATGGTAGCCACCCACATAGTAGGCGAGGTTGCCGGCAAGAAATCCATGTTTTCTGCCTTGAATTGACTGTTCAAGTTTTTCGCAAAGTAAGACTTCCTTAGCGAATATATTTGGACAGAATGAAACAAAAGCCCAGCAGGAGAGAATGAGTCGGGCAAGAGGTGACCTAAAGATCATGCCTTATATTCGAAAATAAGTTCTATTTTTCAAAGGCTACCTGCACCTCTAAAATCCCAACAGCAGCATTTGGTTGCGGGACCATATTTATTCGGATGGCGTCGCAAGTGAGTGGGGCGGCGGGATGAACAACATTGTACTGATTTGCCCGATTATCATAGCGGTCTGTGACATACAATTCGAAAGGTTTCCATTTTCCTTCACTTCGGACCTCTAAGGACCATTCCTTGGGAAACTTTACATCTTGTTGGTCCTGCATCCAGTAGACCCCAATATCCCGGACATTTTTGGCTTCTGAAAAATGGCCCTCGATCCACTGTGATTTTCCAAGTTGTGGACGACTGGTCCAACGCGGAACACTTTTTCCACTCGACCATTTTGGTTCTTTTCCATCGCCAACTGCACTGACGGTGTCCAGTTCGGAGGTGTGAGAGGCATCAATATTGGAGAAAACACTCTTTTTGGGAAGTTTGTGAGGATCAAAGACAGCGAGTTTTGAACTTTTAGGAAACCAAATGGTCATGGATCCAGGATTTCGATTGTTCCATGCATAATAGGGAATCAATGAAAGATTTCTTTCTTCTTCTTTTCCTGATGCATTGACCGCGTTGGCCATTGTTTTAATCTGTGAGAAGGAACCGCTGGCAAGATTGACTTTAGCCAGACTAAATTTATTTGCTATTTTTTCCTCATTTAAGAAAAAGCGTTGGGTAGCACCCTCATTGTCAACTTCTTCGGCACATAAAACAAATGGTCCGCGGGACAAGGCAAGCCGGTCGTTGTTCTCCTCCACTCTTCTGTCACATTCATTGATCCTTAATGGCATGGGTAGGTGGAGGACAATTTGGTCCCCTTTTTTCCATGTGCGTTCAATAGTCGCAAATCCCTTTTCAATAGTCGCATCAACTTTTGAGCCGTTCACAGAAAGAGACCAATCTTCTTTTGATTGATTAAGATATCTATACAGTTTTCCGGGTACAAACTGATCGCCCGTCCATGTTGGAATCCGAAGATGAGCAGTAAAAGTGGCTGGTTTTTCAGGATTAAGAGAAATCACAATCTTTCCATCGTTTGGGTAATCCGTGGTTTGATTAATTGATAAATCAGTTCCGTCAATTTTAAGGTTCGTGGAAGTGTCAGCATACATCGCAAAATAAAGATTTTTATTATTGTGGGCATAGGTCATGCCTTGAACCTGAGGCAAGAGGCGGGCCATGTTACTTGGGCAGCATGCAGTTCCAAACCATGGAGCTCTTCCAGCTGTTCCATGATTAAATGGATACTTGCCGTCCGCTTCAAGCGGGTTGACATAAAAAAACCGGTTCCCTTCGAGGTTGACTGCTGCCAAAACATTGTTGAGCAGGGAGACTTCAGCCACATCAAGGTATTTTGCGTCTTTATGAACCAAGAACATTCTAAAATTGAAAAGTACATTTCCCACAGCGGCACAGGTTTCGTTAAACGCATCAGCATTGGGTAGGAGATACTCTGGACCAAAGCCCTCAATCCCGTGAACCGCACCCAGACCACCGGTTATATGCATTCTGGTATCAGTTATATTTGCCCAAATTCGATGCAAAGCATCGGTGTAAGAATTCTTTTGTTTTAACGCGGCAATGTCAGCCATTGCCGCGTACAAGTAAGTTGCCCGAACGGCATGCCCGACCGCTTCGCTTTGACTCTCAAGAGGCGCATGTTGTTGGGCGTAAGTGGGAGACATGACCCCTTCTCCATCGGGAACATAAGTCTTACCCCGTATTTCGAGAAATTTCTCCGCCATTTCGATGTAAAGTTTATTACCAGTAACATTCGATAACTTCACCAAGGCCAATTCCATTTCCTGATGACCGGGGGCCTGCCGAATTGGTTTCCCATCGTTGTAGTTGGGATCGCCTTCAAAAAACACTCGGTTAACATGAAGAGCATTTTTTTCGGCTACTTTTAAGAGTTTGTCTTTTCCTGTAGCCTGAAAATAAGCAACAGCAGCCTCGTAAAGGTGGCCCATATTGTAGAGCTCGTGACTGTGCACTACAAATGTGTAGGGCTTGTTGCCCATCATATTTTTATCAGAACCAACCTTGGTAGTGTGCGAGGGATAGAGATAACCATCTGGTTCTTGGGCAGCTGCAATTACATCTACAATGCGGTCGAATTGAGACTCAAGTTCGGGGTCATCCTGTAACTGGGCCAGGTAAGCAGCTCCTTCCATGACTTTGTACAGATCAGAATCAATGAAACGGTGCGGTCGGTGACCCTCTACCTTTTTACCGGCCAGATAATCAGCCGCCGCCTGCAAGTGGGCAACCCCAGGCTCGGTTTTCTCAAATGCAAAAGGAACCAGTACTTTTCTTTGGGTAATGAGACGGGGACGCCAAAAGTCGCTGGTCATTTCTACCCTGTGAAAGGGGACTGGCTTGATCGATGCATGGCACAGGCAGGTGGTAAAGCTGCTTGCAAGGATGAAAATGAAAGAGGGCTTAAATTTCATATATTGGCAATAAATAGAAGTAATTATCAAATATCAATCATATCTCACATATCAAAAAAGATTATTCAATGAAGAGGTTGAAACCTCAAAGTGGGTCCAACCGGAATGCGAAATTTATGGTAGTTTGGATGGAGGTCCTCAAAAGCGGGAATTGCGAGTGATTCGTTCATTTGCCCACTTTTAAAGAGGCAACTCCTGATAATCTTTACTGTTGAATTAATCAGAGGAGAGAGTCCGTCGAATGAGACGGGGTCATGAAAATAATCACCATCTCCCGCGGTGGTGGACATGGTGAGAAGAAATTTGGAATTTTTCTTAATTGATATTGGTTTTTCTAATCTCAAGTAACGGAACTCGCCAACTAAATCTCCAGTGGTGCCCGGATTCATTGTAACATTAACAATTGGTGTACAATTCTGATCAGTGATTTTGTACAGCGAAATTACATGGGGACCTTTTATCGTCCTGGGTTGCTTGCCTGTACGACTTGGTTGGTCTGATTCTTTTTCGTTGGGGATACCCCTTGCGGAACGAACCGGTAGTTCACGGTCATGGTCGACCCACATGCCCAGATGAGTGACCACTTGATCTTGAAGTAGTTCAAACTCGTAACCGATGGAACCAGTCAGGTCGTTTCGTAAATTATGCCATCCGTCTTCAAGGATAAGACTTTGGCTTAAAGGTAGATTGAGGTTTCGTGAAAATCCTTGGTTATGAATTTTTAGTAATTCTGCGACCATTTCATTAGTCCTGACATCTTCCTTATTTTCGGAAAAATCAATTTGCTCATAGGGATCGCGATCAAGGTCGTAGGTTACCAAGGATTGAATTGATCCTCTTGACCCTTCTTTCGTCCATGGTTGAGCCAATCCACCCTGGACAATTACTTTTTTTGATTTTTGTCTTATTGCAATGGCATCATTCTCGTAGGGAGGACCGAGATGACAAAAGAAATATCGCGGCCGTGAATCAGTCTTTTTAGGGTCTTTCCAATAATCTAGTGAATCCAGGCTGTCTTGAGCTTCCGTGGGAAAAAGATTGTCTCCGACGATGCGGGCAAAAGTAGAAAATAAGTCAGTCAGGCAAAACAGGTTTCGATTCACTCCTTTTTCTTCAAAATGTCCTTTCCAGTAAACCATGAATGGTACACGATGACCTCCTTCCCAAAGCTTGGCCTTTTTGCCTCTCAGTCCTCCGCTTTCATCATTAATTCCATTGTTGTCTCCCACATTCGGTCCATTGTCACTGGTAAAAATAACGAGGGTATTATCGATTAATTTTTCTCCCGGATTGCGTGAGTCCTCTATTTCACTGAGGGTTTTGAGGAGAATCCCAAAGGCAACGTCATTTTCGAGCACCATGTCATCCCGTTCTCCTCCCTTTGTGCCGTCGCTGTACAAGCTCTTACCCTTGATTTCTATTCCTTGAATTGATTGCGGAACCGCGTAGTCTCCCGATTGGTTTCTTTGAAAATGATTGGAATTGGGAGCGTAGTAGAGAAAAAACGGTGTTGTAGAGTCTTTCTGTCTTTCAAGAAACTCTACCCCTTCATGTAAATAGTCAGGTCCTAGTTTTGCCAAATTCCAATCGGGAGCAGAAAGAATCTGCCCGACGCGATCTTTCATTCCGGTCCATTCCATTCTCGATCGATCAGTGAAAGTCCACCTGTCGTTTCGAATGTAAATCCTTGGTTCTGTATCAAGCGAGTCTTCGGTGTTTCCCGGAACTCCGAAAAATTCATCGAAACCATGGTGGGTGGGACCATCGAGAATTGGTTTTTCAAAATCTACATCCTTGTGGTCAAACTCATTGGCCGGCTTGCCTTGCCCGTCGTCAAAATCCATGCCTACATGATACTTACCGATTGCGGAAGTGTGATAGCCATTTCTTTGAAGCATTTCTGGAAGAGTGGTCAATGCTCGCTGTATCATTGGCCGGTTTGGGCCGTGTGGAAGCCAGCCCTGACCCTTGAGGTACGAACGGTGGGAAAGTCTTCCGGTAAGAAGGGAATAGCGAGTCGAACTGCACATCGAGGCTGGAGCATGAGCATCCGTGAAGATCATTCCTTTCTGAGCAAATTTTTCGAGGTTTGGAGTCCTGAGGGTTTTGCTTATGGTCTTGGCCCCCGGTACCAATTTGATTCCTAAGTATGCACTGGTGTCTCCTATTCCCATGTCATCAGCCATGAACAGAATGATATTCGGTTTTTTATTGCTCCCGGCAGCCACCAAAATCGAAAAGCAAAGTAAAAAAGAATTAAACTTCAACGGAATCATGATTAAACGAGTGAATAAAATCTAGCCTCAAAGATTAAACTATCCTAGAATATTAAAAGCGTCTCAAGAAAGAACAAGCCCTCAGGAACCAATCGAAAATACAGGGCAAGATTAGTTTTTCTTTTGTAAATACAGCCACTCCCAGAGTTCATTTGAATTCCACACATCCACCCAAGAGTTGTGGCCCCGGTCCTTGACTTCATTATACACGGGAGCTCCCCCTGCTTTTTTGATCGCATCAACCATTTCGCTGGAACGGATTGGAAGAATTACAGTGTCTCTTTCTCCATGCCATGCCCAGATTGGAAGATGAGCAATTTTCTTTGCATATTTTTTATCCCCACCCCCGCAGATTGGAACTGCGGCAGCAAAAAAGTTTGGGCGTCGCTGAATAGCATCCCAAGTACCATAACCGCCCATTGATAGCCCCATGGCGTAAATTCGGTTAGAGTCGATTTGGTTCTTTTCGTCGTTGATGTAAGCATCGATGGCTTGCAATGCCATGTTCATTGAGTTTGAAATCTTGGGCATTTTGTGCCCGAGAAGATTCCAACCAACATTCACCCAACGCTCACCCTTGGGAACTTGTGCAGCAAAAACATGTGAGTTTTTATTTGTTCGAACTCCTTGTTTCTCGAAAGCGTCAACCATACCTGCATCAGTTAACTGTGCCAAGTTATTGTTTCCTCGTCCACCTGCTCCATGGAAAAAAACAAGGAGTGGGTATTTTTCACCATTTTCTAGAGAAGCGGGCAATGCGGTCCGATAAAGTAAGTTTCTACCATCTGCAGATTCCCATTTTTTCGATTGATAGAAACTTGGTGCTTCTTGGTTAGGCTTTGCCATGGAGTTGATGATTAGAAAAAAAACAGAAATATTTAAGGGCAGTAATAACTTCATATTACAAGTGCTAATCAGAACAATTTGAACCATCAACCGCAAAAGTTCTTGTTTATAGATAAAAAAATTGAACCTTTCTGGTTGATTAAACGAGTCAAGAAATTCTTACTTTTAATATGGACCAAATTGTTCAAGATGCCATTTCAATTCTTCGTAAACAAGGCTTGCGGGTAACCGAGCAAAGAAAATTAATTCTTCAGGCCTTAGCCAATTCGCAATCACCTTGGTCTGCCGAAGAGACCCATGCGAATCTTCCTCCGGGTTCCTGTGACTTAGTTACGGTATACCGCTGTCTGGACCAATTTGATAAAGCTGGCGTGATTGATCTTGGGGTTCGTGAAAATGGAACAAAAGTTTACTGCCTTGGGCATGGCCTTGGGCATCATCACCACCTGACCTGCAGGGATTGCGGTCGCACAGAAAGAATTGATTTGTGCATGGGCGAAGAACTGGAAGAGACAGCAAAAAGTTTCGGTTTTATTGAAATTTCTCACATCATGGAAGTATTTGGAAGATGTCCAAGTTGCGTGAATTAATCGTAGGCTGTTGAAAAATTTTCACACTTAGTTATTGATGATTGTTGCCTAACCCCATCAACATTTCACAGAATTTCAATCGATGAGACATTTGATCCTGCCATTTGTACTTTGCTTGGTCTCTTTTTCTTTGGCGAATCCAAAGGATGAGGAAAAGAAAATCTTTGAGGCTATGCCGAGCAATCCCTCAGTAGTTCCTGAAAAGGTTAGGAAAGTTCTAATTTACTCTCATCCTAGCGGATTTAAGCATGGCTCAATTCCGACTGGTGCTAAGGCACTCCGATTAATGGCCGAAAAGACGAATGCCTTCGAACCGACATTTAGTAATACAACCGAAGAGTTCACCGATAGGGGTCTATCGAAATACGACGCTATCATATTCAACAATTGTACACATGTGCAAAAAGCATTTACAGAAAAGGAGCAAAGAGAAGCAATCCTTGGATTTATTAAAAGTGGAAAAGCATTCATTGGATTTCACTCCGCATCTGATGGAGGAATGCCTCAATGGCAAGAATACACAGATATGATCGGAGGATGCTTCGCGGGGCATCCATGGAATGCAGGAGGAAAATGGCCATTTTTTGTCGAAGATCCCAAACACCCCGTGAATTCAGCTTTCAAAGAAACTGAATTTATGATTTCTGATGAAATTTATCAATACAAGTCATATGATCGAAGCAAACTTCGTGTATTAATCGGACTTGATTCCACAAAAACCGACAAGAAGGGAAATTCAAAGACTAATGATTATCCAGTTTCTTGGGTCAGTTCCTATGGCAGGGGAAAAGTCTTTTATTCAAATTTCGGTCACAACAAAGCAACATGGTGGACCCCTTTTCTGTTGCAACATTTTCTGGACGGCATTCAGTGGGCACTTGGGGATATCAAAGGCCCTTCCAAATCAATTCCTCAAACAAGAAATTTATAATAAATCCCTCACCATTATTAAAAATTATATAAAATGAAAGAAATAGAACCCGTAAGTCGTAGAAAATTCATCGGATCAACCGCTCTTGCTGGTGTCGCAGCAAGCGTTCCTTACATCGCAAAAGGTGATGATCTTCAAAGTGACACTATTCGTGTGGCAGTTGTTGGAATGGGAGGCCGTGGCACAGGGGCGATTTCTCAAATACTGGATGCACCTAAAGACTTAGGGAAAGATAAGAATATTCGGTGTAACACTAAGCTTGTTGCAGTAGCGGATGCTTTCAGCGACCAAGTGGCTGGTAAGGTCGAGCAGTTTAAGAAAAAGTACGGTGAGGATCGAGTAGATGTTGGTGGTCGAATCTTTGGAGGAATTGATGGTTACAAGCAGGCAATTACTGATGATGTTGACATGGTGGTTATTGCTACACCGCCAGGCTTTAAGCCTCAACAATTTGAGTATGCGATTAATCAAGGCAAGCAAGTATTCATGGAAAAACCGGTTGCAAGTGATGTAATTGGAGTTCGACGTGTTTTGGAAGCATCCAAAATAGCCAAGGAAAAAGGCTTGAGCGTAGGGATTGGATTGCAACGCAGACATGAGAAACGCTTTATAGATTGTGTTAAGCAATTACAGGACGGTGTAATTGGTGACATAAATATGCTTCGAGTGTACTGGAACGGAAATTCAATTTGGCATCGAGCAAAGCAAGAGGGAATGACTGAAATGGAATACCAGGTCAACAACTGGTATCACTTCACCTGGGCTTCAGGAGACCAGATATGCGAACAGCACATTCACAACTTGGACATTGGTTGCTGGATAAAAGGGATGTACCCCATCAAGGCAAACGGCATGGGAGGCAGCGAAATGAGGATGGGAGGAGATCGTAAACTTTCACAAATTTTTGATCATACCGCTGTGGAATACACATTTCCGGACGGTACCAAGATGTTTAGCCAAGGCCGTCATCTTAAAGGCGGGTGGTCTCACATTGGTGAGCATGCCCATGGTTCAAAAGGAACTTGCGCAGTTTCGAAAGTGATTGAACCTTTTGACGCAGATCCAATTCGTATAGGAAGATCACCCGGTGGACATTATCAGGAACAGAAAGATTTAATCGAAGCTTTGCACAAAGGTGAATACTACAATGAAGCCGAGTATGGTGCGATGAGTACTTTTACTGCAATTCTTGGCCGAGAAGCCTGTTATTCGGGGAAGGAAATTATGGCGGATGAATTAATGGAAAAGGGTCGGGAGTACGCTCCAGGTATAGATAATTATACATTTAGCTCCACTCCTCCGGTTGTTCCCGATGAAAATGGTGAATATCCAGTGCCGGCTCCAGGGATTTATCGTCCATTTGCATAGCCTCAAAAAGCAAAGTTTTACCGCTTACAAGAATTTATCAAAAGTCTTTCATTGTAGCACTCACCTACAAATTGCTTCGTGTATCAAGTTCACATGGTTTAATTCTGGAATTCTGCATGTTCACGACTCAATCACTCACCAAAAAGCTCATATGATTCTTTCCGACACCTCGATTTTAAATGCCATAGAGCGGAATGATATCGTGATCGAACCCTATCAACGCTCTTGTCTGGGAACAAACAGTTATGATGTTCATCTGTCAAAATTTCTTGCTTGCTACACCGATGATGTGATCGATGCAAAGATGCATAATCGTGTGCATCATTTTGAAATACCAGAAGATGGAATTGTCCTGCAACCGGGTAAAACCTACCTAGGTTCGACCGTTGAATACACTGAAACTAGGCAATATGTTCCGTTTCTAGAGGGAAAATCTAGTGTTGGACGCCTTGGCATCGATATCCATGCTACCGCTGGAAAAGGAGATGTTGGTTTTTGCAATCACTGGACGCTGGAAATTTCAGTTTCCCAATCAGTACGCGTGTATGCGGAGATGCCGATTGGACAGCTAATTTATTTCACCGTCGATGGAGAAGTGGAAGTTGACTACTCAAGCAAGACATCTGCAAAATATAATGATCGATCGCCACACCCCGTTGAATCAATGATGTGGAAAAATAGTTTCTAAATGAAGGAGGAGCCTCTCCACCGAGAAATATTGGAAGAGCATGCTCAAAATCCAAAGCATCAAAAAAAATTGGCGACTTTTAATCGATCAGCAAAACTTGCAAGTAGAAAGACGGGAAATGCGTGTGAGATTTTCTATCTTGAAGAAGAAGGAATTATTAAAGAGATTGGGGTGACTATGCAGGGCTCTGCCTTGGCCTTGGCTTGTTCTTCTTTAATGGGTGCGGAAGTTGTCGGGTATTCGATGTCGCAAGCAAGTGAATTAGCAAAAAAATTAATCCGATTTCTAGAAGAAGGGAAAGAGTTTTTTTTACCGGGGGATTTAATTGTTTATGATTCGATCAAGCGATTTCCCGAACGACATGATTGTGCCCTGCTATCATGGCGTTCTTTGATATTAGCAATGGGTGCACCAGATGCTTAACCGTATGATTTCCCGGGGCCGAAGTGATTCCATCCTGTCTTGCCAGAGCGGCCAAAGGTAGTATGAGCGTTGTGAAGATGATAATGGGAATCGGGAATTTCCTTAATAAAACGGCTCTGCATGAGGCGGACTGGAGTCCCTTTTTGATTTGAAAGCATAGGAAAAACCAAGTGAAGAGATCGTTCGGCTCGAGTGGTCGCGACATAAAACAACCGTCTTTCTTCTTCGAGGTCACTTTCCCCTTCAATTGCCCTTCGGTTTGGAAAAAGTCCATCCGCCAAACCAATGATAAATACATGTGGAAACTCTAATCCCTTGGATTGATGGATCGTCGATAGCCGGAGGCAGCTTTCTCCTTGCTTAACAACTCGGTTTCCTGATTCTGAACTTAATAAAACCAATTGAGACAGCATTTCTGCTAGGTTCTCATACTTGGCGGCAAAATCGATTAGGCTTTCTAAATCCTCTTCCCTTCTTGGCCAATTTTCATAGGTAGACCGCAGGTACTCTTCATACCACCCACAAACTGCTCCCTCCACAACTTGAGCAGGAGTTGCAGTGGCGGCCAAAGTATCAATATTTTTGAGAGTATCGATTAATGAAAACCAGTCCTCCTTTGCATCCTTAGGTACTTTTTTAACGACTTCAGGGTTAAGCAATGAGTCAATGAGACCAATATTTTTGCTCTCGGAGATTGATTCTGCCAAGAGCATCAACTTGGATGCAGTTTTTTCTCCAATTTTTGGCAACAGGCAGGCGAAACGGAAAAATGCGGTCAAGTCTTTTGGGTTGGCCACAAATCTAAGTTGAGCGGCAACATCCTTGACATGAGCCTGTTCAAAGAACCGTAGTCCACTGGTAATGACAAAAGGTATGTCACGCCTTGACAATTCCACCTGTAATTCCATTGCATGATAATGTGAACGATAAAGGATGGCAATGTCCTCATAATTGACTCCGCAATCGTAAAGCTTTTGCACTTTGGAGAGAATGAAATCAGCTTGTTGGTATGTATCTATGGTCGGTACCACGAGGGGTAGATCTTGATGGGGTCGTGATGGTTTAAGAATTTTTGAATAGCTATTTTCAGAAGATCGATTTTCCAATATTTCATTGGCTAGTTTGAGAATTTCTGGCGAGCTACGATAATTTGTTTCAATCTTATAGATTTTAGTATCGGGGTGTCTTTCAGGAAAACTCATGATCTGATCGAGATCTGCCCCCCGCCATGTGTAGATGCACTGCGCATCGTCACCAACTGCCATAATTTGATGATTGGCAGCGATTTTATCAACAATTTGAGCCTGTAGAGAATTTACATCTTGATACTCATCAACAAGGACATGAGAAAATCTTTCTTGGTAATATTGAGCAGCCTCCTCATTGTTCTGTAGAACCTCCAGCCAATAAACCAAAAGATCGTCGTAGTCTGCTAATCCCCTTTCCAGTTTCGTGTTTTGGTAGTGTAGAGCGAAAGAGTTAATTTTTGAGAGTAGTTCCACATTTCCCGGGTATCTCCCTTTTGCGACATGTTCAACTTCTACAAGGATATTTCTGGCGTAACTGATCAGTCCCTTAATTGGTTTAGCCTTCGGGTTTTCTTTGGATTTGAAAAAGTCAGGATCACAATCCCGGATGATCTCGTTGAGCAAAGAATCAGAGTCACCGTCATCGAGAATGGTAAAGTTTCTAGGAAGTCCAATGGTATCTCCAAACAACCTCAGGACTTGACCTCCCACATGATGAAAAGTTCCGCCTAAAAAGCGGTGGCTCTCAATGCCCGTAAGTTGCTCGACTCTCTCAAGCATTTGCTTGGACGCTTTGTTAGTGAAAGTAAGTAAGAGAATCGCCTCGGGTGAAATACCTTGGGTGATCAAATAAGCGACACGGTAGGTCAATGTTCTCGTTTTACCTGAACCTGCACCAGCAAGAACTAGTGCCGGTCCGTCCGATGCAGTAACTGCACGGAATTGGTCTTCATTTAATTCATCCTTGAAATTTATGGACGGAACCGAACTGCTTACAGAAGGGGGAGTCCCAAAAATATCATCTTCATCATCTTCGTAGTCGTACACTACAAAAGGTTTCAAACGAAAGAAGACAAGCGGGCAAGCGTATTCAATTCAGTTTTCAAAGATGAGGGGCTAAATGATCCCGATGTACAACTTCAGGTCGATTTTTACCAGGAAATAAAGCAAGAACCTCTGCATTTGTTTTCCCCAGAATTTTTTGCAGATCATCGGAACTGAAACGAGAAATTCCTCTTGCAATTGTCTGTCCTTCTCCGTCGGAAAGGGTGACTACTTCGGCCTTTTCAAAATCTCCTTCAATTTCGTGCAATCCACTTGCCAGGAGGCTTCCTCCGTTCAATAAAATCGCTTCACATGCACCATCATCAAGAATAAGTCTGCCCTTTGCCTTGGGAAAAAATGCTAGCCATTTTTTTCTCGCTTTTAATTCTAAGCCTGCAGGCGCGAAGAAGGTTCCCTCGGCTTTTCCATCAAGAATCTCCACCAAATTGGCCTGTTGTTCTCCACTTCCAATAAAAACGGCGCACCCCGATTTCGTCGCTATTTTAGCCGCTTCAATTTTCGTGACCATTCCACCAACCGCGGTTGGACTTGTTGTTCCTTGAGCCATCTGCTCGATGGCGGGTGTGATCTCAGCAACGAAAGGAATAAGGGTGCCGGCAATGGGGTGGGTCATTAATCCTTTTGCGGTTGAAAGGATAGTGAGCATGTTCGCTTTGCCTAAAGAAGCCAACAGAGCAGAGAGGATGTCATTGTCACCAAATTTAATTTCTTCATCGCTCACTGAATCATTCTCATTCACGATCGGTACAATTCCTCTTTGAAGAAGTGAATTTAGTGTTTCCTGGACTTTTTGAGATCGAGTCCGCTGGTTAAAATCATCTCGTGTCAAAAGGACTTGTGCAGGAATTAGATTAACTGATGACAGAGCCTCTGACCATGCATTCATCAATAGACATTGCCCGATCGACGCACAAGCACGAAGCAGGGAGAGTTCAGACGGTCTTTCTAGCAATCCCAGTTTTCCCATTCCCAGACCGATGGATCCAGAACTGACCAGAATTGCTTGTGCACCACTTTCTCTCAGTGCCAAAATTCCCTCTGCAAGTTTTTTCAATCGCATGGAATGGATCTCTCCCTCGCCAGCGGAGAGTATTCCGGTTCCCATCTTAATGACGATTTTTTTCATTCAGGCCACACCTTAATTCTCTTTTTATTTGAGAGCTTGTGGTTGATGAAAGGGATTAAACTTGTCGAAGATCTTCCTCTTTCGAGGAAAGTGCATGATTGATTCGGTTAACCGCATCATCGGTACTTTTTTGAACTTCTTTTTCTGACCTTTTGTAGTCGTCTTCGGGCAAACCGTCTTTTTGAGCCACTTTTAACCCATCCATTGCTTCTTTTCGAGATGCCCTGATTCCAATTCTACCTTGTTCGGCATAGCCTTGAGCCATCTTGCAAAGTTCCTCTCTTCGCTCACCACTCAATTCGGGAATTGGCATACGGATGAGTTCACCAGTTACGATCGGAGTAATTCCAAGTTTTGCATCGATTAATGCTTTTTCAATCGGTGCTGCAGTAGATTTGTCCCAGGGTTGAATTTGAATTGTCCGAGAATCAGGAGTGGTAATGGCTGCAACATCACGTAATTTCATGCTCGAGCCATATACGTCCACGGTTACGCTTTCGACCATCGAGGCATTGGCTTTGCCAGTATGCAGAGTAGAGAATTCATGGAGAACGTGGTCAATTGATTTGTCCATTACTTGCTTCATCTTCTTAAAAATATCTTCTGTTTCCATGGTTAAATTTAGTTTTAATAATTTTTATCGCAGTATAATTTTGAAATCTTTTTAGGATACTATTGTTCCAATTGATTCGCCTGAAACCGCCGTGCGAATCGAGCCTTTTTGTTGAAGATCAAACACAAGAATGGGCATTCCATTGTCCATGCAAAGTGAGAATGCAGTGGAATCCATAACTGAAAGCCGATTTTCCAAGCATTCCATGTAGGAAAGTTTTTTGTACTTGATAGCATCCTCATGCTTGCAGGGGTCTTTGTCATAGATGCCATCTACCTTTGTGGCTTTGAGAATAATTTCAGCAGAGATTTCGCTAGCCCTAAGGGCAGCCGTGGTGTCAGTTGAAAAATAGGGGTTTCCAGTGCCAGCAACGAAAATTACTATTCGACCTCTTTCTAGATGTCGAATCGCTCTTCTTTGTATGTATGGCTCGGCCAGTTTGTCCATTGGAATTGCACTCTGTACACGAACAACCGCACCGATTTTTTCAAGCCGATCCATGAGTGCAAGTCCATTAATTACAGTGGCAAGCATGCCCATTGAATCTCCAGTTGTTCGGTCGATTCCCTTTTCGCTACCCTGCAGACCACGAAAGATATTACCTCCGCCTACGACTAAGCCTACTTCAACTCCCATATCCGATACAAACTTGATTTCTTCGCAAATAGTTTCCAGCGATTTTGCGTGAATGGGTTCGCCTTCGCTTCGACAGCCAAGGATTTCACCACTGATTTTTAGAATAATTCTTTTATATTGAGTGGGCATTGAAGGAAATGAGGATGCTAGAATCTTGACTTTAAAGGGAAGAAGGACATTTTGTTAAACTATAGCCTGGTGGTGTAATGGTAGCACAGGAGTTTTTGGTACTCTCAGTCGGGGTTCGAATCCCTGCCGGGCTGCCAATCCATTTGGAAGGTTTTACTAAAACCCAGGTACATCTCATACTATTGACCTGGAAGTGGAAGATCAAAGGGATTAGCTTCTTCGGTGGAGGTATTGGGTTGAGCGTTAAAAATATCTCCTAATGGGATCGCAGATGCATCCTTTTCGATCTCGCCCGCATTATCAAAAGGATTCAGTTGGGGTGGAGTATTATTTGTGTCCTTGACTGGAGGAATACCGTTAAAGGGGTTAACTTTTTGAGAAGCCTGATTGAGATTTTCACTGTTTTGCAACGGTGGAAGAGGAGCAGAATCAAAGGGATTGAACTGATCCATTTCACCGGTTTCTGTCTTTGGAGAAGAAGAAATTGGCATAATTTTCGGAGGAAGAGGTGGTGGAGGCTGTTTAGGCGATCTGGTAGGCACTGAATTGAATGGATTTAGGCCTTGTTGAGGTACAATAGGAGAAGGACCGTTAATAATGGACTTGTCGCTGGCTGTCTTTTCTTGTTCGGGGTTGCTTGAAGGAGGCATGGTTGGCGGTGGAGGAAAGGCTGGTGGTGGCGGAGGCAGGAGAGGAGGAGATGGAGGCAAAACGGAAGAATTAAAAGGATTGAGTTCAACGGGTGAATTGTCGGGAGGTGATGGGGATTTTAATTCAATGTCTGGAACACCTGTGGGAGGTTTGAGAGGAGAGATAATTTTCTCTTTGACGGGGGAGAGGGTTGATGTTGCTGGATCAACAAGTTGAACTGAAGGGAGAGCAGAATCAGTAGAATTTCTCTCTGGAATTGGTTCTCCCAAGCTAATATTTTTGACGTTTCCTTTTTTAGAGGAATCCTCGGAAATCGGAGGTTGGTTAGGTAAAATATCATTGGATTTATCGTTGTTTGTAATGGGGCTGACTCTTTTTCCAGTTAAAAGATCTTGCACAGGAGCCCCATCCACAAATCGAAGTTCAGAAACTCTTTCTCCTTTTTGATTCCATTCCGTGCAGATGCCGTGTTCTTGGTTGTTTCTAAAATTGTATTCAAATTGTTGCTGCCCGTCTGGAAACCAACCTTTGGAGTTTCCCTCCATTTTATCATCATTAAATTGAGCGATCAATCTTTGCTGTCCATTTTCATACCAAATTGT
The DNA here is from genome assembly GCA_002726435.1 of Opitutia bacterium. Taxonomy (GTDB): domain Bacteria; phylum Verrucomicrobiota; class Verrucomicrobiia; order Opitutales; family Seribacteraceae; genus Seribacter. The sequence continues at coordinate 28,805 of PBSV01000006.1, read as the reverse complement.
ACGCAGTCCGTGTTGCTTGTCCTTTTGATAAAATAAGCCAAGCTTTCGTTGTCCTGTTGTGTACCATTCAGATGCTGGGCCTTCGCGTAAACCATGCCTGTATATTGTCGATGACTTGGGGTTCCCGTCTAAATACCACTCTTTAGATTCACCGTGGGGAAGTCCTTCTTTCATGGTAACTTCCATTATCTTTTGCCCATTGGGATGCCATTCGCTTTTCAGGCCCTCGAGTTTTCCTGCTTGGTAATTTTCTTCCCTTAGTAATTCGCCTGTTATACGAAATTCTTTGGATACTCCATCCCTAATTCCTTCAGAATAATTAATGACCCTTCTTTTTCTGCCGTTGTAAAAGAACTCAATAGTTTCTCCTTCTTTCTTCCCGTTTTCCCAGGAAGAAACTGATTTGGTGGGGCTTTGCTCAAAAGTTTCAATTGCCTTTCCAGAGTAAGGCTTTGCTTTTTCCGTTGAATTTTGGTCACCGCCCGTATTTCTGATTATTCCTTCTTGATCAGAACTAAGCCAGTGCAGCATTACGGTTTGGTCAGATTCCGGGGAACGAGTGGGTAACGATTTTATGCACGAAGAAAAACACAATGCAAAAGTCAGTGCAAGAAGTGGAAAACAAGTCTTATTCATCAAATTATGTAATGCCCATCAGCTTTGTTTGTGGCAAGTGGTTTTTCTTCATTCCAAAAATCACCTTCGAAAGAGTAATTCTAAATGCTAAAAACTCTAAGGAGTATAGATTAAAACTTTTACGGAAAGGATACCCAGTTTTTTCCGGAATTCTGAGCTTTTAAAAAACAATTTCTATGTCCTGAGCTTGCACAATTATTTGTTATTCACCTTGATAAAGAAATTCCTCAAGGTCACGCCTTTGTTTTTTGGAAGGCCTGCCTTTGCGAGTGGCAAGCGATTTCCCAAGGTTCCTTTCGAAATCTTTTCGCTTTAATTCTTCATAGACCTCACTTGGAGTTAAGTCTTCGAGGAAATCTTTAACTTTTGAAGCAGAAATTCTTCTCTCCAGGATAGCAAGAACACGCACCTTTATTTCAATGGGTCCTTTTTTCATGGTTATTAGGTCGCCTGTTCGTATTTCTTTCGAAGGTTTGGAGTTAATTCCATTAACCGTAATCCATTTCCTTTTGCATGCATCAGTGGCCAAAGTTCTTGTCTTGTAGGCTCGAACCGACCAAAGCCATCGATCCAGTCGCACGACATTCATGATTCAAAAATTATTTGCTAGTTTGGGCCAATCGGATTTCCAAACTGAGGGTTTGTTTTGATTTCAGGGTGATTTCCAAATTTTTTCTGTTGGAATCGGGTAATTCTATATTGCTAATGTTTTCTGGTTTGATGCCGGAGCGGAATAAAACATAAGGCAAAAAATTCAGCAATTCTGGGGAGTAAGAAGAAAAATCTGGAATTAGAAAATCTCTTTTTGATAAAGACAGACCATTGAGCAAAAGTAAAAAGCGTTCTTTGTCATGCAATTCCAATCCGCGGGCAATTTTGTCCAGGGTTTTACTTCCAGCGGTCCTTATACCATTTTCCAAGTCGTTTACTATTGAAGTCGTCACCCCGCTTGCACGAGCAAGTTCAGGTTGGGTGAGACCAGTCTTTTTTCGTAGAAATTTGAGCTGCTTACCCATTCGAATCATTTGATTTTTTTTCACTCCGCCATGTTTTATGGTTGAAAACAGGGTGGCAAGATAATTGGAGAAGAATTACTTTTTTCTAGGCACTGCGAGAAATGTTTGCGTCCTATTTAATTCATTTATTTTGGAGCCGTTTAAATCTGATCCGATTGGAGTTAATTCAAGCATGAATTCCTCTTCGAAAGAAAACACTCTAAGATCACTTTTTTGTTCTGTTTTAGTTTTAATACTCTGGACTGAAATTGTCTTTGGTTTCGATGAAACTGGTTTTACTGGTTCACTAAAAAAGAACTGAAAAGTATTACTAGACCATTGATTAATTTGATTGGAGTAAACGATGTAAAAAATACCGGCAATGGAGATCGCAGATAGAATGACAATGTAGGCAAATACACTGTGATTATTCTTTTTAGGTTTTTGGGGACGAGGTCCTTGTATGGAAACATCCCATTCGTTCCATTCTCGAAGTGCTTTATTTTTTTCCACAAATGCACCTGCGAAGATTGCTAATTCGTAAAGAAAATAGAGAGGAATACTCAGAATCGACAAACTTACCGGATCTCCACCGGGAGTAATAAATGCCGCCACTACCATAATTACGACCAAAACAATCCTTCGATTCTTACGTAATTGACTGGTGGAAAGTACACCTATTCTTATCATCAGAATTAAAACTAGTGGGAATTGAAACGCAACCCCTACGGCAAATGTCATCCATATTACCATGCTGTAGTAGTTTCCAGCCTCCGGACGGTAGACTTCCAGGCCCAAAATGTTGAATGAAAATTCAATGGTAAATGCCAGCGAGTACGGGAGAATCAGGAAATAAGTCATTGACGCCCCTGAGAGAAAAAGAAAGGTGGCAGCTACGCAGCCTGGGAAAAAGATTCTTTTTTCCTGAGGGGTAAGTCCAGGGACGACAAAGCTGCCTATGAAATACAGAATCAGGGGAAGAGAAATACCAAGTCCGCCTAAAAAACAAATTTTCATTGCAATGAAAATTGGAGAAAAGGAGCGAATTACTTGCAGTAGATTTCGATTTCTACCGTCAGAAAAATGAGTTAGTATTCGAGTTTGATGATGCGGGTCGGAAATTCCCCATTTAAGAAGGTCGGATTCTTTTGCTTTTCGAAGTTTACTTAAATCAATATTTTTTTCAACTAGAGGTTGAATGTATTGATCCATTCCTATGCTCTGGAGATCCACTTGTATCTCACCAAAGTCTTCAACGGCTTTAATTAGTGGAACCTGAAGAACTTTTGCAGAATCCTGCAGGAAAATTGCTACGCCTAAACATCCGGCAATAAAAACTAAAATCGCTTTGAGGATTACCCATCGTAGTTCTTCCAAATGCTCGAGGAAGTGCATTTCGTTTGGATTTCTGCTGGAATCAAGGGTTTTTTTTCGACGAAGAATGCCAGTAAGTCCCTCGCTCATAAATTTTTCACCAAAACTTTTTGGATTTTTTTTGGATGTGGGATTGCTCATTTGATTGCCTTATGGAGTCAATGAATGAAAGAGACAAAAGGTGTCTTTATCATGTCTGGTTCTGAAGTATTCGTCCATTTAAAAGAATCCAAAATCTGTAAATCCCTTGGATGCTATCGAAGTCATACATTGACAAAGTTTTAAAAAAATACGATGTATTTCTCCTCCATTTTCAATCAAATTGCTCTTCGCAAATGATTGGTAAACACAAGTCGCTAACCAAAACCTCAAAATGGCACAAAAAAAGAAGGCAAAACAAGCCAAGAGCAAAACAAACACCAAGAAGACGAAATCATCATCTTCCTCTAATTCGAACGCAAAAAAATATGTCTACGACTTTGGCAAAAAGACTGACGGTGATGCGAAGCAAAAAGAACTGCTTGGAGGAAAGGGAGCCAATCTTGCGGAGATGGCTAAAATCGGATTACCCGTACCTCCAGGATTTACAATATCCACCGAAGTATGCACCTATTTTTATTCACATAAAAAATCTTATCCTAAAATTCTTGACGATCAAATCCGAACTTCAGTTGCGTTGATGGAGAAACAACTAGGCAAGAAGTTAGGTGATCTAAAAAATCCGCTCCTTCTCTCTGTTCGCTCTGGAGCAAGGGACTCTATGCCCGGAATGATGGATACGATTCTGAATCTTGGATTGAATGACGAGACAGTGGAAGCATTAGCCACCTCTTCGGGTAATGAAAGGTTTGCTTGGGATTGTTACCGTAGATTTATCCAAATGTACGGTGATGTGGTAATGGGAGTACAAAAACTACCTACTGAAGACCACGACCCCTTTGAAGCGCTAATCGAAGATTTTAAAAAAGAGGTTTTCCCTAAGGATAAAGGAGAGGTGGATGATTCGAGGATCTCTTCCTCACAAATGAAGGAGCTAGTTGACCGTTTTAAGAAGTTGGTTAAGAAAAGATCTGGTCAAGACTTCCCCACCTGTCCATGGAAGCAATTGGATGGTTCGGTCGGAGCAGTTTTTAGTTCCTGGATGAATGACCGTGCTATTGTATACCGCAGAAAATACGGAATTCCCGCAGAATGGGGAACGGCAGTGAATGTTCAGGCCATGGTATTCGGAAATACCGGAAAAAAATCTGGTTCTGGTGTTGCCTTTACTCGTGACCCAGCAAGTGGCCAGAAAGTTCTCTATGGTGAATTTTTAACTGACGCCCAAGGAGAAGATGTTGTGGCAGGTGTTCGCACGCCTCATCCCGTCGCTAAAATGAAGCGGGTTCTTCCAAAACCTTTCAAGGAATTAGAGCTGGTGCAGAAAAAACTGGAAAAGCATTTCAAGGATATGCAAGATTTTGAATTTACCATCGAAAATGAAAAGCTTTACATGTTGCAGACTCGAAATGGTAAACGCACTGGTCTAGCGGCACTTCGGATCGCTGCAGAAATGGTGAAGGAAAGACTTATCGATTGGAAAACTGCGATTACTCGAGTACCCGCCGAACAATTGGATCAAGTTCTTGCCCCAGTTTTTGACGCTGCAGCTCAAAAAGCTGCCAGTCGCTTGTGTAAGGGATTACCAGCGGGTCCGGGTGCGGCATCAGGAAGAATTTGCCTCAATGCTGATCGTGCCGTGGAGGCTGCAAAAAAAGGAAGTGTTTTACTTGTTCGTCAAGAAACTTCGCCCGAGGATTTGAGGGGAATGATTGCTGCGGAAGGTATTCTTACAGCACGAGGTGGAGTTTCCTCGCATGCTGCACTTGTCGCCCGCCAAATGGGTAAGGTTTGTGTTTGTGGAGCTGCTGAATTGGACGTCGATTACCAAGCCAGAACTGTCAAAGTTGACGGGAAAACTTTCAAGGAAGGTGACTACATGTCGATTAATGGAACAACTGGTGAGATTTTCGCTGGAGAGCTCAAAACTGCTCCCTCTGAGATCATTCAAGTTTTAGTTGAAAAGAAGTTAAATCCCAAAGGAAGCAAGGACTTTCAATTCTTTTCACAGTTGATGGAATGGTGCGAAAAAGCCACAAAAATGTCTGTCCGAACAAATGCTGACTCACCTTCTCAAGTTGCCAATGCAATTGCTTTTGGAGCTTCAGGAATTGGATTGTGTCGCACCGAACACATGTTTTTCGAAGGAAACAGAATTGATGCAATGCGCCAAATGATTCTTGCTGAGGATGAACCAGCTCGTAGGAAAGCACTGAAGAAACTGCTTCCTTATCAAAGAAAAGACTTTCAGGGCATCTTCAAAACCCTGGAAGGAAGACCTGCAACAATTCGCTTACTCGATCCTCCCTTGCACGAGTTTTTGCCTCACGATAACAACGCACAACGTGACCTCGCTAAGAAATTAGGAGTCACTTTGGCTTCAATCAAAAAGCGGGTTGAGGACCTGCATGAGTTTAATCCAATGCTTGGACATCGAGGATGCAGACTTGGAATTTCCTACTCCGAAATTACTGAGATGCAAACCCAAGCCATTTTGGAAGCGGCTATTCTTGTACAAAAGAGTGGAATTGAAGTGAACCCAGAAATTATGGTACCTCTTGTAGGTTTTCCAAAGGAATTGGAGTTGCAAGTTGAAATCATTCATGAAACTGCGAAAAAAGTTTTCGAAGCCAAGGGTGAAAAAGTCAAGTACTTGGTTGGAACCATGATAGAAATTCCTAGGGCTGCCTTAGTTGCAGACGAAATCGCAAAAACCGCTCAGTTTTTCAGTTTTGGAACTAATGATTTGACCCAAACGACCATGGGTATGAGTCGTGATGATTCTGGAAGTTTTCTACCCAACTACACTGAGCTCGATATTGTTGATGCCAATCCATTTGCGAGCGTAGACCAGAGTGGGGTGGGACAGTTAATGGAAATCGCTGTGAAAAAGGGAAAGTCTTCCCGCCGAGGCATAAAGCTTGGGATATGCGGGGAGCATGGAGGCGATCCCAAGAGCGTAGTTTTTTGTCATAATATTGGCCTGAATTATGTAAGTTGCTCTCCGTTCAGGGTGCCGACTGCTCGTTTAGCTGCCGCACAGGCCGCAGTCAGCTGAGAGAATTTGTTTAAAATTTTTCAAATTAGGGGTTCGAGTGGAAACGCTCGAACCCTTTGTCTTTTTTGGTGAACTTCTTTGATTGATGTTTGAAGTAAAGGAGAAACCAAGGCTTGTTGAAAGAGCTTATTTATTGTCGGTTATTTTACGCGAAACCGAACGCAGTGAAGCAGAATCACTCCTTAATGAATTAGAAGAATTAGTCTCGAACCTTGGGATTGAAATTGTTTGTAAGCATGTGGTTCGCACCCGTAAAACTTTCCCCGGGCACCTTATTGGGAAAGGAAAATTTGAGCAGCTCCTCAAAGATGTCCAGTCCCAAAATTGCGATGTCATTATTTTTGACAACGAAATTTCGCCAAGCCAGCAAAGGAATTGGGAAGAAGCAAGTAATGTCCTAGTAATTGATCGACACGAAGTTATTTTGGATGTTTTTGCAGAGCGTGCTCAGACCAAGGAAGCAAGTCTTCAAGTGCGTTTAGCCCGCTTGGAATACTCATTGCCCAGAATGCGACGTGCCTGGACTCACTTGGATCGTCAACGGGGAGGAGGAGTAACTCAGCGAGGCGAAGGTGAGGCTCAAATTGAATTAGATCAGCGAATGCTGAGGGATAAAATTGCAAAAACAAAGAGGGAAATTGTCCAAGTGGCAACTCGTAGAGAAACAAGCCGTAAGAAAAGACACCGGATACCCCTGCCGACTCTTGCACTCGTTGGGTATACAAATGCGGGAAAATCAACTCTGTTAAATGCATTATGTGGTTCCACCGTTCTTGCCGCAAATAAGTTATTTGCAACTTTAGACCCGACTAGCAGAAAAACCGTACTTCCTTGTGGTAAGACTATTATTCTTACTGACACAGTTGGTTTTATTCGTAAATTACCCCACCGACTTGTGGATGCTTTTAGGGCAACCCTTGAAGAGGCATTGGTGTCGGATTTCTTGGTTCATGTGGTGGATTTATCAAATCCTGATTTCGAGGAACAAATGGAAACTACGATAGAAGTGCTTTCTGAATTGGGGGCACAAGAAAAAACTATTTTAACAGTTTTTAATAAAATCGATTTGGATGGAACCACGACAAATCGAATGAGGGCAAATGTGTTATGCGAAGATGCAAATTTTATAAGTTCTCATACCGGAAAAGGACTAATAAATCTACATCAGAAGATTGAGTTTCTTATTGAAGGAAAAATGGAAACTAAGCGCTTCTTAATCCCCCATCGTCATTATTCAATAATTTCTAGAATTCGAAAGGAAGGCTGCCTAAAGTCCGAAGAGGTAACTGAAGTCGGGATCCTTGTGGAAGCATTTCCTCAAGGGAAATTGGCAAAAGAATTAAAGAAATATGCAAACTACGAGAAAAAATAAAATTATTTCCGATCTCGGTTTCTGGAATAGTCTACCCAGGTAACTCGGAGCATATTTGTGGCAATCCAAAAAATTCCAGTCATTGCAATCGAGGACATAGTAGAAACAACAGTTATAGCAGTTGGGTCTTCCGAGGGAACATGACCCGCAAGAACTTCACGCATGAACAAGAAGAATAATGAAGCGAGGACTAAATCGAAACCAATTCCAGCTTTGGACACCAGGGGTTTATCATTTTGATCTGACATGTGGATTTAGCATGCAAATCAAGGGCACTGGGTCAAACTTATCCTTTCGAGAGTCCGTTGACTGCTTCCAGGATTTTCTCTTTGATCTGAGGTATTGTTAGGTTTATCAAAATGGATGTTTTTACTCGATTAAAAGGAAGCGGAGGCAGGTGTGAGATTGTTTCTCCAATAACAAGCGAGCGATTTGCACTTACTTCGTCCACTTTATCTATAGGAGTAAAATGCGGGGCTGTTTTTAAAACTTCCGGATTTTCCATAATGATTTCCTTGATTGCACATACTGCTTGTGCGAACCGATCAAGTTCAGATTTTGAATAACTTTCTGTAGGCTCGATCATTAGCCCGTAAATTTCAGGAAAGGCAACGGTTGGTGCATGGAATCCGAAATCAAGGAACAGTTTACCAACTTGAGGAATTGCTTGATTCTTCGGAATTCCATACTTTTCTAGATGTGAAAATTCATTTTCGCTCAATGTTAGAATAAACTCGTGCATTCGGGGAGAGTCTTGGGCAAATTCAGGAAGTGTAAGGTAGGTTTTTTTCAGCCTTTCCAAGAGGTAGCGAGAAGATAATACCGCGATTGCAGACATTCTCGGCACACCTTCTTTGCCAAGCCTTAACAAATAGCTGATCGCCCTGACTTTATGTGCGAAATTTCCCCAATGGCGGTGGAAGGATCCAATAGTATGTCGAGGAGTGACAGCATGAAACTGTCCGTTATCACCCAGAACAATTTGCTTCCCTGGCAAAAAATCAACTAATTTTTCAGAAACCGCAACAATCGCATCTCCGGGTCCGCCCCCACCATGTGGAATTGTCCAAGTTTTGTGAAGGTTGTTGTGAACGGCATCAACACCAAGTGCGTCAAGGTTTACAATTCCGGCAATTGCATTCATGTTTGCTCCGTCCATGTAAACGAGTCCGCCTGCTTTGTGAACTTGGTCGGCAATTGACCTAAAGTTATCTTCAAAAATGCCAGAGGTGTTTGGGTTTGTAATCATCACCCCGCACAACCTGTTGCCATATTTTTCTAACTTCGACTGAAAATCATGCAGGTCAATAGTCCCTTCGGAGTTAGCTTGTAAGTAAACGATTCCGTCGGGATAGCCAGCCATCGCCGCAGTTGCAAAATTAGTACCATGAGCAGACTTGGGGATAAAAACAATGTCTCGATTAGTTTCACTGTTTTTTTGATGGTAAGCTTGAAATAACTTGAGACCAACTAATTCACCTTGCGCACCCGCAACCGGTTGAGTGGTAACACCGGGAAGGCCGGTAATTTGTTTAAACCACTCCTGTATTTCAAAAAGAACTGATAGTGGACCTTGGGAATCTTCCAGAGGGGCTTGGGGGTGAACACCAGAAAATCCCCGCAACCCCGCAGCCCAGTCGTTGAGGAGAGGATTGTACTTCATCGTGCATGATCCGAGCGGGTAACATCCATCATCTGGACTGACATTTAACTCTGCGAGCTTCTCATAATAATTTTCCAANTCATCTTCNGAAAAAGAAGGCAAATTTGGACTGTCNTGGCGCAATAAACGGGAAGGAATTGCACAGGGAAGTCGATCATTTTCTAAATCCACTGATTTAGGAAACTGTTGAGCCAGAAAGCTTATGATTTCATCAAGTTCGTCTTCTTTAATAGCATCTGTAAAGGTCATCTTTAACAGATTCAAAGATTCGCCTGTACTAATTCTTGCACTTACATCAATCCCGAGGTGGATTTTGGAATGGCGGGCAAGTTTCAACAAACCCTCGACGGAACGATCAATTTTAATGACCAGTTCATTAAATGAAAATGCACTTGGGAATGCTAATTCGATGCCATCCAAATCCTTAATGGCTAACCAAATTTTTTTCTTTAATTCGACCGCTGCTCGGAGACTTTCTGAAAGCCCCTTGTTTCCCCGAGCAAGAAGTGAAGCTCCTGCAAGGGTAGCAAGGAAGGCTTGATTGGAACATACATTGGATGTGGCCTTTTCTTTGCGAATGTGCTGTTCGCGGGTGGAGAGAACCATGACGAAGCAATCACGACCATTTATGTCTTTTGCTTTGCCTATGTAACGACCGGGACTGTGACGAAGATCGGTTTTGTTGTCCTTGTTGTATCTACATCCGAAAAGGCCTAGGCCGGGGCCTCCAAAATTGGGTGGAATTGCCAGGTGTTGAGCATCTCCAACTATGAAATCAACACCATCGTTGCCAAATTTAGATGGAGTTTTTAGACCACCTGATGCGAGTAAAATCGGGTCGATCGAAGCAATTGAACGCATTCCACGATCGTGACTGAAGTTGGTCAGTTTATCCACATCTTCAAGTAAACCAAGGGAATTGACTTGGGGAAACGCAAATGCTGAAAATCGCTCAGTCTCGGTGCTGGTCAATGACAAAAGCTTTGATAAATCAATCAACCCTGTGACTGGATCAATTTCAGCAAAAGTGAATTTGATTCCGGTTTCACGAGTAAGTGTCTCGAGGACATTCACATCATCAGGAAATAAACTTCTCGCAAGAAGGACTTCTTTTGAACGACGGGTTGTGCGGATAGCACAGGCAATCGCTTCGTAAAGGGCGAATGAACGATCGTAAAGGGAAGTATTAATCGCTTCAAATCCTGTGAGGGCAGACATTGCACATTGATAGATCCAATGGGTAGCAAGAGTTCCCTGACTTCTTTCAGGTTGGTAAGGAGTGTAGGAAGTACTAAGCGGACGAAGTCTCGAAACAAATTCGGTTATCGGATGAATTGTCCAATGAGGTAGCATATCCCCGATCAAAGAGGCGAAAATTTTGCTTTTCTTGGAAAACTCCTGAATGGTTTGGCATGCTTGATCATAGGACAACTCATCGGGTAGGTTTAGCCCATCCTGAAACTTAAGATCGTGAGGAATATGGTCGAATAATTGCGAAAGTTCATCTAGGTTTAGACTAGCAAGCATCTCATTAATATCGGAATCCTCTAAAGAAATGTAATGTCTCTTTAGTTCACGGGGAAATTCTGACGGATCATAGGGAAGATGAGATTTTTTAAAGGTCAATTCCACTAAATCTTGTGTGTTCATGGATAGGTAATACTAAAAAACAATGTTAAAAAAAACACAGAATCATTCACGTGCATAATTTAAACTTATGCATGATTGGGATAAATCAAAAAACTTATTTGAGAAAAAATTCTCCAAGCTCCAGTTAGTACTCCTTTTTAATACCGCCGTTCCAAATATTTTGTTCTACGATTTCGCCGTTTTCACCGAAGAAATTTTCTTCTCCATGGAGCAATCCATTAAGTAGATTAACTTCTCCGACTAACTTTCCATTTTCATCGAGAATATTCATTTTCCCGGAATAAGTACTGTCATTTTTTCTAAACTTAACGGTATCCAAACCGTTTATAAGTTCAGTTCTAAATGCGAGTTCAGCTTCCATAACCGTGCCTTCCCATATTTCAACTTCTTTCTCAGAAGTAAACGAGGGAGACTGAACATCTTCTTGGTTCTTTTGTAAGTTGTTAGGTGAAGAAATAATTCCAGTTGGTAAATTTACCAACTGTTCCAGATCGTTGTCTATTTTTTTTTGTGAAACAGCGGATTTTCCAGCCTCGGAAAGGAGCTCCTGTGTCGTTCCCCTCACAGATAACAAAGAAGATGAATCCGGCACCGGAGAAAGTAATGGAGCTTCAGTAGATTCAACGGGATCTGAAAATTTGTTTTTGTCTACATTGATTTCGGGTTGTTGATCAATGGAAGAATTCAATTTCACAGATTTGGAAGGAGCTGGAATCATAGACTTAGAAGGAATCAGTTCTCCATTGATCCATGTCCCAGAGACCACATTGCCGTCTGGAAAAAAAAGTTTTCCGTGACCATGCTGTAAGTCATCAAGCCACTCTCCTTCATACTTAATTCCATCGTGTGAAATAAAAACACCTTTTCCTCGCCTCTTGCCTCGCACGAAATCACCGACAAAGCTTGAACCATCAGGCCATCGGTACTGCCCTTTCCCTGTTCTTTGATCCTCGTCGTAATCTCCTTCGTAGTTTTCGCCATTGGCCCAAAGAAAACGCCCCTTGCCGTGTCGAAGGTCCTCGTTGAAATCACCGTTGTAGTAGGAGCCGTCGTTCCATTTGAAAAGACCTTTTCCATGTTTCTGTTCCTTCGAGTTTACTTGTCCCTCGTAGGATCCATCAGAAAACTGTGTCGTAACGATCTTCTTGGAAGTGCATCCACTAAATGCAAGTATTAAAAATAATCCAGTAATTCCAAAGTACCTTTGCATATGTATATCCAAAATTACATTTGGTATGCAAGCAAGCGTGGAAATGATCCGGCAGTTCGCAAGCGGAGTCTTAAAAGTGTTGCCAGAATCGGAGAGGCTGACAAAATTGATCATCCTCTGGAGAGGTGGCAGAGTGGTCGAATGTGCCCGACTCGAAATCGGGTGTGCCGAAAGGTACCGCGGGTTCGAATCCCGCCCTCTCCGCCACTATTCATTTGGCGGCTGCCTTTTGTTGATAGAATGAGTTGATCTTATCTGCAACATCCAAAAAGGAAATATCGGCAGAATAAATCGACTTAAATTCTTCAAATGCTTTTTCTTTGTTATCCATCAACTCGTGACAACAACCGAGTTCGTAGATCGCACTTTTCTTTTTTTCGTCCATTACTTGAATCTCGTTTTTCAAGACTTCAAATTGTTCGATTGCCATGTCATGAAACCCTTTTCGACTGTATGCTCTACCAAGAAATAATATCGCGTCCAGCCGAATTTTCGCATTTCGCTGAGCAAGCTGAAAGTGTTGCAGGCACTGATCGTATTCTTGATCTTCAAATAGAATTAAACCTAGTTCATGCCTGTACGAATAATCGTTGGGATATCTTTGTACCAAAGACTCGAGCTGTCCGAGTTGATATTGTTTTTTGTTAGACTTGGCTTCGACTAAAGAGACATTCAATTCTTGGTTGTCAGGATTTTCGCTACAAGCTTTTTCCCATTGTTCGATGGAATTATCGAAATACTCCAAAGTTAGGTTTCTTTCTTTTTCTTCCAAGGAAACATCCCCTTTACCAGCCTCTTGATTCCTTGCTTCCTGTATCCATGCAATTGCGTTTTCAATATCACCATAACGATGATAATATTCACTGAGTTGTTTGTAGTAGTTTAAGTTGGAGGGTTCTTTTTCAACTTTCTCGTAGGCTTGTCGTATTAAAGCCTCCAAACCCTCGGAATCGTTCATTGATTTGGAAGCCTGCTCAAGGGCTTGTGCCTCGCCTTCGTCCTTAAGCTGAGAGCGAAAGTCTTCAGATTCTTCCCATTTTCCACGATTCATTGCCGCAGCAACTGATGCTCTTTTCATCAAGTCTTCAGCGTCGCCGTCACGAGGATTAATACTGACTATTAAATTCCCAGTTTCTACAGCCTTTTCTGTCTCCCCATTCTCAATGTATGCGTCTCCTAAGCTCTTTAAGTTTTCAAGATCCTTGGGTTGAAGTTTTTTGATTGTTTCATAGGCAAATACCACAGTACCATGTAACTCTGCTAAATGTGCTGCATGAGCAAGCATTTGATGGGCAGGGATATTGCTGGGAGATTTTGCAATTAATTCTTCCGCTTTGCTAATAACCTCCAAAGGGTTTTTGTCGTTTTGTCCCCTTTTGATGAAAGGTGCGATAGTAACTTTCCCAAATATTTTAGACAGTCCCTTGGTTGAACTTTCGATCTTTTTGAGCTGTAAACTCCTCAATTTCTTTCGAAGTTCTAAACAATTTGGGCATTGTTTTAAAATTGCACCGTATATTTCCATGGAATATGGAGCGTTTGTAAGTGCGACTTTATCAGCAGCTTCTAGCTGTTTGATAAAACGAGGATCGAGTTGTANGATGGCNATTTCTTCTANCATGNNTAGNTNNTCATTACACACTATTTTAATGAAAAAATAAACCAAATTTAATGGTGATCTCTAGGGNAAGAGTTTTTCCTTTATACCTGTAGCAATTAAGGTGAAAACCTCCTCTAGAATANTNAAACTTTTTGCTTCTACAAANAGCCTTAGCTTGTTTTCGGTGCCAGAATAACGAAGAAGAATTCTTCCTGTTCCGTTAAGNATATTGTTTGCATGAATTAATAACACCTGAATTTCATCACACTCTTCAAGAGGAATTTTTGTTTCAACTGTAAATGATTCACATTGTGATGGCCAAAGTTTGATTTGATCGGCTAATTGATGTAAAGATTGGCTACCAAGCTGAATAATAGAAAGAACAGATAGAGCTGTAAAAAGTCCGTCTCCAGTAGGCAAAAACTTTTTGGACACAATATGCCCTGAAGATTCACCCCCCCATGAACATCCTGTTTCATTCATCACGACCGAAACATTACGATCTCCCACTGCCGAGCGGTGAAACTGCATTCCATGCTTGTTTAAGAATTCACCAAGTCCGGAATTACTATGAACGGTGGCAACAAATCCTTCCTCTTTGGATGATTTTGCCAGCAAACCAAGGATGCAGTCTCCATCCACGACTTTTCCAAATGAATCAACGAAGATCACACGGTCTCCGTCACCATCATGGGCGATTCCGAGGTCAGCATCTTCTTGGATTACTCTACTTTGCAAAACTTGAGTACTTTCCGAACCCGCGTTGCAGTTGATTTCACCTTCACCTTGGTTGATACAAATTAAATCTGCCCCAAATTGCCGCAATGCTTTGGGAGTTGTAAAACTAGTTGCTCCGTTCGCCAAGTCGGCAACTATTTTGAGCCCACTAAGAAAATTTGGCGAGAAAAAGTCTTCTAAATGCTTGAAGTAGGACTCGACCACATCAACCTGTGAAATATCCTTTTTTTCGAGTTGTGTAAAAGACTGAATTTCCATCAGGCTTTCAATCTCAATTTCCTCTTCAATGGACAGTTTCCCGCCTAACTCTGAAAATAATTTAAGGCCGTTGTCGCAAGGTGGATTATGAGAAGCAGTAATCATAATTCCCATTTGACATTTTTTTTCGATCACTCCGTAGGCGAGTGCAGGAGTTGGTAAAATTCCTGCACTCATGCAATGAAAACCAGCTTGCCTGATTCCCTCAACAGCAGAGTTTAAAAGCTTTTCTCCAGAAAGACGGGGGTCTCTTCCCAGTAATATGGATCCTGAAACAAGTCCTTTTTTCTTGAGGTATAAAACCAGTGCATTTCCAAGACTGTAGGCTAAATTCTCGTTAATAATATCACCACCATAAGGACCACGAATTCCATCTGTTCCAAAATATTTCAAATTCATTCCCTAAGCAAAAAAGGCCGCAGCTTGATTAATCCACGATTTGACTTTTCCATCGACTATTAATGAGTCGGCCAACTCCATGCCTTCTCCGATTGATTTAACTTTTCCGCTTATTACAAATGCAGTGGCGGCATTTATATAGACTGAAGCCAATAGTCCAGGTTTACATTCTCTTGATAAAATAGCTTCCATAATCTTAAGATTTTCTTTCAGGTCTCCTCCTTTCAAATGTTCAAAAGGGTGCTTTCCACACTCCCATTTTTTCTCCGTCCAACTTTCGACTCCCTTAGTTTCAATGCGCCCAAATCCGAAAACTTTATTGTCTCCGCAGGCTGTAAGTTCGTCCACGCCTGCTATTTGATTTTCTCTAATTACGCCGTGCACGATAAGAGCAGTGTGGAGGCTATTTTTTTGTAGTGCTTTTCCCATTCGCTCTAAATATTCCGGACGATAAACTCCTAATAATTGATGAGCAGGACGTGCGGGGTTGATCATTGGTCCGATAAGATTAAAAAAAGTTACAATTCCTCGTGAAGCTAATTTTTTCCTGATGGGGGCAATATTTTTAAAGCCTGGATGAAATTGAGGGGCAAAAAGAAATCCAAAACTCAGTCTTCTCATTCCTTCTTGTAATTTTTCTTTGGAAACTTGAAGGGGGACACCCAAAGCTTCGAGTAAGTCAGCACTGCCGCATTTTGAGCTTATGGAACGATTTCCGTGTTTGATAACTGGAACTCCAGCAGAAGCCATCATGAAAGAAACAAAGGTGGAAATATTAAAGCTACCGGCTTTATCTCCGCCAGTTCCACATAAATCGATGGAGTGGGGGGCAAATTCTTCCAATTCGGGATTTGTTGATCGAGAGCGAAATGAACGGACGAAATGAGACAATTCATCTTCAGTTTCACCCTTTTTGCTTATTGCCAGAAGTAAGTCGAACTTTTGGCTTTCCAAAGTTTTCTCGCAGACTAAGCGATCTATGCATTGATCAATTTGTTTTTCATTTAATTCATGTCCTTCTTTTAAAAGATTAATGAATTCAGCAAGTGATCGGTCGCTCATAAGAAAATATTTAAATTGATTTGTCCGTTGAATTATAGAAATGATTCTGGTTCCTTCATTACTTCCTCTTGTTGTAGATCTTAAGGTGCATAAACGACAATCATTTTCCATTTTCTTATTTTTTTTATTCGTTCTCATTTGCTCGGACCTCTGTGCGGATAGACCAGGGCCCCCGCAAATTGAAAAGGAGGCGATCAAGACACCAGGCATGAGTTATGGCGAAGCTGTAGTGTATGGATTTGTTGAAGGAGTAACTGAATTCCTTCCTGTATCCTCAACTGGACATTTAATTCTTGTCAGTGAAATGATGCCCTCCAGAAACCAAGGCAAAGAAATGGAGCAAGCGATTAATGCTTACATAATAGTTATTCAAGCCGGGGCTATTCTTGCGGTAGCTTTGATTTACAGGCGAGAATTGTGGTCCATCTTGCTGGGCATACTAGGATTAGATCCAAGAGGAAAGCGGTTGGGTGTGAATTTAATAATTGCTTTCTGTCCCGCTGCTTTAATTGGGCCTTTTTTGGATGATTTGATAGAAAGTCTGCTGTTTGGCTTATTACCCATAGCAATTGCTCTTTTTGCAGGAGCTTTGTTGATGCATTGGGCTGAATCGAGAAAGAAAAAGGCCAGAAATGGAGTGGAGAATCCTGAAAAAAGTCTGGAAGATCTGAATTTTAAAAGCTCTCTTTTTATCGGTTTTATGCAATGTTTTGCAATGTGGCCGGGAACAAGTCGTTCGATGATGACCATAGTTGGAGGTTATCTTGTCGGACTGGAAAGAGCGAAAGCTGCAGAATTTAGTTTTTTACTAGGGTTAATTACACTGACCGCGGCAGCTGGATATAAGGGAATGACCAAGTGGGAAGTAATGAGTTCAAACTTGGAACTTGGTCCGGTCTTTTTGGGCTGTTTAGTTGCCGGAGCATCGGCGGCTGTTTCTGTTGTTTGGCTAGTTGGCTATCTCTCGCGGAGAGGCTTGGGTATTTTTGTATGGTATAGGTTGATCTTATCGATGGTTATATTTTGCATTTATTANNCGAGTTGAGTGGTTGGTTGACTTTTCTTGACCAATTTTGNTGAAGNGNTTTAATANANNGTCANTATGGGACAACCAAAAAGAAAAAATTCCAAACAACGCAGTCGTAAAAGACGCGGAGCCAATCGTTTNAAAGCCCCCTTGTTATCGAAAGAGGCAGATGGCTCCTTGTCGCGTCCGCACCGCGTAAATCCAGAGACTGGACAATACCGCGGTAAACAAGTACTCGACCTAGAGGTTTAGTTGCAAACCAGGGCTTCGGCATAATGAAGACCGAGGCTCGGATTACCCTTGCGATTGATGCAATGGGGGGAGATCAGGGACCAAGTGAAATATTAGCGGGTGTCTCGCAAGCAGTCGATGTATCTCCCCGCAACACCAACTTCATTCTATTCGGCAGGGAGGATGATCTTGGAGAACTCATTGTAAAAAATCCTAATTTAGCGAATGATCAGGTTTTAGTGAGGCATGCACCTGAGGTAGTTGGTATGGATGAAAAGCCGATTGCTGGAATTAAAGGCAAGAAAAAGTCATCGATGTCTCTTGCACTGCAAGCCCTAAAAGATGGCGAAGCGGATGCCCTTCTCAGTTGCGGAAATACCGGTTGTTTAATGGCCGGAAGTGCTATCCGACTCAGAACCTTGGAGGGGGTTGAAAGACCGGCTCTTTGCACGATATGGCCTGGTCGTGAAAGGTATTTCACACTTTTGGATGCAGGAGCAAATCCTCATGCCAAGCCTTATCACATTGTACAGAGTGCAGTGCTTGGTTCAAACTATGCCCGGGTCGCACTGGGCTTGGTACGTCCAAAAGTAGGCTTGCTCACAATAGGTACGGAAGAAGGAAAGGGTAACGAAGTCATACATGAGACCCATGCCATGTTGAAAGATATTGATGGAAGTATAATTAATTATGCTGGTCTGATCGAGGGATTTCAGATTTTTGAAAATGTGGTGGATGTAGTAGTGTGCGACGGATTTGTCGGCAATATTGTTCTTAAGGCTTGTGAGTCATTGAGTAAATTAATCCGAAGTTTCCTTGATGAAGAACTTCGTAGAAACGCCCTCCGAAAAACTGGAGCACTGCTCTCGAAGGGAGCTTTTAAAAGTCTTAAACAGAGAATCAACCCAGAACAATTTGGAGGTGCTCCTCTGTTAGGATTGACCAAAAATGTCATTAAGGCTCATGGTTCCTCCAATCGAAATCATATTTGCGGAGCTATTAAAATAGGATTAGACCTTGTACAACATGATATGCTCTCTCAAGTGTTGGAAGACATCCGCGAAACCAATGAAGTTTTACGACCTCAGTTTCCAATCGTTAATGAGGGAGAATAGCGGCGGTCAATGAATTCATCTTGCACTACTCGCATTCTCGGCCTTGGTTCACATGTTCCCTCGCTGGTCGTGGACAATCAGTCTTTGAGTAAAAGTGTAGAAACTTCTGACGAATGGATTCTTTCACGCACTGGAATTCGCGAACGGAGGATTGCAAACGAGGATGAATCCACAAGCGATCTAGCACTGGGAGCGGCTCAACAAGCACTTTCCTCCTCGGGGATTTCTCCAAGTCGAATAGATCTAGTTATCGTTGCGACAATAACTCCAGATATGGCCTTTCCATCCACCGCTTGTTTGCTCCAGCACAAGCTGGGGCTGCGGAAGGTTGCAAGTTTTGATTTGGAAGCAGCCTGTTCTGGATTTCTATATGCACTGGATGTTGCTGATGCAATGCTTGCATCTGGTCGCTATAATATTGCTTTAGTTGTTGGTGCGGAAAAAATGTCAAGTATTATAGATTGGGAAGACCGGACAACATGCGTTTTGTTTGGAGATGGTGCTGGTGCTGCCGTTGTTGGAAAATCAAGAGAAGGCCCTCAACTTCTTGGATTTCGATGCGGAGCAGACGGTGCTAATCCTGAGCTTTTATATCAGCCTGCTGGTGGATCCAAATCCCCGGCTTGCTCTGCCACCCTTGAGAGTCGAGGGCATTATCTTAAAATGAATGGCAGAGAAATTTTCAAATCCGCCGTTCGTGTAATGGAGATGGCAACCAGAGAATTACTCGAGCAGCATGAATTGGAAGCCAGTCAAGTAGACCATGTCATTCCCCACCAAGCAAATGTAAGGATTGTAGAAAGTTTAGCTAATCGGCTCGAGATTCCTTTGGAAAAATTTTACTGCAACTTGGAACATCACGGGAACACATCCGCAGCTTCGATTCCACTGGCACTTGACGAAGCTTCCAAGCAAGGAATCTTCAAACAAGGAGAGCTTGGTGTCTTGGTTGCTTTCGGAGCAGGCTTGACATGGTCTGCAACCCTTGTTCGATTTTAATTTCTACTTTTTCCAAAATCATGATTAATCGATTCTCAGGTTTTATATTTCTTTTATCTTTTTCAGTTCTTGTGGATTCTTTTGGTGCCCCCCCCCGAAACTCCCAATCGAATGAGAAGGAATACACCTTTCCAGGTACTGGATTCTTTTCTAAGGATCGTTCTCCTTACCAGGAAAATGAAGCTCGATCTTGGTTTATAGAAGCAAATCGTCTACAGAAAAAAGGAAACTTCAGTAAAGCCCTTTCACTTTACGAAAAGTTTTCCAAACGTCGTTCTGACGCGATCGTAAAATCTTCCGGTGTCAATTTGAAAATTGGGCCCGAATCTCTTTTTAGAGCATCTATTTTAAGGGAAAAAAAGGGAGATTGGCAAAAGGCATTTCAGCATCTCCGTCTCATTGCAGAAGCTTATGTAGATTATGATTTTGAACGAGTTGCTGAATCATTGATGAGAATTGCAGAGCGATTGGCAAAAGAGGACTTGCCAAGAAAGTGGGGAATCTTCCCCCGTTTTAGATCCGGCAACCAAGATCGTTTGCGTTTGGATGGGATTGCTCGTTTGGCCCGTGGACCCAAATTTGCTCCTCGCGCATTAATGGCTCTATCGGAAATCGCACTTAAAGATGAGAAAGACGAAGAAGCCGTAGACGCTCTCGAAAGAATCATCAATCTTTATCCTGAGAATTTTCTAGCCGAGAAAGCCTATTTTCTTTTGGCTAAAATTTTTGAAGAGAGGGTAGCTGGTCCTTCGTACGACCAAGGTTCCACTCTAAAAGCTTTGAATTTCTATGAAGACTACTTGATTTTGTACTCTACTCCACCACCTCGCAACACTCGTGAGTCGAAAGAATCTTTTAAGATTCGTATTGTAGAGTCCAAGTTGCGTTTAACTAAAGCTGAAAAAGGAAGAAATCGGATGCGACAGACCCTTGCTGAAAGTAAAGTTGAAGTTGCTCAATATTTGGAAAACTATGGTAAATATTTTTTGGTTAGGTGGAAAGAGCTTGGAGACCGTCCCGCTTTACAATTTTACAATGAGGCGATTACCACGGCTCCAGAGTCCCAAGCCGCCAGAATCGCGGAAAAAAAAGTTGCTGAGTTGCGGGCTCGGAATGAATAGGCGTAGTTGTTATTTTTTTTTAACCAGCCTCCTGCTAGCAGGATGTAATTATAAAGTAGGTCATCCCACAAAACTGAGTGGTTCGAATGTCTTTATTGAGGTCAAAAATCTTACCATGGCTCCTCAAATTGGTCCTTTGTTAAATCGAGTGATTTCCGAGGAATTAATTAAAGCAGGTGGGGTAAAAGTTGTAATAAATCAAAGAAGTGCCGATTATTCAGTTACTGTAAATCTTCTTGAATATGATAAATCAGCGAATTTTTTCAATTCCAACGATACAGTGTTAGCTTCTGGTTTTAAATTGAATATGCAAGCAAACATAGAAATGAGATCCTGGAAGAACAACCGAATTAATTCAGAGTTTACAGTTTTATCAGATTCTTTGACAATGCGGGAAAATTCTTTGTCGCAACCTAAGGATCGTCAGGCATTAATGGAACTGATAAGAAGTCTTGGAAAAAAAATTGCTTTTCGATTGAGGAACTGACTCTTTGAATACAATCATTCCAATGGCATGAAAATTTTAGCTCCATCTATTCTGGCAGGGAACCACGCTAACTTGATTGAATCATTGAGAGTTGCAGAAGAAGACGGTAGAAAATGGATACATCTGGACATTATGGACGGACATTTTGTACCTAATTTAAGTTTTGGTCCACAGACGGTCGCTGATTTAAGGCAAGAGTCAAAATTATTTTTCGATGTTCACTTGATGATGGATCAACCCGATCGATATATTGATTCTTTTATTCAGGCTGGATCGGATCTAATTAGCATCCATCTGGAGCCCAATTTCGACCACCAGGCTGTCTTTGAGAGAATTTCTCGAGCAGGAGTAAAGGCTGGGTTGGCAATCAACCCTGATACTCCAATAGATGGCTTAATCCCTTACTTCGATTCAGTGGACTTAATTCTTTTAATGACAGTGCATCCCGGATTTGGGGGCCAAAATTTTATTCAATCCGTTCTTGAAAAAGCCAGGAAAATTGATCAAATCCGCAAAAATTCTTCCCATTCATTTTATCTTCAAGTTGACGGGGGTGTGGGTCTAGAAAATGTAGCGGATTGTTTGCAGGCGGGAATTGATGTCTTCGTTGCTGGTACTGCTTATTACAATTGTAAAGGTCCTGAACGTCTCGCTTTTGCAGAAGCAGTCGGTGAGGAAATTTAAATTTTAATAAAGGGTGCGATTTCCCGAGCAAGCACTGACATCAGCTTGAGAAGAATATTGAGGGCTGGGCAAGAAGTGTCCTGCAGTGAATCTCCCACTTTCTCGCGGACAACAGCATCCTTGTGAAACTCTGATCCTTTGCCATCAACTACGCAATTGATGAAGTCATTAAAACCGTTGGCCCCCGCTACAATGGCTGCACTTTATACCATTGTCCCAATGATGGACCCGACTTAGGACTTTAAAAGATCAGCCCCTAACCCTCCAACATCGCCAACATTCTCCGCAATGGTGGTAGGATTTAGTGGATGATCTTCCGAAATTCCGGCTTCGACTTTTCCATCCAAACCAGCGCCGGCATCAGCGGCTTTGATGTAAATCCGACCACCACAGCGGGCAAAGAGGGCGATGGAAGAAGCCCCGAACGAAAATCCGGTTAATTCTGGAAGAGTAGTTGTAAGCCCTTTTCCATCTGAAAAATACTCCGAACTGATTACCAAAATACGCGAACAACTTCCTTAAGCCTAGAATTCAAAGCCCGACTTCGCCAAGTCCCATTAGCGCACCTTCCGAAAAGGCAATCTCCAAGACTTCCACCGGGCTATCCTAAGCTCTATTTGCAAAACAATGATTGACCTTGGTTGCAATTTTATACTCAAAAATCCAGTGAGTGCAGAACAAAATGTACCTACTACAAATGCAAGTGCTACCATTTCATTACTTTCTGTGTTTTGGGTTGCATTCCAGTGTAGTATTCCAGCTACGAGTAATGCGAAGAAAAATAAAAATTGATATTCCGCTTTTGAAAATGCCATCGTACCTTCCTTAATGCTCGTAGCAATCTTTTCCATTTGTTTTGGCTTTTCAGGTGAATTATTGAATTCCTGAGTTTTCCACCAAGTGAAAATTAAGTCAACTATTCCAAAGGCTGGAATTAACAAAGGAAGTGTTTCTAGGTTCAAAAAAGACGGTCAATAAAAAGTGCAAATGACTGAAGATCTTGGAGAATAGAACAGAGCATTTGGTTTCTCATCGATTTTGGAGTGTGGTTGCAAGAAAGAAGAAATCATTGTTCTACTTTACAATGTTCCTTCACCCTTGCAAAAACAGAATAGATTTACACGATAGAGAATTATGAAAAAGTTTTTCCTTTGTTCGTCATTAGCTTTTTTAGCTTTATTTTTATTATCTTGTGAAAATAGTTATCGTAATAGGGGTGCTCCATCTTCCTCGAATCCAAATTCTTCCCAACAGCTTAAAAAATCTTCCTCTAAGAATAACAACATCAACGGTATGGCAAAGGATGCCTACCAAGTTACTGCAGATGAATTTGATCAATTTTTCCTTTCGCGATACGGCCTGCTCTATCAAAAGTTTTCTGACCTACCATTTACCGGGCGAATCGTTATGGTTGAAAAAGGCGAAAAAGGAGATTTTGTAGCACAAGACGAATCCTGGAAAGAGGGACGAAAAGATGGGGTTAGCTCAAGGTGGTTTTCTAACGGCATTAAGATGTATGAGAGAAATTACAGCGAAGGAAGATGGCATGGCACAGTGACGAGGTGGTGGCCAAACGGACAAAAAATGTATGTCCGAGCATACACCAATGGCAAGAGGCTTGGTAAAGAAGCAACTTGGCGGTCCGATGGAACACCGGCTTCTATTCCCCCTAAATCTGATTCGGAGGAAGTGAAAGTAATGGAGTTCGAGTCGAGCGAGAAATCTAATTCTTTGCCCAGTGTTTCTCTTCCTCTTTTCACTGCCCCTGATTCGACAGACCCTCCAATTTNAGAGTCTACACCCATTCTTCCTGAAGAAATTGAAACTCCTGCTGAAATGTCNGAGGATCGTACAATTGAGTCAANCGGTGATTTACCAACTGCCCCAGAACTACCAGCCTTTCCNAATGAGTCAGCAGTCATGCCTCCTCTCCCGGATTCAGGTTTGANTGACTCACTGGAATTACCACCTATGTCAGACGAAGAGTCTCTGCCTGAGCCAAGTGTTTTTCCTTCCATGCCCGAGGAAATGGGTAATCTGCCCCCTCTCCCAGAATCAGGTATGGGTGACTCACTGGAATTACCACCTATGTCAGACGAAGAGCCTTTGCCAGACTCTGGCGGTTTGCCTCCCCTGCCAAGTGATATGGGTGGCTTGCCTCCTTTGCCCGGGGATCCGAGCAACTTGCCTCCTTTACCTGGCTTAGACTCAGAAGACTCCCTTTCTTTTCCACCGATGTCTGAGGATCAGGACCAACCCATGTCGGATGCTGATAGCCTTCCTCCACTGCCGGGAGATGCAAGCGGCTTGCCTCCTCTGCCTGAGATGGACTCAGGAGATACCGGACTCCCTCCCTTGCCAGATGATCCTGGCGGTTTGCCTCCCTTGCCCGGAATGGGCTCAGAGGAAAACGATGGTCTCCCTCCTTTGCCGGCTTTTCCTGAATAAGACTAAAGCTTGTTCTTCAACGAATTAGTTTTCAATTCCTTGAAAACTAATTTCATTTGATTTCTTCTTAAACTTTTTATTCGCTGGAGATGATTTTGGTAATGACATACTCGTCATACCTTATTTCTTTACTTATTAATTCAAGATTGTAGTCGTGAGAATTTGCCTATTTAAGGTAAATAACTCTCTTTTCTATTTTAATGAACATTTTTGTATCTAGAGATGGTCAAACATTTGGCCCCTATCCCGTCGATCAGGCCAGGCAATTCCTCGAATCGGGACAATTGCTTGCCAACGATTATGCACTAGTGGAAGGACAGACTGAATGGAAGACCTTAAACGAGGTGTTAGCGAATGCAGATAGCCCAGTTTCATCGCCTCCCATTGGGGAGAAAGCGGGCAATCCATCCTTAGACATAAGTCAAGTAACTCAAACCCAACAGTCAGTTGGTCACAAATCCGCAAAGCCCAAGGTTAAGGATTCAAACAGAGGAAAAAAAGTTCATAAAATTAAGGGAGCCAAGCAAGTGCAGACTGTTTATGTTGCGCAAAAAAAAGGCATTGTTTCAAAGATTATCTCTACCATAATGGTTTTTACTTTTCTATTCATTTTGGCTGTCGGTGGAATTGTGGGTGCATATTTCGCGATGCCCGAGAAAATAGGACCGATGCTCAAGAAGTTTGGTTTGCCAGTGGATGAAATTCTTTCCGGAGCGGGAAACTCTTTGGTGTCTGAGAAGAAAGTAACGACACAGGAGCCTAGAAATACTGACGAAATTAAACTGGATGATGCAAGTGGACAGGCCATAGTAAATTCTGGCATTCACATTTCCGATGTCGATGAGGGTAAGGGGATTCGTGTGGTTTCCTCTGTCGATCCTGAAAATGCGATGGAAGACCAAGACCTTGCGGTGCTTCTACCGATTGCATTCGATGTTGTTTCACTCGATCTTACTAATTCCAAAATTACTGACCAAGGGATTTCATCGATTGTAAAATTATCCAACCTCAAGAAACTAATTCTTGAGGGATCGAGCGGCATTACAGCCAATGGAATCAAAAATTTAAAGGATCTTTCAAGGTTGGAATACCTTAATCTCATTCATATCAAACTGGATGATTCATTAATAGATGTGTTGATTGAAATGGAAAGCTTACGACAGGTTTATATTTTCCAGACAGAGTTAAGCGAAGAAGCGATAAGTCGTTTCAAAACTGCCCGTCCAAAAGTATTCGTCAACGCGGGCTAGGCTTTTTTTGTTTTTAATCTTCTTTTTCTTTCGGGAAAACAAGTTTTGCAAATGATGCAATCTAGTCCATGGCATGCATGAGCAGGACAATGTTCGCGAGCATAGTAAATTATCTGTAAATGCAAGTGGTTCCAACGGTTTTTAGGAAACAGGCGTTTTAAATCCTTTTCAGTTTGAGAAACACTTTTACCACTACTTAGCTTCCAACGTTGAGCAAGCCGATGAATGTGAGTATCGACCGGAAATGCAGGGAATCCAAAAGCTTGCGACATTACAACTGATGCAGTCTTGTGTCCAACTCCGGGTAACTTTTCTAAGTCTTCAAAGGAGGAAGGTACTTCTCCTTCGTATTGCTCAACTAATATTCTGGACAATCCTTGAATAGCGGTTGCCTTACGAGGAGCTAATCCACATGGACGAACAATTGCATTGATCGCTTCCACCGATTGCATGGCCATATGCTTGGAATCAGAGGCTAATTCAAAAAGCGTTGGCGTGACCAGGTTTACCCGTGCATCGGTGCATTGTGCAGAAAGCAAGACTGCAATCAAGAGGGTAAAAGAATCAGTATGATCCAATGGAATGGGTGGATCTGGATAAAAGACATCCAGCTTTTGGTCGATGAATTCNNCTCTTTCACAAAGTTTCATAATTGATGAAGCATTCATTCTNTATCAGTCTTTCATCTACTTTTAAAACAAATTTCAACAAGCTAAATTAAAGCATTAAAAGTAGNGACATATTGACACTTTGCCTGTGTGTTTTCCGTAAAGTTGACACATANTTGATCGACACAACTAAGACAAGACCNTTGTTTAAGGGCTTTTATTGGTTTTGTAGGGGCATTTAAATCGGAACGCAACTTGCAAGACNTAGACTATGAATATTNATCCTGAAAAATTCACCGAGCTTGGAATTTCCGCTATCAAGGAAATGTCGGAAGTAGCCAAGCGCAATGGCCAGCAAGAAGTCGAAGTTTGGCATCTTTTATCCGCCCTTATGGCACAGGAAAATGGGATTGTCCCCGCCTTACTCGAAGAAATGGGTGTGGGCACCGCTCCGGTCCAACTCGCTTTACAAAGAGAACTGTCCAATTTGCCCAAGATTGCCGGGGATGTAAACACTTCCAGGTCTTACGCTTCTGCCGCCCTCACCGAATCGGTTGAAAAAGGACAGCAGATTTCCCGGGAAATGCATGACGATTATGTCAGTACCGAACACTTGCTGCTTGGACTCTCATCGGTCGGTAAACCAGCGACCTTCAAACAATTTCTCAAGAATTTCGAACTCTCTCAAAAGAAGCTCAAGGATACTTTGCTCAACTTGCGGGGTGGACAAAAAGTGACTTCGAAGACACCAGAGAATTCATTCCGGGCACTCAAGAAATATGGAATCGATCTGGTTGAACAAGCCAAGTCTGGAAAACTGGACCCGGTGATTGGACGGGACGCAGAGATACGGCGTGTCATTCGTATTCTTTCCCGCAAAACCAAGAACAACCCTGTCCTGATTGGCGAACCTGGTGTGGGAAAGACAGCAATCGTCGAAGGACTGGCCCAAAGAATCGTTCGTGGCGATGTACCTGAAGGGCTTAAGGACAAGACCATCTTTACCTTGGAAATGGGCTCTTTACTTGCGGGAGCAAAATTCCGTGGCGAATTCGAAGAGCGACTCAAGGCTGTATTGACAGAAGTAAGCAAGGCGGATGGAAGAATTGTTTTATTCATCGATGAAATGCATACAATTGTAGGTGCGGGAAAAGCGGACGGAGCGATCGATGCGGGAAATATGCTCAAACCAATGCTTGCCCGTGGAGAACTGCGGTGCATCGGTGCAACTACTTTGAATGAATACCGTCAACATGTTGAAAAGGACGCGGCTTTGGAGCGCCGTTTCCAAACTGTGCTGGTTGAACAACCGGATGTGGAGGACACCATTTCCATTTTAAGGGGATTACGTGAACGCTTTGAAATTCACCACGGGGTAAATATCCGGGACGAAGCTCTCGTCAACGCGGCAGTTCTTTCCAACCGTTATATTTCTGACCGTTTTCTTCCTGACAAGGCAATTGATTTGGTCGACGAAGCCTGTGCCATGATCCGAACCGAATTGGATAGTATGCCCGCCGAACTCGATGAAATCAGCCGCCGCGTCCTGCAGTTGGAGATCGAGGAGACCGCCCTCAAGCAGGAAAAAGACAAGGCTAGTAAGGACCGTCTTGATACCTTGTGTAAGGAACTGGGCAATGCGCGCGACAAGATGGAAACTGTCAAACGTCAGTGGGAGAACGAACGAAAAGGAATCGACGATGTTCGCGTCCTTCGTGAACAAATTGAGACTATGCGGGCGGAGATGGAACGGGCGGAACGAGCATATGATTTGAACTTGGTTGCCGAACTGAAACACGGAAAATTGCCTACCCTTGAAGCAGAACTGGAAACCCTTGAAAATGCCGATAAAAAAGAAGATTCCATTCTCAAGGAGGAAGTGACGGCCGAGGAAATCGCCGACATCGTGGCCCGCTGGACGGGAGTGCCAGTTACTAAACTGATTGAAGGCGAACGCGAAAAATTACTACGCTTACAAAGTATTTTACATCAGCGTGTCATTGGGCAGGAGGAAGCTGTGGATGCGGTCTCTGAAGCGATTCTACGAGCCCGTGCCGGAATCAAAGACCCCAGTCGTCCAATTGGCTCATTCCTTTTTCTGGGACCCACTGGAGTTGGGAAGACCGAACTTGCCAAGACCCTCGCAGAGAGTCTCTTCGACAGTGAAAACAATGTGGTTCGTATCGATATGTCCGAATACATGGAGAAGCACTCCGTTGCTCGCTTGATCGGGGCACCTCCCGGTTATGTGGGTTATGAGGAGGGCGGGCAACTCACGGAGGCAGTCCGGCGTAAGCCCTATGCAGTAATTCTTTTCGACGAAATTGAAAAGGCTCATCCCGATGTGTTCAATGTGCTGCTTCAATTAATGGACGATGGTCGCCTGACCGATTCGCAGGGAAGAACCGTAGACTTTAAGAATGTGGTCGTCATCATGACCTCTAATGTGGGCAGTCGTTATTTACAGGATAACTTAATTGATAACGAAATTTCTGAATCTGCCCGCGAGTCGGTAATGGCAGATTTACGCGATCATTTCAGGCCTGAATTTCTTAACCGCATTGACGATACTGTTCTTTTCAAGCCACTTTCGCTTGAAGAAATCACTGAAATTGTTGAACTCCTGCTTGGGGCCCTCAATAAACGCCTGGAAGATCGGAAAGTAACCGTTGGATTTACTGACGCAGCGAAGAAATGGATCGGCGAAAAAGGATATGATCC
>PBSV01000005.1 GCA_002726435.1 Opitutia bacterium | reverse complement strand
CCGGGAATGTTATCAGATTGATCACCAATGATCGATAAGTAATCTAGTATGCTGGAAGGAGGGACACCAAATTTCGAACTTACTCCATGCTCATCCAAAATATTCCAACCGCTCTTGGGATTAGCTGTTGGAGGTGGAAGCATTTGCTTGACTTTACCGCCCACTAGTTGAGCCAAGTCCTTATCCGCACTGACGATTATAATTTCATTGTCCGACCCACTCAATTGCCTGACTGCGGAGGCAATAAGGTCGTCAGCTTCCAGTCCTTCGACTTCCTTCCAAAAATACCCCAAAGCAGATGACAAGCTTTTGACCCATTCGAGTTGTTCTGAAAAACCCTCGGGAGGAGAGCCTCGATTCGCTTTGTATTCAGGTAACAAATTCTGCCGACGTGGGGAGCCTCCTTTATCAAAGAATATACAGATTTCATCCGGCTTGTGTTCATCCTCAAGACGCCAAAACGAACGAAGCCAACCATGAATCATATTGGTCGGAAATCCATCGGAACGATTTAATTCTCGAATTCCATAGAAAGCCCTGAAGGCTAGGTTGTGGCCATCACAAAGAAAAATTTTCGACATTTACCCTTTCATTCCTTACTCGACTGAAGAGCAAGTGCAAAAAAAAGATTTTTATTTTTTATATCTTCTCGACCTCTATCAGTTCTCCGGTCACATATTCAGGAAATCCTTCTAGAACTTTTACTTTTACCATTTTATTGGCCATATTAGGAGGACTTTGGGTAAGAACTACCTTTATATAATTATCAGAATAACCGGCATACTTCCCATCCTTTGGATTTTCCAATAATACACGCAAAGCTTGGTTCTTATGTTTTTGATTGAAAATCAACCTGCTTTTAGACGA
This sequence comes from Opitutia bacterium, assembly GCA_002726435.1. GTDB lineage: Bacteria > Verrucomicrobiota > Verrucomicrobiia > Opitutales > Seribacteraceae > Seribacter. The sequence goes on along the minus strand of PBSV01000005.1, from coordinate 6,370 downwards.
AAGTATGCGCAATTCTGCGCTCCTTTCTCTTCTAATATTCATAGGAATGGAATCGGAAAAACGGTTTGCCGGAGTTCCCTTTCTTTCAGAAAATGTGAAAACATGGCAGTAGGAGAATGAATTTCCTAAAAATGTAGTACATGTTTGCTCAAAATCTGATTGTTTCTCTCCTGGAAATCCCACCATCAAATCCGTGCCTAAACACACTTGAGGGACTTTTCTTCGGGCAAGCTCAAAAAACTCCTCCATTTCTTCAAGGCAGTATTTTCTTTTCATTCGCTTGAGGGTGTCGTTACAACCTGCTTGCATAGGAATATGGAGAAAAGGCATTAGTGGATGAGCTTCATCTGCCATCCAGGCAAGTAACTCTAAAGGAATTGTAGTCGGTTCAATACTACTAATTCTTAATCTGGTTAGTCCATCCAGTTTGGAGAGCGAATCAATCAAATCAAGAAAGGACCGTCGATTTGAATGATAGGTTCCAAGGTTCACTCCAGTAATGACGATTTCTCGCACTCCTCGATCCAGCATTCCTTTGGCTTCCTCCATGACATCGCTCCACTCTCTTGATCTCGAGCGACCTCTGGCAAACGGTATAACGCAAAAAGTACACATGAAGTCACATCCATCTTGTATTTTTAAATTGGCCCTTTGTTCAAAATTGGTGTCCCCGACAAAGCCAATGCTAAAATCCTCTCTACTTATTCGATCCCTGACAATGACTGGACTATCTGGCTTCTTAACGCCCAAGTAGTTGAGGAAGTTCAATTTATCATGATTTCCAATCACATAGTCTACTCCATCAATCATAGAGACTTCATTCGCAGAAATCTGTGAGTAACAACCGGCTACGACTGTGAGAGCTTCGGGGTTTTTGCGAATGAAACGTCGAATCACATTTCTTGATTTAGCATCCGCTTCGTTGGTAACTGTGCATGTGTTGATCAACCCTAGATCAGCAACTTCGCCAAATGGAACGATTTCATAGCCTGATTTTACAAGTTTAGCCTCCAAGGCGAGACCTTCGTACTGGTTAAGCCTACAACCTAGAGTACGAACGCTTGCTCTTTTTTTATTTCTTTGGATTTTATGATTTTTCAAGGCAAATTCCCCAAGCAATATCAATTGACCGGTAATTTTCTTCCATACTTAAAAAGTAAGTATCCCAGGCGAAAAGCTTTTAGGTACCTAGGTACGAAAATTTTTGGTTGATCCATGCATCGAAATAACCATCCAAGGAAAAATTTATCTGCCCATGAAGGTATTTTAGCTTGTTGACCAGAGAAGAAGGCAAGTGCTGCACCCGTGCACAATATCGACAACGCCGGAGAGCAAGATTTCTTGATGTGTAAACCGAGTCTCTCCTGAACTCCTCCTCCAAGCTGAATAAAAATGTTATCTGGTTTCTTTTTCTTAATTAACCCAAGCAGTTCTTTATCTATGATCTTCCCTGTTCTGGAATACTGGGGTGCAATGTAGAAACAATCCAGGGGAACCTTGTAATCAAACTCGCTTTTGAGCCATTCAATATTGGCATGCCCTTGTTTTTTATTTGGCATTACCCATATTGAAGTTTCCGACTTCCAATTCGTTTTCGCTAGATATTCTTTTAAAAAAGTTAGCCCTGAAATTCGAAAAAGATTTTTCTTGAAAAATATCCTGCTCCACAAACTTACAAAACCACTGTCCAAGAGTCTCAAGTCTGCTTGCTGCAGGGAATGAGAATATTCATCGCAGGCAACTAAATCGTTTGCCATTCCAGGGCCGGAAGGTGCAACAGTAAGACCTCCTTCTCGAGCGCGGCAACATGCCTGCTGAAGAGTTCCCTGAAAAAAAGAGATGCCCAGAATTTGTTCACTGGATGGCAAGCGTGAAAATTTAGTCGGGTCATCCTTAACCATAACGACTTAATTAATCAGCAAGCACTTTTAGGAGGGAAAAGAACTTGCCCTACTGTTCTTAGAACAATTTCGATGTCTAACCATAACGACCAGTTGCCGACATATTTGAAATCTAGCTCAATTCTCTGGTTCACCATATCCTCGTCCGTAAACTCACCTCTTAAGCCTCGACATTGTGCTGGACCAGTAACCCCTGGTTTGACAAATTGCCTGATTCTATATGCCTTATAATCGCGTTGGAATAAATAATCATGTTGGGCAAGATAAGGCCTTGGTCCAACAAGACTCATTTCACCCTTGAGTACATTAATAAATTGCGGAATTTCATCTACACTGAATCTTCTCATTATCTTACCAAAAGAGAAAATGCGATCGTCTCCTGGATGAGCCTGTACTGATTCGTCTCGATTTTTTTCGATATCATGCGACATTGAACGAAACTTCCAAATTATGAAGTGTTTACCTGCTCTTCCCACTCTTTCTTGCTTGAAGAAAAGAGGCCCTGGCGATTGCAGAAACTGAAATATTTTTACTGCTAAAATACAGAGAGGAAATACCAACAAAAGTGCGGGGATGCTTAAGGATAAATCAAATATTCTCTTCACCACCTGATTAAATGGACTATCAAGAGGTTCATTAAGTGAGAAAAATTGACGCCCCGACTCCTCTACAAAGACTAATCGCGAATCGAAAAGACCAGAAAGAGTATTATAGATCAGAATTCGGCATCCGTGCTTGGATGCAAGGTCACAAACCTTAATTACCCATGCTTCTTTTTTTTGATCGGGTAAAACAACTAGTTGATGAATTTCATTATCCTGTAAATAGTTGTCCAAATCATCAACATTTCCCAACCACTTTGTTTTTGCATTATTGGGTTTGTGTGAAGACAAAGAAAAACAACCAATGAAAGAAAATCCGTACATTTCCTGTATTTTTGTCCAAGGAGAAAACTCATCTAAATCGAAGGATGATCCTATGATCACGGTTTTTCGGTTCAGTCCATGAAAACCAATTATTCTCTTGAAGATCCCTGGCAATGCAAAGTTACTCACTACCAAGATTGGCCATGAACTGAGAACATAAAAGGTAAGAAAACGGCGACTGGTTTCAATGTCTTTAGTAGCAAAGTATGCACCAAACACGAAAAATGCCATCAGTGCTGTGTGGAAATTTGCTTTAGCGACTGACTCACTGATTCGTTGAGATCCATTCTTGATGAAAAAGGTGCCATAATCCTGAAAGGTACCAAATGCGGCAACCAAAAGTCCTGCCAGAGCAACTAATGCGTAATTCCATGGAAGACTTATGAGAGGAAGATCCCAGTTTTCCCACAAATGAAGACAAATCCAAAACCACATGAAGGCAATGAAAAGAAGGCAAATTTTGTGCAAAAGAGAATATCCGTTGTCTCTGTGATTAGNCATACTTTTCTTTTATTGNTTAAAGCATTTCAAACATTGGAGCAAGCCACTAGTAAACGAAAAAAGAAACAAGCGGANTTGCAAATACAATTTGCATCTTGCATATTTCATTTTTTTTTGAAACATTTGAAANATGCCCTCTTTCTCAAATATTCACGATAAAGAAANNGNATCTTTAAATAGGGATTTGGAATTAGAGTCGATTGATTTTTTTGTACGAATGATGAGCATTCTTGGATTTCCTAGATCGGTCGGCGAAATCTATGGGTTGCTTTATTTCAGCCCTACTCCCTTGTCGATGGAACAAATTGCAACAAGACTTGAGATCAGTATTGGATCTGCAAGTCAGGGATTAAAATCGTTAAGATCTCTTAAAGCCGTTCGGACAAATTATGTCCCAGGAGATCGTCGAGATCATTACTTAGCAGAGAGTGAATTCAGAAGATTATTTTCTACTTTTATAAAAGATGAAATCTTGCCCCACCTTGAAAGTGCTAAAAACCGAATTGCGAAGATGGAGAAAGCGGCCAATGAAGTAGATCCCGAACAAATTGAATTTATAAATATACGAATTGAAAAACTAAAAAAGCTTACCAAAACCAGTTCCCGTCTATTACCTATTCTAACTGGTTTACTTAAAATATGAATCAAGTCGACTCTAGTGAATGGTCACTTGACTGGTACTGTATTCGAGCAAAACCAAGAATGGAAAGCGTGGCAGCTGCGACTCTTTCAACTCTAGATTCCGTTGAAGTTTTCCTCCCACGTACAACTCGGCCTAAGAAGTTAAAACCATCTCCCTTAAAAGTACTCTTTCCGGGATATTTCTTTGCTCGCTTCGATCCGAGAATTAACATTCGTAATATTCATTATGCAAGAGGAGTTGCTTATGTTGTTCGTAGAAAAGAAGTTCCTGTACCAATTCCTTCTCAAGTCATGATTGAACTCAGGCTTTTATCAGAAGACGGAATCCTTGAGATCCCGGATAAACCACATCAAGTCGGCAACAAGGTAAAAATAATTTCAGGTCTTTTCAAGGGAGGGGAAGGAAAGGTCTCACAACTTGTTCCTGCTAGAGAAAGAGTTAAAGTTTTGTTCGAAATCCTAGGGCAACCTACGGAAGTAGAAATAGATGAAAATCTGTTAGATTTTCCAAGCGCTCATCCTATGGGTGCTGGTTAGATTTGTTCCAACTATTTACTGTTTTATTATCAATAATCTCTTGCTATTTTGGCAAACGGGTAAGGGCGGTAGCAATCTTTTTTATCATTTCTGGCTCTATTAAACTAGTTTGTAATAAGTGAACATTAAATTTTATCTTTCTTTTATTTTCCTTCTACTATTTGGAACTTTTTTCTTCTCTTCAGACTTCTATCTTCCTCATATAAAAAAGTGGAAATCGCAAAGATTGTTATTTCAGTCTAAAGTTTACCTCGACTCTTCAATTGATAATGCTGGGGGGCTTCTGCAAGACGGAGTAAGAAAAGCACGAGTTGCTCATTTATTAAACCCAGAGGACCAAGATGCAGAAGAAAACTATCTTTTTCTTCTTTTCAAGATCGATCCGACAAAAGCTCTTGAACAATGGTCAAATTCCTCCTTGCTCATTGATAGTGAAATAAGAAAAAGTAAGCTTCTTAAAAAATGCCTATATGTTCTCAGGAATGAAAATCTCAGTCCTGAAAGAAGATCAACCACTGCTTCCATAGCATTTCGCCTATCTGACAACTTGGAACAAAGTGCAAATTGGAAAATAAAACCAGAAAATGCACTTCTTGTAATCGAGTTACTGGTCGAAAGTGGTTACCATGAATTAGCCTATCAAAGGATAGATAAAATATTACAGGTTCATTCTAATTTGCCACAAGCAGTTTTTTTAAAAACTAAATTAATCGTACACTTAAAAAAAACCAAGAATCTACTTGAAATAAGCTCAAAACTTGCCTCTTTATCCTCTCAAAGAAACGAGACTGGAATTGAAGCAATACGTCATTTGACACTTGTTCATCTATTAATGCCACTGTCTCAGGAAGCATTAGAAAGATGCATTAAGTTACTAAGGTCTAATCCTTACAAAAAACCGATAGATTTTTTGCGTGTGTATGCTCTTTTGTATTCTGCTAGTGAAAGTTCAGCCACCAAGGAAGAAATAATTGCAAACTGTTATTCTCTATTTCAAAAAGAAAAAGGAGAAGAGCTTTTAATTTTTTCAAGTTGGCTAGCCAAACTTGGTGCTTTTGAATATTTGATTCATTATTTGCCTGCTTCTTCAGCCAGAACTGACAAAGAACTTTTCAAGCTTCGAATGAATGCACTTGCCCAACTTGGTGATAGTGAAAGTATTTACGAAGAAGTGAACAACGCACCGATTATTCCTTCGGTCTGGAAACTAGTGGTACAAGCACGTGCATTTTCATTAGAGGGTAAATACGACGAAGCAAAAAAAACATTTGACCGTTTGATTCCTATAATCGGAGAGGACCCCAGACAAGTAAGGTCAGTATGTTTCTACTTGGAGGAAACAAAGGATTTAACAAGCCTTGCCCATGTGCTTGAGAAATTAATTGAACAGCCTGTGCACCAAAAATTTGCATTGGATAAACTTATTCAATACCGCTCTGCATCTGCTTCGCTTGAAAATTTATTAAATTGGATGTCCAAGTTGAAAGATATGCGAAAACAAGACCCAGGTTTAGAGAATGCATTTTTGTACTTTAAGCTTCTTGATACAAACCTGCCCACCCCCTCCAGCCAAATGACAGATTTAGTTACCCAGGCGATTTCACAACACTTGAATTGGCAAACGAAGCAAAGTCAAATCACTCTTGCATTGGCTCATCTAAGAAATGGTGCTCCGGACCTTGCTCTAGTGGCTTTGGGTCGTCCTGAAGATTGGAGAAAATGGGGAAACGAAAGACCTGCATGGGCTTTCATTTGCTCACAAGTTTTCGAACAAAACCATGCGAGTGAAAAAGCGATTTTGCTTAATAAAAAAGTACTATTTGAAAAAATGGATTTCGCCGAAAGAGAAAGTCTTCAATCTTT
>PBSV01000004.1 GCA_002726435.1 Opitutia bacterium | reverse complement strand
CACAAAGTGAAAGGAGCAGCAAGAACAGTTTCCGGAAAATCGACTTCCCTGCGTTTGGACTTTATTTATGAAAACGACATTGCTCTTGGCCGTCTTTTGGACTACCTCGAAAATACTTCGGACCCCCGCCGACCAAGTCAAAAATTGATTAAAAATACAGTTGTCATTTTTACCTCAGACAATGGGGCAGAGGTAAAGGAAAAATCCGCCACCGGTCCCTTTCGAAGTAACAAGGGAAGTTGCTATGAAGGAGGACACAGGGTGCCCTTTTTGATCTCTTGGCCAGACGGTAAAATAGGCAATGGAGATCCATTCAATGAGGGAAAAGTCAGTAATCAATTGATCGGTCTGCAGGACTTATTCGCCACCTTTTCCAGAATCCTTGGTGTTTCTTTGCCAAACTTGAGAGAAGGTCTCAAAGGAGGCGAAGATAGCATTAATATTTTTCCTGCTTTCCGAGGGAAAAAGCTTGTTAATCGACCCATGTTTTTCAATGACCACAAGGAATCAAACGATGGGGCTGCCTCGGCCATGAGAATGGACGATCCAAAAGTCGGCAAAAGAATTTTCAAGGGTAAGTGGAAAATTTTCTTTGATGCCTCTCTCCTCCGATCAGGAACTGCAAATCCAGTTCAGCTTTATGAACTCTCTGACGATCCAATGGAAAAAAACAACCGCTTGAAAGAGCCAGAATTGAAGCTTCTGACCAATCATCTCGTTAAACTGGCATTATTACATCGAAACATTGGTGGACACCGGTTTATTGAATTCGCCTCCAACAAATCGGTACCCATTGATTGGACTCAACCACTTGCAGTTCCCTCTCCCATAACCATGTTTGTTTCCTCGAAGGGTGGAAATTCTCAGCGCGACAAAGAAGGGCTTGGAGTTGTGGGGTCGGGTTCTACGAGAGTGGAAACAGGGGAGGCTCTTGCGATTCGTTTCCCGATGGATGCAATCATTGAATCCGTTGGCTTGGCAGTAGGGCGGCATGGAATCTGCGGGGGCTCAATCCGGATGGGAATACGGTCTCCACTTGCGATATATTGTACGGATGCGGACAACGATTCCAAGAACCAGCAGGGATTAATTAGTGACTTGGGTATCTTGAAAAAAGGAGAAATGCTCATTCTCGACCCCAAGCCCCATTTCGGAGTCGAATCCCCCGGTAGTTGGAAGCTTCAATCAGTTGTAGTCCGTCCAATCCAATGATTCTTAGATTGATTCAGGTCAAAATGCACAAAGAAATTAAGAATTTTGGAAAACAATAGATACCATGACTTAGATGCCTTGAGGGCTTTTGCTATGCTCCTTGGTATTCTGCTTCATGGACTGCTCTCCTTCCTGCCGATCCCCATTTGGCCGGTTCAGGATATTAATCAATCGGAGATTTATATGATTCCGCTTATGTTCATTCATGGATTTAGGATGTCCCTATTCTTCTTTATCAGTGGTTTTTTCACAAGGATGATGTGGCAAAAAAGAGGAACTTTAAGCTTATTGCGGCATAGGGCAAAGCGGATTGTTTTACCCTTTTTAATCTTCGGAGCCTTAATTTTTCCCCTTCTTAACAACATGGAAACTTTTGTCACAGAAGCCGGAGCCAAGCAATCGGCTCCAATTACTCCAAGAGAAAAAATTACTGAAGATGGAAATTCTGGATACAAGGTTCTCGACGATCTGGGAGGGGCTGCCCGTGAAGGAAATCTTGATAAAATCAGGGAATGGCTCAGAAAAGGAGCAGACATAAACGGTAAGTACGACAAAGACTTTACCCCGCTTCATTGGGCGGCAACCATGAACCATGTCGAAGCCATCAAACTTCTATTAGAAGAAGGAGCAAACCTGAATTCTCGGGACGGGCACCAATCAACCCCACTCTTGTTGGCAGCCTTTTTCGGACAGGCACCATCAGTAGAGTTACTTCTCAAAAGAGGGGCCGACCCCACACTCAAAAACAAGGATGGATCGATTCCCGCACATGCAATGATGGCCAATCGAGCGATCACCGAATGGGTCGCGAAGGATCTTTTACAGATTCCTATGGACTGGGCGAAAATCAGGGAAGGGAGAAGACAAGCAGGTAGGTCACTAAAAGAAGATTCATTGAACGACCAAAATCCAAATTGGTTCTATCGCAACTATTTTATGTTTGGTCAATTCTGCACCCACCATCTCTGGTTCCTCTACGACTTAGTCTATCTCACGCTAGGATTCGTTGTGCTTGCGGGAATTTTAAAGTACATTCCTAACCTAGGATTTTCAAAGTGGCTTGCCGAATCTCCGCTGAGACTTCTTTGGCTGGTCCCACTAACCTTTTGGGCTCAGTTTAATATGGGTAGTGGCGAGGATGGTGTCTTCGGTCCGGCAACCGCAGTTTTTCTTAAGCCCGACTGGATCAAGCTGGGGTATTACGCGATCTTCTTCGGATACGGATCACTTTGCTTCCCCTACAAAGGTTTCCATGAAAAAGTTGGACGCTTATGGCAAGTACAACTTAGTTTGGCTGTACTTGTGTTTACCCTCGCACTGCTCCTCATGGAAGACAAGGACGAAGAATGGAATTATGGATTGATTTCACTTTGCTCAGCTCTTTTCGTGTGGCTCATGATTTTCGGTCTAATCGGACGGTTCCGCAAATTATTCATTCGAGAAAATACGAAAGTTCGGTTCGTTTCTGATTCCGCCTATTGGCTATACATAGCCCACCTGCCTCTTATTCAGATCATTCAATTTTGGGTTTCGAATTGGACATTTCCAATCTTTATTAAACTAATTTTTGTCTGTGTGGTCACCACCTCCCTGTTACTTTTTTTCTACAGGTTTTTCATTCGATATACGGTCATCGGTACCTTGCTGAATGGCAAAAGATTCAAAAAAAATGAATCGACCTAGTCTAATGAGTATTTAATTCTACCTTTAGGTTGGTGTATTCCTAGCCGTTCTGATTTGGTCAGGTGTCGAACCCAAGGACCGACTGACCTGGGTACTGGAGGCAGGACCTGCGATCATCGGACTTCTGGTCATGGCCAAGACCCGAAGATCTTTTCCCCTTACTCCCTTGCTTTACTTCTGGATTCTACTCCATAGCATGGTTCTCATGGTCGGAGCAAAATATACCTATGCCGAGGTTTCCTTATTTGATTCGATCAGCTAGATATTTGGCTGGGAACGAAACAATTACGACAAAGTCGGACATTTCATGCAGGGATTCGTTCCGGCCTTGATAGCGAGAGAAATACTCCTGCGAAAGGATTTATTGAATGCAAATGGATGGAGAAATTTCATCATTGTTTCTATCTGTCTGGCATTCAGTGCATTTTATGAATTGATTGAATGGTAGGCAGCTCTTCTGATTGAAAAAGATGCCGATGCATTCCTAGGGACTCAGGGCTATGTTTGGGACACCCAGTCCGATATGGCTTGTGCACTTTTTGGCTCGATATTTTGCCTGTTGATTTTGAGTAAGCACCACGACCGCCAAATCAAACAATTGCTCTAGTAAGGTATTAACTATATGATTTTACCCATGCCAAATGATACTGACTGGGAAAAAAGATACCAAAAAGAAGACACTCCCTGGGATAAAGGAGACGCGGCTCCAGGTTTAGTCGACTGGCTAAAAAAGTATAGCTTGAGCAAGGACTCTCGAATATTAGTTCCGGGTTGCGGCCGAGGTCATGATGCTTACGCCTGTGCCCGGGCAGGATTTGAAACCACAGGATTAGACCTCTCTAATCAGGCTTTAGCCGAAGCCCGGGAGCGCTATGAAGAACAATCGAATCTTGCCTTTTTTCCTGGTGATTTCCTTACCGAATTTCCAGAAAATCCCTATGACCTCGTTTTCGAGCACACCCTGTATTGTGCAATCGATCCTGAAAGAAGGGACGAATATGCGGATGCATTAGTAAAATGGCTTAAACCCGGAGGGTATTTTCTAGCGATTCACTTTCAGTTTCCTTTGACTAGTGAGGGTCCTCCATTCGGAGCAAGCCGAGAAGAAATTATTGATCGTTTCGAACCTCGGTTTAAATTACTGGAAGATTGGAAACCTAGGAAATTTGAAGTTAGGAAAGAGGAGGAAAGAATGTTTTTCTGGCAACTGAAGAGTCGGTGAAAGGAAGTTAGCCCGTACAAAAAAACGTACTGCACAAACACTGAGTATTGAGTTAATCCCCAATTTTTTATAAGTGTTATTCTGAGCTTAATGAAAAGACTTTTTGTAACGGGTTACCTTTTTGCCAGTTTATTTAAATCTGCTCACGCAGATTTGAAACAGTCCCTCCGTGGCAAGGAACTCTATTCAATCCATTGTGCTGAATGCCACGGAGATCGTGGACAAGGCGTGGAGAATGAATACGCGAAGCCCTTAGTCGGTAATTGGCCCTTGGAAAAACTTGTCCGCTATATCGACGAGACAATGCCTGACTACGACCCTGATCTGGTTGTGGGGAAGGAGGCAGAACAAGTTTCAAGTTTTATCTACGAGTCCTTTTACAAGAAACCAGAGAGATTCAAAAAGGAATCGAAAATCCAGTTGGCGCATTTAACAAATCGGCAATTCAAGCAGTCCTTGGCTGATATTTTTTCTGAGTTTGAAGGGCGGCCCCTAGTGAATACAAAAGAAAACGGACTACGAGCCAAGTATTACGAAGCTGAAGGAACGAACGAGCGAAAAAGAAAAGTCACTGAACGCGTGGATCGTAGAATAGTTCATGATTTTGGGAATCGGGCACCTGTAAAGGGGATGGAGGCGGATAAATTTTCAATCTATTGGGAAGGTTCAATAATTCCTCGCGAATCGGGATGGTATGAGTTTTTCGTCCGCTCTCCCAACGGATTTGTGCTTCGTGTAAACCAGCCCAGGGGACTTGCAACACTGGAAGAAAAAGTGAGTCCAGGAATGATTCGTGAGGTAAGTGCAAAAATATTCTTGTTGGGTGGAAGAGCTTATCCGATCAGCCTCGATTTTTTTAAATTCAATGACCCCCAGGCGTCCATTGAATTAATGTGGAAGACTCCAATCGGAGAAAAAGAATACATTCCCATTGAATTTTTATTCACACAATTCGTGCCTGCCTCTTTTGTAAGTCAAAAGAAATTACCCCCGGACGATTTTTCTCATGGGTTCGAAAGAGGAATCCAAGTGGACGAATCCTGGGACGAAGCCCTTACATTTGCGGTGCTTGAAGCGGCCAATCACGCGGGTGAGAAAATCAACGGCCTGACCAAATCTAATGAGGATGCAGAAACAAGAAGAAAAGTAATTCAAATCGCTGAAGAATTCCTCCGATTGGCCTTTCGAAAGAAACCATCCCATGAAACCATGAAATTCTTCGTGTATTCAAACTTTGATTCTCAAACCCCGCTTCAAACTTCCATCGAAAAAGTAGTTCTACTTACACTGAAATCTCCCCGATTCCTCTATCCGGAATGGCAGTGGTTAACTAGGAAGAAAAATGACTCTTTAGTAGTCGCGAATCGGCTGGCATTGTATCTTTGGGACTCAGTCCCTGATAAAAAACTCAATCACATGGTTGATCGGGGGCAGTTGGTGAAGGAATGGCAAGTACAAGGACAAGCCAAACGAATGCTTTCGGATTCTCGTTCCAAAGCGAAATTCAATCATTTCTTAATTCACTGGTTAGAAATGAACACCAAGGAACTTCCGATAAAAAGTAGAAAGGTTCACCCGGAATTTTCTCCCAGTTTACTTACTGATTTGAGGCATTCCATACTAAGCTCAGTTGAGAAAACAGTTTGGGAAAATAAAGGAACTTTTAAGGATTTGCTCCGCATGCCTACTTTTAAATACAACCACAAAATCGCTCAATTTTATGACCTTACCTTCCCCGTTGATAGAGAAAAATCGGAATTCATTTCAGCTGATTCAAGAGGTTTAGGCCGACATGGTTTGCATACTCATCCCTATTTATTGGCAAATTTTTCATATTCTGAAGAAAGCTCTCCAATTCATCGAGGGGTTTTTGTAAGCCGTAAAATTCTAGGCCGTAATCTACGACCGCCCAAAGAGGCAATCTCTTTCAGTGACAGCGACTTTGACCCTGATTGGAGCATGCGTCAAAAAGTAACTTCAATCACTAAGCCGGCAAACTGTATGAGTTGTCACGATGTCATAAATTCAACTGGCTTTTCTTTGGAAGGATTCGACGCAACAGGTCGAACCCGATTAAAAATTGGCGACCATCCAATTGATTTAAAAGTAAATTTCCTTGATCGCGATGGCATCGCCCGTGAGTTGAATGGGCCCGATGACTTGCTTGAACAAGCGTTGAATTCCCCTCAATCCGCAAAATCCTTTGTCTATGAACTGGCTAGGTATGTCTCAAAACAGTCGCCTGAAAGTTACTCTAATCTTGATCTTTTAAATTTATCGGAAATGCTTGGTAGAGGTGAAATCAATCTCAAAGAACTATACCTACAACTCTGTCTGCGGGCGGCCTGTGATGGATTTGAATTTCAACCTTAAGTTCTAGATAATTATGCACCTCGATCCAATGACCCGTCGTACCGCCTTGATGAAACTTGGGCTGTCCGGATTGTCCTTGCCGATTCTTTCGCAAGCATCCTCGCTTTTTGGAGAACCAAAATCGGTCACGACTCCTAAACAGCGACTGATTATTATGTTTACTCCCAATGGAGTGATACCCGATCAATTCTGGCCCCAAATTAATGGTGTTGATTTTGAACACAAGGCAATCCTCAAACCGCTGGAGCCATTCCACGACAAGATGCTTGTCCTAAGAGACCTGCACAACAAAGTGCGTGGTGATGGTGACGATCACATGCGTGGTATGGGCTGCCTATTAACCGGAATCGAGCTTTTCCCAGGAAATGTAATGGGTGGTTCTAATACTCCGGCTGGTTGGCCCAGGGGGATTTCAATCGACCGGGAAATTTCTCACTTTCTTCAATCCAAAAACGAGACTCGTACTCGGTTTGGAGCTTTGCATTTTGGAGTCGGCGTTCTCGATCGTGCGGACCCTTGGACGAGGATGTCCTACGATGGGCCAAACCAACCGGTCGCTCCATTAACCGACCCCTACGAAGCTTATTCTAAACTCTATGGGAATGTCAGAGAGAAGAAGAGAGTTCGAGCTGTACTCGACGACTTAAAGAGTGATCTCGGGAAGGTCGCCAATATGCTCCCGCACTCAGACCGTAAGCTTCTTATCGACCATGCCAAACTTGTTGAGCGAATGGACCGGGAATATTCGTCGGAGGGTTCTGTTGCTAATCTCTTTTCCAAGCCACCAGAATTACCTGAGGGAATTGGTAACTTGAATGACAATCTTCCACGACTGGGCCGCCTGCAAATCGATCTATTGGTAAACTCTTTAGTCAATGATTTCGCACGCATCGCAACGCTTCAGTTTACAAAATCCGTTGGCCAGGCCAAAATGAGTTGGTTGGATATCGAGGACAGGCATCATACTCTCTCNCATGAACCAGACAAAAATCGTGGTGCCTATGAAAAATTANTTCGGATTAACACATGGTTTGCCGAAGAACTCGCCTATTTATTGAANAGTCTCGAAGCTACTCCGGAACCGGGAAGAAATGGATCCATGCTCGATCACACCTTGGTAATTTGGACCAATGAATTGGGCAAAGGAAATGACCATACTCTTAATAATATTCCGTTTGTTTTGATCGGGGGAGGACTCGGTTACCGGATGGGTCGGTCGATGAGTTGTGAAAACAGTGCACACAATCGATTACTTCTTACCCTGGCTCATGGCTTTGGTCATACCATTCAGACTTTTGGAAATCCAAGCCTTTGCCAAGGTGGTCCGCTTAATCTTTCTTAATCAATGTGAAAATTTTCTTTCCTTTGGTTGGGTTCTTTCTGTTAGTGATTTTATTAGAGGCACAGGAGAACTATTCAAAGTGGATTGATCTGTTCGATGGAAAAACCACAAAGGGCTGGAACGCATGTAACCAAGTTCAAAGATTCGAGGCAGTGAATCAGGAACTGCACTTGCTCTCCAAGGTGAATGTTTGGGTACTCACGGAAGTACAGATGAAAGATTTTGAGGTTCAGTGTGAAGTTAAAATTCCACATGATTACGAAGGGTTTAATTCAGGACTGGGCTTCAGACTGATTGAAGGAAGAAATAAACCAACTGGGTATCAATTTGAAATCGATCGAAGAAAATCAGGAGCGGTTTATGGAATTGGATTGGGTGGATGGCTTTACCCTAGCATAGAACAAGAAAAAGAATATGAGGAAAGGGCAATTGGATTATTTAAGCCTGAGAAATGGAACCATGCTCGAGTACGATGCAAAGGTACGATCATAAAGACCTTTTTGAACAGGAAGCTAATTTCTGAGTTTCAAGACGATCAATCACTTGAGGGAAAGTTTGGGATTCAGCACCATGGGAAAGGAGGCATTGTCGCTTTCCGTAACTTGCGGGCCCGAGAGATTTATTGATCAAGTGGGTGCTTGACCAGTGAAAAAAAGTGCAATAATTTTTTTCCATGAAATCAATATTTAGCTTCATACATTTTCTTATTTCTTTTGCGGCGATTGGTTCCATGCTCGCGGCATGTGGATGTTCGAATGAAACTCCTGACACAGAAACAGATGTAACCAGCGGCGAACCCGCATTCTATCCGATAGATTTCTGCATTGTAACTGGAAATGATTTTGATGAAGAAGGAACCAATATGGTGCCTTTTACTTACGAACACGACGGGATCACAATAAAATTTTGCTGCAAACCTTGCCTTCCGAAATTCAAGAAAAATCCATCAAAATATTTAGTAATTCTGGAAGAAGAATTGGAGGCACTCAGCAATGAATCTTCCAACGAAGGATAATTCTTAAGGTTTTATCGTTCCTGCAATCTTTGCCACCAATTTTTTTTGGGCGGGTTGCGAATTTTTTTTTGTTCTTCTTTGGAAAGTCCACTCTCTGGAAGCCAAATGTCCACCGCATCTTTGTCTTGCCGATACCATTCCTGCCCAACTTTCTTGATCACCGAGGTCTGCAATTCAAAGTCGGAGATTGATACCGCCCATTCCATTGCCGCCCCCCCATCAATGATTGATACGGTGGATGCATAAGCCGCCAAGGCTGAATCCAATTGCGGGCCTGAATCTCTTTGATTAAGCCACTCTCCTGCGGCAACTGGGTCTTGTTTCGCCCAGTTCGAAATTGAACCTTTGATACCCATTTCTTGTGACTTTCCTCTCGGCAAATTTGAAAAGTATTCGATCGAACTTTTTGGATCAGTTTCACTCCATCGCTTACCAAGGTTCTCAAAGGCATTAGCGGCGTATTTTTCATTGGCGTGAATCTTCATCCATTGTGCGAGCTTTTCCGGCTGATCTCGGGCAAATTTGCGACTCATACTACTAAAGGCCCCTTCCTTAAGTTGACCATTCGCAAGAGAGTTCGCCCAGGAAGAAGCCTGGGCAAAACCTCCCTGTTTTTTATTTTGATCAATCAAAATACCGGATATTTTATTGAGGTCCTCGTTACTCTCTAATCTCTCTACATAATTGCTAGCAGCGTCCAAATCACTACTCGCCCATCCCCGGATCAATCCAAAATTGTAGAGCTTGGCCATGCCTGCATTTTTTGGTGATTCCACCCAGGTCAGGGCGGATTGAGGATCACGACTGGCCCAACCTTCCAACACTCCGGCAGTAGCAAATCCCGCTCCGATTCCCGAAGCTCTTTCTTTGCAATAATCGATAGCTGCAAGCGGATCAAATTGTCCCCAAGCATAGAGAAGCATTCGA
>PBSV01000003.1 GCA_002726435.1 Opitutia bacterium | reverse complement strand
AGGTAGGAACATATCTTGCAAATCCATGGGGTTTTTATGAACTTCATGGAAATGTATGGGAGTGGACAATCGATATTCTTGAATTATATAAAAAAGAAAAAGTGATAGATCCCCTTGGAAAAGTCCCTGAAATTACTGGTGTTACAAGAGGAGGAGGAGCTTGGGGAAAAAAGGTTTCAGCCACTTCAAATGCAAAAAGAAAAGCAAATTTAAATGATCAATACAAATATCGTGGTTTCCGCTTATGTCTCACACCGCCCTATTAAATTTTCCCGAAGAAAATTTTTTACTTCATTGTTTCTCTCTTCTTCCAGTAGTCTCCATATTCTTTGGCAAAATACCGAATAAATCGATTCGCCATCACCGCCCTGCTGATTAAATACTGAGTTAATTCTGTTCACTCATGATGAATCAAAAAATTAAAGTCCTTGTGGTCGGAGCCGGCAATATGGGCCGATCCCACGCCCTTGCCTATGCCTCCATTCCCGAATTCGAAATTGTCGCGGTCTGTACCCGAAGGCCGGAATCGCGGGCAAAGTTGATGGCCGAGTTACCGGAGGGAACTCCGGAGGCAAATGACTACGGGCAAGCATTATCAGACTGGCAACCGGACGCGGTTTGCCTCTCGACCTATCCGGACACACATTATTCATTCGCCAAGATCGCACTGGAAGCCGGCTGTCATGTATTCATCGAAAAACCATTGGCCGAAACCACGGAACAATGCCGGGAACTTGTTGAACTTGCCAGGAGCCAGGGCAAAGCCCTGGTGGTTGGATACATCCTCCGGCAGCATCCCAGTTGGATCAAGTTTGTGGAGGTGGCCAAAACCCTTGGCAAACCCTTGGTGATGCGGATGAACCTGAACCAACAATCCTACGGCAAGAATTGGGAAACCCACAAGGAATTGCTCTCCTCGATTTCTCCGATCGTTGATTGTGGGGTGCATTATGTCGATGTGATGTGTCAAATCACCGGATCCAAACCCGTACGCGTTTCCGGACTTGGTGCTCAACTGAGCAAGGAACTTCCTCCGGACAAAATCAATTACGGGCACTTGCAGGTTACCTTTGAGGACGGGAGCGTGGGCTGGTACGAAGCGGGTTGGGGACCCATGATGAGTGAGACTGCATTTTTTGTGAAGGATGTGGTCGGACCACTCGGGAGTGCCAGTATCGTGGCCGCGGATGCTTCCTCCCGTGGAAAATCATCCACGATCGATGCCCACACCAAAACCGAACGAATCCTGGTGCATCGAAGTGTGAAAAATGATCAGGGAGATTGGGAAAAAAATGATGAATTCATTGACTTAGAGGATGAACCCAACCACGAGGAATTGTGCCGGCGCGAACAATTGTTTTTTCTTCGGGGAATACTTGGAGAAATTGATCTCACCGAGCATCAAAACAGCGCTATCCGGGCAAGTGAGATCGTACTGGCCGCGGACCAGTCCTTCCGCTCGGGGTCTACAATTAAGCTTTAAATCATTCACTTGGTGGGAATAGTACAAAGCCTGTGAAGCGATTGAATAGATTGAAGGAAACTGGATGAACAAGCCGTTGGCCGTACGAATGCGTCCCAAAAAATTAGAGGATTTACGGGGACAATCTCACCTGCTTGGAAAAGATTGTCTGCTCCCTCGATTAATTCGTGAAAACCGGGTGGGGAATTTAATTCTTACCGGTCCGCCCGGTACCGGAAAAACCACCCTGGCCCATGTGATTGCCGAAGAAGCAGGGTGTAAATTAATTCAGCTCAACGCGGTCACTTCCAATGTCACCGAATTACGGGAGTCCTTAAAACTCGCCCGCTACTATGGAGCGGACAAGTGCTACCTATTCATCGATGAAATTCATCGGTTCAATAAAGCCCAACAGGATTTACTCCTGCCTGACATTGAATCCGGAGAGGCCCGCCTGATTGGAGCAACCACTCATAATCCACGCTACTATGTGATCGATCCACTGCTCAGCCGAAGTCAACTTTTTACTCTTGAACCCTTACCGGTGGAGGAAATTGAGAAAGCCCTGCTCGTTTGCATCGAGGATCAGGAAAATGGTCTAGGATCTCGAAAATGCGGGTCCGAACCAAAGGCAATTAATCAAATTGCCCGTCTGTCGGAAGGAGATTTACGAAAGGCCTATAATATACTGGAAGTCGTGGTGGAAGGACTGGCACCAGGGGAAAGGGTATCGGTCGACACAGTTGCTATATTTGCCAGGGAAAGAAGCATTCGTTACGACCGCGATGAGGACGAACACTACGACACTGCTTCCGCCCTGATCAAAAGCATGCGGGGAAATGATCCGGACGCTGCCTTGTACTGGTTGGCCAAGATGCTCGTGGGTGGGGAGGATCCAAGATTTATAGCCCGCAGACTCGTGATTTTTGCATCGGAAGATATCGGGCTGGCAGATTCCCGGGCCTTGCTTCTGGCAGATGCGACCTTTCGGGCCTGCGAAACAATTGGACTGCCCGAATGCGAGCTTACCCTCGCTCATTGTGTACTCTTTCTCGCAACCAGCCAGAAAAGTAACAGCTCCACCTTGGCCTTGGCTTCCGCTAAACGAGCCATTCGGGAAAATCCTGTGCAATCAATTCCGACTGCCATTCAAGACCGTCATGGCAGGAACAAAAAGCATCGGGATGAAAACGAAGAGGGATACCTTTACAGTCACGATTTTCCGGACAACCTATCCGGTCAAAAATACCTCGAACATCCACTTTCCCTCTACAAACCAAAGTGCTCAGGTGCGGAAGAGGCAATTGCAGAGAGAATCAAGCACTGGAAAAAACTTCGTCGAGAATTAAAAAAATCAGACTAGTTTATTTCCAACCTCCATCAAAAGCCTATTTTGAAGGACTGGGAATTTTGGCGAAGAAAAAATAAATTTGGTTGTAAAATATAACAAAAAATCCTCTATTAGACACCCTTTATGAGAAGAACTACCCCGCTCATTCTTATTGTTCTGTGTCTTGCACACTTCGGATTTGGAAAGAAACCCAACATCCTCCTTATTGTTTGCGACGACTTGAATGATTACATCGAAACTCTTGGCGGACACCCACAATCCAAGACCCCGAATATTCGAAAACTGATCGACAGCGGAGTATCCTTTACCCAGGCACATTGTAACATTCCAATCTGCAACCCTTCCCGGGCCAGTTTTGCCACCGGAATCTATCCGCATACTTCCCGGCAGTTTGGATTCGAGGATTGGGATAAAAATGAAATCCTCCAGAATTCCCGCACCATGATGGATCATTTTGGGAAAAATGGATACCATACACTGGGAACCGGAAAGGTGATGCATAATCGGGACAGGCAGGAATGGAAGGAATTTGGACATCCTTCTGACTACGGACCTTTCTTATTTGATGGGAAAGATAAGATTCCCAACTTAACCGTGCCCGCTCCCTTTCGTGATGATTTTGGAATTATCGACGGGAATTATGGACCACTGGAAAAAATGTCTGACCGAAAAAATCCACAAAATGGAAAGTCTTATTCTTGGGTGACGGGGGGATGGAGGGCACAAAGGCAAATGAAATATGAATCTGACGAGGACCGTGATCCAACCGGTGACGAACTGAATGCCCAGTGGGCGGTTGAGCGGTTGAAGGAGTTGGCTGATTCAAACTCACAAATGCCATTTTTCATGGGAGTTGGATTTGTTCGTCCACACACTCCTTTAATTGTTCCGCAGGAATATTTTGACCGCTTTCCGCTCGACTCGATCAGACTTCCGAAAATCAAAAAAGGCGACGCCGAAGACACCTACAAAAAAACAGTCAGTTCCAAGGAGGACGATCGTAGCGGAGACCGTGGTGTCAAGATGTACGACAGTCTGGTCGCATCCTATAAAGGAGACCGTGAACAGGCCTTGAAAAAATTTATTCAGGCGTACTTGGCATCGGTTGCATCGGTCGACGATTTAGTCGGGGATCTCCTGCTCGCCCTGGAGGAAACCGAATTGGATAAAAACACAATCGTTGTATTTACCAGTGATCATGGATGGGGAAATGGAGAAAAGGACTACCTTTATAAAAACTCCCTTTGGCAGGAGAGTACGCGAATTCCTTTTATCGTCCGGGCTCCAGGAATTGGTTCGAAGGGAAGGGAATGCAAGTTGCCGGTTTCCTTGGTGGACCTCTACCCCACCCTGATTGATCTTTGTGGATTGCCTGAGAATACCAGGAAAAATGAAAAGGGAAGGTCCCTGGATGGATTTTCCCTCAAGCCACTGCTTGAAGATCCGGAAAATGGTACCTGGGAGGGTCCCGAGTATGCCATCACCGCACTTTATAAATGGGCCCAGTACTATGATCCCGCCTATCAAAGTTACTCCCTGCGTTTCAAGGATTGGAGGTATGTCCGATATGAAAATGGAAAGGAAGAACTTTACCACACTGCCAAGGATGATCATGAGTGGAAAAATTTAGCCCTTGATCAAAGTCATTCAAAAACTCTTCAAAAATACCGCTCCCAATTGCTTGCGATAATCCCAGATAGTATCCCCGAAAAACCAAAAAGTAATGAGTACTGGAAGGAAATGTATTTTAAGAAAAATCCGTCCGCAGATACCAACGGGGATGGCGCACTCTCCTGGGCTGAGCATCATGCCCATCAAAAGATGTCTGAAAGAGAAAAAAAGGCACTGGAAGCAGATAATTGGAAAAATGTATATTTCAAGAAAAACCCAACCGCCGATACCAATAATGATGGCAAATTGTCCTGGCCCGAATTTCATGCCCATAAAAAAAACAAGGGATAAGCTCTTTCAAGCCCAAATATATAACCTACAACCCAAAAAATAAATGAATCGAATTACATTACTTGCCCTTCTTGCTCTGGGAGCATTTTTTGCAAACCTTGGATTTGCCCAAGAAGCCAAAACACTTGAAGCCACTGGTAAATTTATCAAAAACGATAAGGGAGCCGTTGTTTTTACCGATGACGCAGACAAAAAAAGATACTATGGCTTCAATGACGGAGTGAAGGAAAAAGTGGGCGATATGCTCAATAAAAAAGTCAAACTTAAGGCCAAGGTCAAAAAGAAGGAAGGCGCCAAGATTACCTTGATGACCTTTGTTATGTCGATCAAGGAAGCCAAATAACAACCACCGCCTGGTTTCACTACTTTTATTGAGGTTCTTTATGGAAAAATTCTTTCCGTGAAGAACCTCAAACTTTTTAATTTGTTGATGATTCGCTTTCTTACTCTGGTATTTTCTGCCTTTTCTTTTCACTTCTCAGTATCCGCGATGCCGTTGGGAATGGCCCCGCCGAATGTACTGATTTTTCTGATGGACGACATGGGCGTGGGAGATTGCCGGGCCTATAATTCAAGCAGCAAGGTGGAAATGCCGAACCTCGAGAGAATGGCGGAACAGGGAATGCGCTTTACTGATGCCCACGCACCGGCCGCCGTGTGTGCCCCCACCCGATACAGTGTAATGACCGGCAACTATCCATGGCGTGGAAGAAATGAAAACGGGACCTGGCTGTTCAATATGCCGTCACAAATTTTACCGGGTCAAAAAACAATCGGTCAACTAATGAGTGACGCCGGTTATGAAACTGCTTTCTTGGGAAAAGTTCATTTGGGCGGAAAGGTGTTTAGTAAATCCACCGGCAAAGCAAAATTAAACCTCATCGGTGGGTACAAAGACTTTGATTTCTCTCGCCGGGTTAAAGATACACCCGCCTCTCTTGGATTCAATTATTCCTATGAACTGCCCCAGGGCATTCAGGGATCTCCCTACCTCGCATTTGAAAATGGAATTTTGGTGGGAGAGGAATCAGAACTGCGTGAATGGAAAGTGGGTACTTATGGAAGTTCAGTGATTGAAGCCGATGGATTTGGCTCCCCAGACTGGGACTCCTCACAGGCGGGCCCGGTCCTGACCAGAAAAGCGCTCGGATTTCTCGATCAACATTTCATGGAGAATCAAAAAAAAGGAATTCGAAAACCATTCTTTATGCACTTTTGCAGCCAATCGTGTCATGTTCCACACACCCCGCCGGATGAATTAGCAGGGGAAAAAGTCAGGGGAGTCACAATCGATTCCCATTTAGATATGCTAGTAGAGGCAGACCACACACTGGGAATGTTTCTTGAAAAATTACAAAAAAACGGGGAACTGGAGAATACCCTGATTATTTTTACCAGTGACAACGGCGGTCTTTCCCGCGGGCCCGTTGGACAGTACAAAGGCGATCACAATTCAAACCATGGATTCAGGGGGAGTAAGGCACAGGTTTATGAGGGCGGACACCGGGTGCCCCTGATTGTTCGCTGGGGGAATGGAAAGAACAACTCTTTGGTGAAAGCCGGAAGTGTATCAAATTCTTTAGTTGGACTTCAAGACCTCTACGCAACACTGGCCGAACTCACGGTCCAACCAATGGACTCCAATCAGGGCCTGGACAGTGAGTCCTTTCTACCCGTTCTGCTTAGTCAAAAAATAACTCCCCGTACTCCATTACTAATTCAATCAAACACTGGTACTTTTTTTGGACAACAATCCAAAAAAGCACTGAGGGAAAACTCCTGGAAATTAATCGTCACAAAAAATCATGATCCAATTGAACTCTATGACCTTGATTCCGACCCCATGGAAACAAAGAACAGAATAGAAGAAGATTTAATGTCCGAGCGCGTCGAACGAATGCATCGGAACTTAAAAAAGATTATAAAATCTGCCCGGAGCACCCTGCCCTTTCGAATCAACAGGAATAAAAATCCGAAACATTCAAAACCCGTAATTCATTCCATGCAAGTAATGAATCCACGAGCGGAACTCATTTGCAAAATAAAAAATAGAAACCATGCAAAAGTCCAAAACTGGAATCAAAAATTTAAAATCGAAGGAAAGAGCCCGGTAAGAATAGTCCTTGTTCCACAATCCCAAGAAAAATGGGACATCAGCAACTATCGATACATTGGTATCCCGATTCAGAATTGGGATGCCGGAGTCACCACAATTGAAGGAAGAATCAATAATGGAAACCTGACCAGTTGGTCGCACCACGCAGTTGGATTCGCAGTTGCCCCCAGTTGGGAAAATATCGCCCTGGGCTTTCCTTTTCCAATGGTCGAGGAGAGCTACAATGGACCCCCGGTTTTTAAACAACAACTTGGACGCCCTGATGGACACCGTCTGCACTGGAGAAGGTTCTTCCCGAATGACATTCGTGAAATAACCCTGGATATTCGGTCCTCCTCGGGAAGAGTCAATGCATTGATAAAATCTCCATTTCTTGCCTGGGAAAATAAACAAATTCAGAAACAAAGACTGGAAGAACTCCCTTACCTTGATGATCTCGGACAAGTTCGTTCCATCGAATGGCCGGGCAAAGCAAAAAATTTAGAAGAAGCCCGAAAAACAATGAATCAAAGTTTTCGTCAGGCAAAAATTTTAGCGGAACAGAAAAAGCTCAGTTCATTTGGTGGATGGATCGACGGTCCAAAACTTGAAGCAAGTGGAAGATTTCGAACGGAAAAAGTGAAGGGTAAATGGTGGATGGTTGACCCGGAAGGAAATTTGTTTTTTTCGGTGGGTCCCTGCTTGACCGGAAGTCGGGCCGAAACTCTGGCTGAGCCGGACCGGGCAAAGCAAAACTTTTTTAGTTATTTACCGGATAATAATGACTATTTGAAATGGACTGGGTTGCGAAAAGTCGGGGGGCGGCAATTTGTAAATTTTCCCGCCCTTAACTACCGCCGGTATTTTGGAGAAAAATGGGAAGAAATTGTCGATCGTGGCACGCATGACCGTCTCCGGGCATGGGGATTGAATACACTGGCATGTTGGTCAGATGAAAAATTGCAAAAAGATCGAAAGACTCCCTATGTATTAATGTCTTCAATTTGGTGGCAGGCCAGTGGTCATAGAAAATTTCCCTCCCCCTTTCGTCCAGACTTTCAATCCGACATCGAAGAAAATCTAAAAAAGCTCCTCTGGGCAAAGGACGATCCATACTTGCTGGGAATATTTATTGGAAATGAATTGGAGTGGCCCGATCGAATTGGTGATAAAATTTTATCGATGCCAGACGATCATCCCACCAAGAAATGGGCCTTGGCAGAACTTAAAAAAAGGAACCAACCTACCCAACCCGCGCAAATCAAAGATTTGAACGAACTTTACCTCCCTTTTGTCGAGACGTTTTTCCGGAAATGTAAGGCGGCAATCAATGAGGTTTTACCCAGCACCCTCTACCTGGGATGCCGGACCCATCGCGGGCCCAATGTACTGGGCCGCGGAGCACTTGGTTCAGTGGATGTATTTTCGGTGAATGTCTATGACTCAAGAGTTCGGTCCTGGCAGATTCCGGAGGGTGCGGACATTCCCATTCTCGCAAGCGAATTTCATTTCGGAGCAGTTGACCGCGGCGTTCCAAGCCCCGGACTTTCCGGTTCGGCGGACCAGCGACAACGGGCACTCTCCTTTGCCCATTACCTTGCCTCCGCATTGGCAGATCCGCGATTTGTCGGGGTTCATTGGTTTCAATGGATTGATCAATCCGCGGCGGGTAGAAAGGATCGTGAAAATCACCAATGTGGATTCATTGATGTGGCGGGCAAAGAATATTCCGAACTTGTTGAAGTTGTGACTCAGGCTACTCAAAATATGTACCATGCCCGTCGCAAAGAAAACCGGTCCACTGAACAAATTCTCTTCGATTTACTCGATCAATAAATAGCACCTGCATGAACACGATTAGAAATTATGAATGGAAGCTTTTTCTTTTTCTCTTAGTACCCTTCGGACTGGTGGCAGAAAATCGCCCCAATATCCTTTTTTTATTTAGCGATGATCATGCCATCCGTACAATTGGGGCTTACCCGGGATCAATTAACCAGACTCCCAACCTCGATAGAATTGCCAGGGAAGGTGCCCTGTTCACCCACTCTTTCAATGTAAATTCAATTTGTTGTCCCAGCCGAGCGGCCATTCTCACCGGCAAGCACAGCACGACCAATGGCGTGATTGGAAACAGTTCACCCTGGAACGGGAAGCAGTGGGTCTATCCGAGGGAACTTGCAAAAGCGGGGTACCAGACTGGATTGATTGGTAAATGGCACCTCAAGGGCAATCCGACCAATGAATTTCAAAGCTGGGAAATATTATCCGGTAAAGGAGGACAAGGATCCTACTTCAATCCCACATTTCTATCGCCAGAAGGAGATAAAAGAGTGGTCGGGCACTCCACCAAAATAATTACCGATAAAGCACTCAAATGGTTAATAAACAGGAAAAAGGAAAAACCTTTTCTTCTGTGTGCTCAATTTAAGGTGCCCCATATACATCGTCTTCCACCGACCAATCAAATGTCAAAGTACGAGGATTATGAATTTCCCGTGCCTGATACTTTCTTCGATGATTTTTCCACTCGGTCCTCATTTGTTTCTGAAACATGGATGGCCCTGAAAGGAATGAAGGGACATGTATTGAATATTGCCCCCACCCGGGAAGAGATCGAAAAAAATCCAGGAATTCGTCCACCCTTTCTTCAGGAAATGAATCCTTCTCAACGCACGGCTTGGCACCGAGCTTACGACCCGAGAAACTTAAAGTTTCGAAAATTAAAAAAACTTGGAAAACTGGAGGGACAGGCAGGAGTTCTTTACACCTACCAACGCTTCATCAAGGATTATGTCCGGTGCATTGATGGATTGGACGAGCAAGTGGGCCGGATTCTTCGATTTTTGGATCAAGAAAAATTGTCGGAAAATACCTTGGTGATTTATAGTTCCGACCAAGGATTCTTCACCGGTGAACATGGATGGGCGGAAAAGCGGTGGATGTATGAAGAGAGTTTCAAATCTCCTTTATTGATGCGCTGGAATGGAGTCATAAAGCCGGGTACCAAGATTAATAAATTAGTCCAGAATATCGACCTTGCACCCACTTTCCTGAAAGCCGCAGGGGTTGATATTCCAGAGGCCGTTCATGGATTGCCCATGCAAGCAATTTTATCCGGTAATACAGGTGATCATTGGCGAAAAGAAATTCTCTATCAATATTTCGACGGTGGCACTCTGGAAAAAAGAGGGCCCTATAATATGCCCAGGCATGAAGGGGTGCGAGATACAAGGTACAAACTTATTTCATTCTACGAGCATGGAAAGTGGGAATTTTACGACCTCAAGAATGACCCGCAGGAACTCAATAATTTAATTTCCAATCCTTCGATGAAGAAAGAAATCAATCAGCTCAAAAAGAAATTAATAAAACTAAAGACAAAATTTTCACCGCCTGATGGGGAATAAAATCCTTTAGAAATTTTGCCAAAAAAGTTCCGGTGATGTGAGGTCTCGGCGCTGGTCATCAAAGGCGGTTCCAATCTCTCGTAATCCGTGCAGATTACGAACAATGTCTAATCCTTTCTTAATTCGATCAGGGCTGAATACCAGTCGTGTAAGATTGAGTCCATCCAATGGAGAAAGGTCTTCAATCAAGGTGTCTCCAATATGCAGCCTTTGAAGAACTGGTAATTTCCTCACAAAGGAAAGATCAGACACAAAAGTTCGATACAGGGTAAGACTGACCAAGGGTAGTCCCTTTAATCCAGAGACATCTGAAACCGGTGATTCGGAAAGCCAGAGCTGTTTAAGATTGGAGGCATTGAGAGCGGAAACTTCGGTGATGCGGGTACCGACTGCATAGAGATTTTCCAGTGGCTGTCCTTCCAGTCCCTGGAGGGATGAGACGGGGGAATTATTGAGTCGAAGTTCGACCAATCGAGCATCTTTTAGATCTCGAAGACTCTCTACTTTTGTATTTTCCAAAAATAATGTACGCAGGGGCATTCCCTTGAGGTGACGAATTTCCCGAACCGGATTTCCGCTGAGGTCCAGGGCCATCAAATCCAGTCCTCTAAGGGGGGATAAGTCGCGTAATCCGCAGGCAGGAAACTCAGCGGCAACGATCAATCCATTTTCCTGGTGAAACTTGCCCTGCCCGCGGTATTCAGGATTTGCACGGGTAAGGATTTCCTGAATCTTAGTAATTTCTAGTGAAGAGTCCGCCTTGGATTCATGAAGTACGGATTCGCTATTTTTAGGACTTGTCGGAATGGATTCAATGGAATCGTTTGTATCATCCTCAATCTTCATAGCTCCGGAATGATCTATGGATTTGGATCGGCTTTGCTCAGAGGAGGGAAATTCTTCACTTGAAGAATTCGCTTCGGAACCGCATCCGTAAATCAATACCAGAAAACAACCGAATCCAATCATAGAAATAAAATTTGCGAACATGATTTTTTTTTAAACTGCTTGGACTTACTTGTCGAACTCATCCCCGGTGCAAGAAATAAGTTTACGCAATAAGTCGGGATCACTATTTTGATATCATGAACAGCCTAACCACTCTCGACTTGGTCATTTTCTTTGGTTCCTTGATTTCTGTAATGGGACTGGGGCTTTTAGTGGGTCGAAGTGAAAACAACACGGAGGATTATTTTCTCGCGGGAAGGGAAACCCGATGGTGGGGAGTCGCAGGCTCTATTTTTGGTTCGAACATATCCGCAAATCACATCGTAGGTATGATGGCGGTTGGATTCAGCCTGGGGTTTGTTGAAAGCCACTTTGAGATCACTGCAATCGCCGGGTTGTTGTTAATGTGCTACTTTTTTCTTCCTGTCTACAGGAAACTCAATGTTTTCACCCTGAGCGATTACCTCAGTAAACGTTACGACGACAAGTGCCGGATCGCTTATTCCCTGATCATGGTATCAATTATCGTATTCGTGATGATGGTTCCCGCATTTTACATCGGTTCCAGGTCAGTCAATATTCTGCTCGTGGAAGACAGTCACATACAGGAGGTGCTTGCCTCTGCAAGTACGGGAAATCCTCAAAAAATAAGTATCAATCACACCTATTATGTTATTGGTATATTGGTGATGGCGGTGGTCACCGGTTCGTATGTTATTTTAGGTGGACTGAAGGCGGTAATCATCACCGATGTGATCCAGTCGTTGCTTATGCTGGTAGGGGCTTCAATCGTTGCTTATTTAACCTTTGGTTCAGCGGAAATTGGAGGATGGGACGGAATGAGGCAACTGGACCGGGAAGGGAAAGACCTGATGCATCTCTACCTTCCCTCTGACCACCCCAAACGTCCTTGGACCGGGGTTCTTTCCGGATTACTAGTCCTGCACTTTTACTATTGGGGAACCAATCAGTTCATTGTCCAACGAGCCTTGGCGGCAAGAACAGAGCGAGAAGCTCGCATTGGAATTATCGGTGCTGGCTTCTTTAAGTTACTAATTCCATTCCTCTCAATCGGTACCGGAATAGCTGCCTATTATCTATTTAGTGAAAGAATGCCCGGAGTGGCGGTGGACGGGGACACTGCATTTCCGCTTCTCATGCGCGAAATCGTGGCTCAGGCAGGAGCCGGGCTGGTAGGACTGGTGGCTGCAGGGTTGATTGGAGCAATTCTATCCAGCGTCGACTCGATGATGAACTCAGCCGCAACGCTTTTAATCTTCGATTTATATAAAAAGTACCTCAAGCCCGAGGCTTCCGAAGCTGAACTCATCAGCATGGGCAGATGGTGCATTGCCGGGCTGGTAATATGCTCGGCCATTCTTACCATCTTCATTATGGATCCAAACACCGAGGATAATTTCTTCACCTATGTCGCCTCGCACCAAAGTAAACTGGTCGGTGGGCTAGTGGTTGCCTTCTTTATGGGCATGTTATGGAAAGGGGCAACGGCAGCGGGTGGATTGGCCGCAATAATCTCCGGTATTTTCTTCTCCTATCTTTTGCCCCCAGTTTATGCCGCTTCAATAGGAAACCACCCCACAGCCAGTTTGGTCTTTGGTGAGCAATTAAACTTTTTTCACAGCGTTTTTCTCGCTGCCATTCTCGCATTGGTCACACTTGTCGTCGTCAGCAAGCTTGGAAAACCGGACCAGGAAAAAGCCAAGCTCACTTGGACGGGGCTTGGAATATTCACTGCCACTGAACTTTCGGTCTTTTTTAAAATTCTGCTTTTGACACTAACTATTTACGGATTACTTGGAACACTGGTATTTCTCAACGGAATCACTCCGGCGATCGCAGCATGGATTGCATCAATCTGGACATTCGGCTGTTTCTTTTTATCCGCAAGGCTGCAGGCAAGTATTTCTGGAATTCCGGTTTATAAAGAAGACAGGTTTTGGGCGGGTGGACTGGCTGCAAGTGCAATCTTNATGATGTACTATTTCTTTTGATCAGGGTCGGGTATTTCCNCAGCCAAGTCCTCAATTGGATAGGTCCAGATTTCAGAGAGTGTAGGATGATACCAGTCAGCNTTCGCCAATTGATGAACTCCGGCNCNNAAGGAAATTGCAACCGAAAGAGAGTGGATTAANTCNCCGGCGTCCTTCCCNACACATTCAGCTCCAAGGACACGACCAGTTGATTTTTCCGCGTGTACCTTAACATATCCACTCTTGGCCTCCATNAAAATGGATTTCCCNTGATCATCAAAAGGATAGGAAGCAGAAATATACTCGATGCCCAGTCTTTTCAAATCCTCTGGATTTAATCCAACGGTGGCAATTTGAGGGTCAGTGAAAACAACTGTGAGTAAATGGTCATAGTGGATTGGCCGGGGAGACAGTCCACATGCATGCAAAGCTGCAGTCTCTCCCTGTCGAATTGCAACATGAACGATTTCATGGGGACCGGCGCAATCTCCGGCCGCATAAATATGGGGCAAATTCGATTGCTGAAATTCATTGGTCCTGATGTGGCCCGTTTTTAATCTTTCAATGCCGATATCATCCATATTTTTGGAATCAATCGATGGAATTCTACCCAGTGCCAGAAACAAAAAACCAGTCTCAATTTTTTCTTCTTTGTCATCAATCGACATTTGAATCTGAATTCGATCATTTTCGAGACCGATAAATTTCTCCAACCTGACTCCCTTGCGTACAATGATTCCCTCACTGCAGAGCTGAGCGTCCAAAACCTCGGAGGCTTCTTCAGGAAAATCTTTCATCAATCGATTGCTTCTTTGAAGAATCGTAACCTTTGACCCGACCCTTGAAAGAAATTGAGCGAGCTCACACGCAACCACTCCCCCTCCTAAGACCACGCATTCCTCTGGAACATCAGTAAGGTTCAAAACATCGTCGCTTGTTTTATAATTTACTTCCCGAAGACCAAGAATAGAAGGAACTCGAATTCGGGATCCGGTGGAAAGTAAAATTTTCTTTCCCTCTAAAATATCTCCTCCAGTTAATTTGATTGTATGGGAATCGAGAAAAAATGCATTTTCCCGAAAAAGAGAAAATCTGCCATCCTCGAGCTGATCCGTTCGATAATCGGAAAATTCCTTAATTATTTTTTTCTTTCTATCCTGCATCATTCCTAAATTCGAATGAGGCATTCCGGCTTCAAAGCCAAAAACCTCCCCTTTTTGTGCAAGGTGTAACACCTCAGCGGAATAAATCAAAGTTTTGGAAGGCATACAGCCCCGTAAAATGCACAATCCAGACAACTCTTTAGCCCCGTCAACCAGAGCTACCCGAGCACCTTCCTCGTGAGCGGTTCTCGCAGCTGCGTAGCCAGCACTACCGCCTCCTATAATTATAAGGTCATACAAATCATTTCTCATGCGATAGAATGCTTTAGCTTATAGATAAACCGATGTCGACAATTACGAGGAGTCGATGTAGGTTTGTTTATTTTAATTCTTTGCGGCTTCAAAATGACTAACGAATTTATTTGATAAAGTTACTTTTTTGCCAATTATAAACATACTCCAATTTCATAATGATCAGGCAACAAGAATATAACGAAGGCGAAGATGTTCTACCAAGCGGCGAATTAGGCAAAGGTTTCTGTATTCTGGAAGAAGGAGAACTTGAAGTAATTCGTGACGATAAGGTTCTCAGTAGTATAGACAAAGTTGGATCAATATTTGGTGAACTTAGCGAAATTCTTGGAATGAAGAGGGACGCCACGATTCGGGCGAAAACAAAAGCCAAAGTCCGTCATGTTGAAGAAAGCATTACTGACATTGTTTCAAAAAATCCAAAGGTTGCAATTAAGTTGATCCGTACTCTCGGAAGACGGCTTTATCGAATGAACCAGATCGCGACCCGTGGGGATTCTGAAAATAATATTTTCAAAAAAGCATCAGTCGCTGGAGAAGAAGAATCGAATGACAACGCTGTAAGTGTTCTTGTGGTTGATGATAAACCGGCAATTATCAACCAGTTATCCGAAATGTTTGCCCGGAGTGACTGGAAAGTGGAAGGTGCGTCCGACGAAGCAACTGCCCTGAAAGCATGTGAATACAATAGTTTTTCTGCCATCCTCATCAGTATGGCCCTTCCCGGTGACTCTGCCGTAGACCTCAGAAGAAAACTGAAGACCAATCACAATGTTCTTAATACACCAGTTGTCGGAATGATTGTCATGGGAGATGAACATGCCCAAAAGAAAGCACTGAATTCCGGTTTTGCAGACTGTATCAATAAGCCGTTTAATCAAAACAAGACCGAAGCGGTCATGTATAAAGTCATGGACCTCGATTCTTCCGCCAGATACTTTAAGTTCGTCGATGATTACCTCTTTTTCAAACTCCCGCCCGAACTTTCGAATTTTGTGATCAATGACATAAAAGAAAACATGGACACGCGCATTAGAAATACGATCAATGAAGGAATTGTGAAATTAGTCATCGATGTATCCGACCTAGAAGATGTAGGGGAAGAAGCAATTGAAGTGGTGGGCGAGTTTGCTGAAAAAATCGACGATATGAAACTTCCAATGAGGGGCGTTATTGTGGCAACCGGGGAAGATGCAGAAATGTGGAATAATCTGGATGGTTGCGAAGAATGGGGAATCGCTTCTGACTTGGACGAAGCAAAAGAATATTT
>PBSV01000002.1 GCA_002726435.1 Opitutia bacterium | reverse complement strand
TCGGGGAAATGCACTTCCAAAAAAAAGAGTGGTTTGCATGACCTCCACCGTTGTTTCGGACCGCAGACTTGACTGAATCGGGAAGGGCGGAAATATCGCTGATTAAATTTTCAATACCAAGGGCGGAAAGCTCGTTATGTTCGGACAAAGCGGTATTTAATTTATCTACATAAGTTTGATGGTGCTTGCCGTGGTGTATTTCCATGGTTCTTCCATCAATGTGGGGCTCGAGTGAGTCGGTAGAATATTCAAGTGCAGGTAAAGAGTATGCCATAGGTAGCTAAAGGTTAAAAACCATTACAACATGTTTGCCATTGAAAGGTCAAGCCCGAGTGATCTTGTCAATCGCACCACATTGAACGTTTTAATTGTTTGCGTTTGAACTCCGTTGTAATTGAAAAAAAGCTTGGACGAGTTCCATACTTTCTTGTCGCATGATACCTACTGATATTTTTGGTTTGTGATTGGAAAGTTCCAAGGAGTGCAAGGATGTTGCACCTCCCAGACCGCCCATCTTTGGGTCTTCAAAAGAGTAGTGAATTTTTTTGATTCTTGCCATCACGGAAGCTCCCGCGCACATGGGACAGGGTTCTTTGGTGACATAAAGAATGCATTCATTCAGCCTCCAATCTCCTATGTGCTTGGCAGCCATTGTAATAGCAATCATTTCAGCGTGGGCGGTTGGGTCTTTTTGCCCACGAGTTTGATTGTGCGCAGAAGAAATTATTTCTTCTTTGTGGCGGATGACAGCCCCAATAGGAACTTCGTCCTGATTCCATGCATTGATTGCCTCATTGTAAGCATGTTGCATAAAAAAAAGATCATTTTTATCGAGCTGAGAAGGAAAAAACTTAGGGAATGGACAGATCGATTGACTCATGTCTGGGAAACAGTCAGGCCAAAAAATAGCAGAAGGAGGATCTTGACTTGATCGCACAAGTTGGTGTGATAAAAGGTTTAACCAAATTCATATGCCTGAAGAAGAAATAGTAGAAGTCGAAGGAAAAATAACAGCTGTTTTGCCAAGCACGATGTTTCGTGCCGAGCTGGAAAATGGCCACCAAGTGCTTGCTCACATATCGGGGAAACTCAGAAAGCATTTTATAAAAATAACTGTTGGTGATATTGTGAAGATGGAAATGAGTACCCAGGATCTTGAGAAAGCTAGAATTGTATATCGTTTGCGGAACGCCGAAGTCAATAGAAACGCACCTATTCGAAGCTTTGGTCCCAAAGGAAAAGGAAGGTAGAGTTTCTCCTAGAGCAAGGCATGAACATTATCGAATCCATCGGTAAAACTCCCCTTGTTGAATTGAGAAGAATCACAAAAAATTCTTCCGCCCGCATTTTTTAAAGTCTGAGTTTTTCAATCCGCTGGCGAGCGTAAAAGATAGAATCGGTGCTGCTATGATTGAAGCGGCTGAAAAAGACGGCTCTTTGACTCCAGAAAGTGTGGTTATCGAGCCAACTTCAGGAAATACTGGGATTTCACTTGCGTTTGTATGTGCCGCGAAAGGGTATGAGTGCATTCTCACCATGCCTGAAACAATGTCCAAGGAAAGAAGACTTTTACTTCGACTCCTTGGTGCTGATCTCGTTCTTACTCCCGGTAAAGATGGGATGGGAGGGGCAATTTCAAAAGCAAGTCAATTAATGGAAGAGCACGGGGATCGAGCTTACATGCCTCAACAATTTAACAACCCCGCAAACCCCGCAATCCACAAACTTACGACTGCCGAGGAAATTTGGTCTTCCATGAATGGGGAGGTTGATTGTTTCGTCTCTGGTGTGGGAACAGGTGGTACAATAACAGGTGTCTCTGAAGTCATCAAAAAGAGAAATCCAAGAATGCTCTCAGTGGCA
This sequence comes from Opitutia bacterium, assembly GCA_002726435.1. Lineage (GTDB taxonomy): Bacteria > Verrucomicrobiota > Verrucomicrobiia > Opitutales > Seribacteraceae > Seribacter. The sequence continues at coordinate 23,615 of PBSV01000002.1, read as the reverse complement.
GTTGAACCGCTTGAAAGTCCAGTGATCACCCAAACTAGAAATGGTGACCCGATCCAACCAGGGCCGCATAAAATTCAGGGAATTGGTGCAGGCTTTATTCCCAAGAATCTCAATATGAGTATAATTGATGAAGTTGAACTTGTAAGTAGTGAAGAAGCGTTTGAGATGGCTAGAAAACTCAGTTTGAAAGAAGGAGTTTTAGGAGGAATATCAACTGGTGCGACTGTTTCGGCTGCTCTTAGGATTGCTCAAAAACCTGAAATGGATGGCAAAAATATCGTTGTTCTTGGTGCTAGTTGTGGCGAGCGCTATCTCTCCACTCCTCTCGCTGCTAAAGCAGCGGCTGAAGTCCTTGACATGGTCGCAGAATAATCTAAGAGGGCTCGAATTTTCCCATTATTTCCAAAACCAGAAAACATGTCTGTACTATAACATGTCTTCTGTTAGTCCGTTTATCAGGTGAGGGCTTTTCTAAGAAGAGTTAACCATGCTGTCGTCAGTGTAGACAGAATTGAAGTAGGAAAAATTGAACACGGGCTGTTAGTTTTTCTTGCCTTTCAAAAAGAAGACCGAGAAGAAGATTTGGATTGGTTATGCAGAAAAATTCTTGGAGTTCAGTTGTTTGACGATGAAAATGGTCAAATGAAATTGCCAATATCTCCAGAGATGGGAATTTTGGTGATTAGTCAATTTACTCTTTATGGAAATTTAAAGAAAGGATTTCGTCCCTCTTTTCATCGTGCTGCATCTTCCTCATTTGCAAAAAATAAATATTATGACTTTGTTGATTCACTCAAAAGTTTGTTCAAAGGAAAAGTTGAAAAAGGAATTTTTGGGGAAGAGATGTCAATCTTAGCAGAGGATTTCGGTCCTGCCTCTCTGTGGTTGGATTCGAAAGATAAAGACTATTGATTTACGAATGTTTTTTGAACATCGATAAGAAATCAAAGAATTGAATCATTGCCACTTTTTTCTTTGTACAAGTCTATACCATGTTTATGATCCTTGTAGTGAAGGAGTTGTCATTGATTTTAAACCTGCTTATCTGCGGTGTGTTTTTGTTCTCGGGGTGCAATCATTCGAGAAAAAGCGGTCATGTAAAAGGTCCTTCAATCTATGAAGCTTGGAATGCACGTTATCACTATGATTCCGATAATCGAAAGATGATACCATATTACAAAGAAAAACAGGCTGGTAGGGCATGGGGGAGAGATGAAGCCGGAAGGATGGACTTCGCAGAATATTATGGTGCAGATGGAGAGCCTAAAGAAGACCTTCTTGTCATTCATAAAAGAAGGCTTGATCAGGAGAGGAGTGAAAGGTGGGATGAAATTAACCGCTTGAGAATGAAAGAAATAACCGAACGCCTGAACGGTATTCTTACCGAAGAAGAAAATGACAGTCTAAAAGAAGAACTTATCGAAGAAGAAAATGATTTTATGCCTGCTCCTTTCATACCTACCGGACTTGATATGGAGGAAACTGATGAGCAGGGAACTGAATTCAGTCCCTTTTCTCCGGTGCCAACTGATGAAGGCGATGTCGAAATGAGCGAGCCTTCTCCATTTATGCCTTTACTACCGTAATTTTAATGTCGAAGTTCTCTCTTTTTTTAATTTTTGGATCACTCTTAGTCGTTGGGCTAGGAGGTTGGAAGTTGAATCGGATTATTTCTTTGCACGAATCAAATACGGCCTTGATCTCATCGGAAAGAACTGAGGTTGAAAGAATCCTACTTGCCATCAAAGAATTTTCGGCTGAACATACAGCACGATTTGCACGGGAACGAATAAGAAATCAAGAAATGGAAGAGCAGTTGGCCACAACCTTGATGGAGAAATCTGTTCTCGAAGAGGCCCACAAACAAAGAGATGATAGTCTAAAAAGTATTGTTTTATCGAATGATAACAGCAAAGAACAAATCATAAAGTTACGCGTGGATCTTCTTTCTGCTGGCAAAAATTTGGATACATACCGCGATAGAGTCAGTCAAATTTCCCAAGGCCTTCCGTTCATCGAAAGAAATATCTTAATGCTGGAAGATCAATGCAATGATCAAAAAGATAGAAGCCTTACAATAAGTCAATCGCTGATTAATTACGGAAAAATCACGCAGGTTCTCAAGGAACACTATGCAAGAACGCTTGATTCAATTTATGAAGAAAAATATGATCGTCCATGGATTGAGAAAGGTGAATTTATCGAACTTTCGAACTTTAGTCTTAATCTGGAAGAGGGAATTATGGGTTTGCCGGTGGGGCGAGAAATAGGGATCGAAAAAGACGCGTTCTTTTCTATACGTTTTTCAGGAGAATTAATCTGCAAAATCAAAATTAAACAGTCTTCCCAGAAAAACTCAATTGGAGCGATAATGCCTTTGATTGGAAATCCAAAAAAACTTCTTTTACTTAATCGTTTTGCTCTTACTCATCTTTAGAATTACAGCACTGTGTTTCGTTGCCGGTTTGGCAGTGTCCTATTACTTAAACTTGGAATCATTCACCCCTCTTGGTGAAGTTGTGAAGATCACGAAAAAGGAGAGAGTAGACGCAGCACTTCAACTCGAGCTTGATCAAAACCAGTCTTCACAATTAATTTCCGCTCTTTATCGGGAGAGGGCTTCCCTGAGACAAAAATCCGAGGAGGCAAATGAGGAAATAATTATACTGAAAAATGACCTTGAATCCATGGAGCCCAAAATTGAAGAAGCAAATTCAGAAAGGGAAAAATTAGATAAAGAAGTCTCGGAAGTAATTAAATTAGTAGAAAAATCAAATGAACCCTTGAAAAAAATGGAAGAGGAGAATTCTCCGCTCTTTGAGAAAAATAAACTTCTCGAAAGTAAACAAAGTCAAGTAGAGGATTTGCTTGAAAATTTAACCACAAAGGCAGAAAATTTGAACGGAGACCTCGAAGCTTTATCGGAAGAAAGAAGAATTGCTTATGCCAATTATGAATCAAAAAAAGAAGAGGTTCTTCTTTCCATCAAACATCCTGGTCATTTGTATTATGGAGAAGAGATTGAAGTAGGAGTAGCAGCTGTGGCACCTTCTGGGAAAGGTGTTTTCATTGATCACGGAGAAGCAGGAGGGATTAAAGAGGGAATGATTTTTATCGCCACTGACAAGGATGAACAAAAAAAAATACCTGCTATCTATCGTGCAAAATTAGTTCAAGAAAAGTTTTCGTTCATAGAACATGAGACCATCGGAGATTCATCAAAAGAGATTCATGCCGTGGAGGGAGAAAAACTTTTCTTGATTCGAACGGGCGATTCCAATACTACTGATTTCTAATTATTATCTTCAATTTCCGGATTATTCTCATAGAAATTTTACTCCCTTTCTTTACCAGTCGCAAATGAACTTACCCGACCAAGACCCCACCGATGACGAGTTGGCGGACATGATGGATGAGAATGATTCAGTCGAAGTTTCGGACCAATCAGAGGGTGTTGTTGAAATGGGAGTTCCTCCTGAAATCAAAGATTCCGACCCTGCTTTCAGTTCAGAAGAAGAATCTTTTAGCATGGATGATTTTGATTCCGACCTTTCTTCGGCGGATACTTCTCCATCACAGAGTGATCCGGATTCTCCAGTACCTATTTCTAATCAAAATATGGAGGTTGCATCTGAACCAGAAGTTGCAGATCCAAGCGAAGAGATTTCGTCTCCCTCTCCTCCCACTAAAGAAGAAGTAAAACTGTCTGCAAATGGTGCAAATGGAGTTGCCGAATTCAGGCAGAGTTTAGCCAATCTTTCCAGACAAATTGAGATTGATCGTCTTGCCCTGCTCCATAAATCTTTGACTGCCAAGGGTGAAACATTACCTTCCTTAAGCCAAATTGCTGATGATATCCACGGAAGCAGTGCTTTATCCCCAGATGGAGACTGTGATCAATACTCCAAACGTCCCTCCGCCCGTCTCGAAGGTTGGGTGTCAGGTTTGTCATTTGGTGCGAGTAGAAGAGCAAAGAAATTTACCAAATAATTTTTTGGGTTCCTGCTATTTTTATATCGTCGAGCTATGCTTGATTATTCAATAATTATACCTGCCTACAATGAAGCTTTATATTTATCCAACACCTTGGACAGTCTTGGACTTTGTTCCTCCGCTTTGTCCAAGGCAAGAGGAGAAGTAATCGTAGTTGATAATAATTCTACTGATTCTACTTCGGAAATAGCAAAAAAATCTGGGGCAAGGGTTGTGTTTCAGCCCAAACGTGGGATTTCTCTCGCTCGCAACGCAGGAGCAAGGGAAGCCAGAGGAAAGGTGTTTTTTTTCGTAGACGCAGATACTCAAGTTCCTGCCAAAGCATTTATTCAAGCGTATGATTTAATGAAATGTAAAAAAGCTTTGGGGGGAGGATCCATCATAAAATTTGATCAATCTCATGGTCGAATTTTTTTTGGAGTCCTAATTCCACACTTTTGGAATTCGTTATCTTATGCTTTTAAGCTTGCTGCAGGAAGTTTCATTTTTTGTGATCGTAAGAGTTTTTTGGAGAGTGGTGGATTTGCCGAAGATCTTTATGCGGGTGAGGAAATTTTCTTTTCTCGTAAAATGAAAAGGATTTGTCGAAAAAATAAAAAGAGATTCCAAATCTTAACAGAATTTCCAGTAATAACCTCGTCTAGAAAACTCCTTTGGTATAACAATTTCCAGATTTTAGCGGCTGTTTTTCAAATCATTGTTTTTCCATTTTCTTTAAAATCAAGAAGGCAATGCAAGTTTTGGTACAAACGACCAGATTAGAAAATTACACTCCGGATGTTTAATTTTTTTCGAATGGATAACGAAGTCCCCATTTTTCTCGAATCCGATCAAGCAAGGTTATGATTTCAAGACTTTCTTGCATGGGCATGATATCAGAATCTTTTTTATCTGATAGAAGCAGATCACTAAAAGATTCTGCTTCATAATTGAAACCATTTCCATTGAATGGCATTTCAATAATTTCTTGCTTTTCAGTCGAATGATTGGTGATCGTAATCTTTTGTGGTCTCCAGCATTGCTTATGAATCCGTATGCTTCCTAAGGTACCAAAAATGGTAGCCTCCTGAGATGTTTCACAGCAAATTGAAGAGTGGAGCATTGCATGAGCCCCACTTTCATATTTTAAAAGATAGGAGGCTTGCTCATCGACTTCTGTTTTGCCTAGGGTTGCTATTGTTTCGATATCAATTGGCATACCGAGTAGCATGGATGAAAAAGAAATTGGGTAGATTCCTACATCCAAAAGTGAACCTCCAGCCAAACTCGGATTAAATAGTCTTCCCGCCGGGTCAAGGTCTTTCGGCATGAATCCAAAGTCAGCTTGCAAAAGTCGTATTTCGCCGATCACTTTTTCGTGCACCAACTGCCTTACTTTCTCCATCAGAGGTGGGAATCTTGACCACATTCCTTCCATCAGTAAAACCTCCTGTTTCTTTGCTTCTTGAACCATTGAGAAAGCCTGGGTCGCATTTACCGCAAGCGGTTTTTCGCATAGAACTGCTTTTCGATTTCTCATGCATGTGAGTGCAGCGTCATGATGTTCGGAATGTGGAGTCGCCACATAGATCGCATCGATGCTTTTTTCTTCGGCGAGTTCCTGGTAACTTCCAAATGCCATGGGCACACTCCACTCATTAGCAAAATCTTTAGATCTCTGGAGGGTTCTAGATGCAACTCCGTAAAGTTCTGCATTCGAGGTGTAGGAGAGTCCTTTAGCAAAAGCTCTTGCAATCCGTCCCGGTCCAATAATTCCCCATTTGATTTTTTCATTCATTATAAACTTGAATTCAATTGTTTCGACAACTGCAAGATATAAGGTTCAATGCATTCACAAGTATTGACGGTAATAGAAAGATGATAGAAAATTGTGCTATGAAATTTAAGGTCATTTTTAATCTTTGGAGAATATTATTATTTCTATCTTTTTTTACTTTTTTCGGATGTTCNTTGGAAGATTTTGGACTAGANACAAACAAAGAAGAAATTAAAAATGAGAGAGAGAAAAGTGGTGAAAATGCTCAAACTAATAGGACGCCTCTGGNAATCGAACCTGTATCCAACGCGGTCATTGAAAGAATCTTTGATTCTCAGCTAAATGAATTTTACATAAAATTTATGAATTCCATTCCGAATCCAGAATCAATTGACTATGAAAAGATCAAGCTAATCGTGAATGATAAATTTAAAGAGGAATTCAGGGAAGAAACCAAGTATCAATTTATTTGCGATGAAAATGAAAGGTGGATTTATCGTTGTAATCTTTTGACGGGTGAAATTGAATGTTTCAGCATGTCCTCCAATAAATTGAGATTACTTTCTAGTATAAAATAAACTTTCCCAATTATGTCTTTCAAAATGACTTTTCGTAATGTTGTTATTTTCTTTGTTTTATTTACTTTTTTCTCTGGCTGTTCCAGCTCCCAAAAAAATAGAGGTGTAAATGAGGAGCAAAGAATTTTTAACCGAACCCCGGCAGTTGTCGAGAAAGCTTGGCTTGCCCGTAATCATTACGATTCCGAAAGAAGGCTCTTGATTCCGAGGTATAGTGGAGCCCGATGGGGTTCAGTGCTAGAATACACCGAAGGAGAAAGATTAGAATACAAGGACTGGTGGGTGCGAGATGTCAAACTTGAGGAATTAAACCCTAGCCCTAGCACTGAAATAAAAGCTTTTGACAAAGAAAATGAAGGTCAAGAAATCTTGAATGATAAACCTACAAACACCGACGGCATGCTCCCAATGTTTGGAAATCCAACTAATATTGTTGAGGTAGGGGAGAATGGAACCGATGCTGTGATTCAAAATGAAAACCCTGTCACCGAGGAATTTTCTTTCCCGAGTTCACCGGAAATCAACTCTGAAGAATCAATGACAGAGGACTCAGAATCTCCGTTTGCACCGTTGCCCCCTGGCTTCTAATTCTCTTGAGCTAATACTTCGTATACAGGAGAATATTGGGGCTAAATTTTCGAACATAACAGCCCATTAGTTCGAGTTAAATCGTTCATGAATGTCTGGGCTTGTAACAAGTAATAAATGTCAAAAAGTAATCTTTTTCTCTTGGGCATTTCGGGGGAAATGATTTCGATTCGGCTTCGGTTGTCACTGATAGATTTTTATCTCGCTTAGTCCAAGAATTGAAAAGCACGATCGCTCAGCAATTACCTAAAAACAATTTAAGCAATATATCCATGGTGTCACGATCTACGCTAAAAGGGAAGGCGTAGGTTGTTTTTCAGATTGGCTAAAAATAGCAGGAGAATCAAACAGGCAGACTCGGGGAGGTGTCTCTATTTCAAAAAATTGGAGATGTATTTACTAGTGGCTGACAAACTGATCTTCGAGGGGATCGTTATGAGTCAGTCGTTCGAACTGATCTGGTTCGTTCACTGCCAGACTCTGCAAAATCTTAAACACCCAAGTGGCTTTTTCCGGCTGACCAATTTTTTGTGCGATTGCTAGGGGAGTCATTACTTCCCTTGGAGAAGCAAGCATCAGAGCAAATACAGATTTCCTAACCGCAAGAATTGCGGACGCCGCTTGTTTCCCCGCTTCAACTCCAGGTTGATGGTAAGCATTGATGTTGACGAGAGATGCGTAAAGTCCAACTGCTCTTTCAAAAAGTGCGATCATCCTGCCTATCGCCGCAGGCGTAATTTCGAGAATCGTAAGAGTGACCGACTTACGATCTTTTTCATACAATGCATCACGAGTGCCGAGTAAGAATCCATGTAAGTAATCTCCCGCACTCATTCCTTCTTCGTCGACGGAAACAGAATCACCTTCTCGATTTTTAAGAACCTCGATGAAGGTGGCAAAGAAATTGGGGACGCCTTCTCTGAGTTGTTGAACATAGGCATGTTGATCGGTTGATCCCTTGTTGCCGTATACCGCGATTCCCTGATGCACAACCTGACCGCTTAAGTCACATTCTTTACCCAAGGATTCCATAATCAATTGCTGGAGGTACTTGGCGAATAAATCTAAGCGGTCTTTGTAAGGAAGTATTACCATGTCCTTGGATCCATTACCATCGGTGAGAAAATGCCATGAGAGGGCAAGCATAGCGGCTGGATTAGAGCGGAAGTCCGAATTGCGTGTAAGGATATCCATCTCCTTAGCACCTGCCAAAAAATCGTCTAGGCTGATTCCTTGCAAAGCGGCAGGAAGAAGTCCGACTACCGCAGTTTCACTGGTTCTTCCACCCACCCAGTCCCACATTGGCAAAAAATCTAGCCATTGTCTTTCTTTTGAATAATCGTGAAGCTTACTACCTTCACCTGTAACTGCAATTGCTTGTTTCGAAAAGTCCAGCCCAAGAGAGGAAAAAGCATGCTCTGCTTCCAGCATTCCATTTCGGGTTTCAGGCGTACCTCCTGATTTTGAAATCACTAATACCAGAGTAGTGGAAAGCGAGTCGCCAATTTCAGATAGAGTAAGATCAATTCCATCGGGGTCAGTATTATCAAAAAAATGAATCTTTAATTTATCGCTTTTGGGATGTCCAAGTGCCTTACCAACAAATTGTGGGCCAAGAGCTGAGCCACCTATTCCGATCACGAGCAGGTCGGTGAATGGACCATTTGGTGATTGTAGAGTTTTTGAATGAACTTGGTTGGCAATGTACTTAACCTTATTCAATGTGCTTTTTATTGCTTTACTTAGTTCAGCACTTGGAGCTTGGTCTGGATCGCGTAGCCAATAATGACCAACCATACGATTTTCATCTGGGTTTGATATTGCTCCTGCCTCCAATTCACTCATTGCTTGAAGGGCCTTTGAAATCGGCCCCTCCATGGCTTTCAAATAATCGCTGCTAAAGTCAACGAATGAAAAATCGGCCCAGAAGTCAGATTGTTTATAAGAAAGATAAAATTCTTTTTTCATGGTATTAAAATCCGTCGGTAATTGCTCCGGTTGAAGCGGAGCTAACAAGTCTTGCGTATTTAGCAAGCACTCCTCGATTTTCTTTTGGTTCCGGCCTTCTCCAGGAGTCTCTGCGATGTTTGATTTCTTGTTCAGGTAAACCTAGGATCAATTCATTTTTTTCCGCGTCGATTGTGATTGGGTCACCATTTTCAATCAGCCCGATCAGTCCTCCAACTGCAGCTTCGGGGGTAACATGGCCAACAACAAATCCATGGCTGCCTCCTGAGAACCGACCATCAGTAATCAGGGCAACCTCTTTGCCTAAACCTTTTCCCATGATTGCAGAGGTGGGGGAGAGCATTTCCCTCATTCCTGGTCCACCAACTGGACCCTCATTTCGAATGACAATTACATGGCCAGCCTCGACTATTCCATCGAGAATACCAACTAAAGAAGCTTCTTCTGATTCAAACACTATGGCCTTGCCAGAAAATTTCAGACCCTCTTTGCCAGTTATTTTTGCCACCGCTCCCTCCGTTGCTAGGTTTCCGTATAGAATTCGCAAATGACTGTCATCCTTAATTGGATTACTGAATGGCCTTACCAAGTCTTGTCCTGAAGGATAGGGGGCATAGGGTTCTGCATTTTTAACATTCTCGGCCAAAGTATTTCCTGTAACTGTCATGCAATCACCGTGCAAAAGTCCCTCCTTCAGGAGAGTTTTGAGTAAGGGTCGCAACCCACCGATCCTTACAAAATGAGACATATTGTATTTTCCGCTGGGTTTAAGGTCACAAAGAACAGGAACTCGCTTTCCGATTTCGGTAAAATCATTTAGTTCAAGGGGGACATTCGCGGCATGGGCCATGGCAAGCAAATGAAGAACTGCATTGGTCGAACCTCCAAGAGTAATAACTACAGTGATCGCGTTTTCGAAAGCTTCCCTAGTCATAATGTCCCTAGGCTTAATATCCTTTTTGATCAAGTTTACTACCGCCGCACCTGCCTCCTGAGCATCTCTTATTTTATCCTCGGATACTGCCAGTTGGGCAGAACTATCAGGCAAGCTCATACCCAGGGCTTCGATTGCTGAAGACATGGTATTAGCAGTGTACATTCCACCGCAGGAACCGGGGCCAGGAATTGCTTTCTTTTCAATTTCGACGAGTTCATCTCTGTCAATCTTACCTGAGGCATGTGATCCAACAGCTTCGAAAACGGAGACAATATCAAGATTTTTTTCGTTGTGGATGCCTGGCAGAATTGTACCGCCATAAACAAATATGCCTGGTCGGTTCATTCGTGCCAGTGCCATCACGCAAGCAGGCATATTCTTATCACAGCCTCCAACCGCGACCAGTCCGTCCATCCCCTCCGCCCCAACAACAGTTTCGATTGAGTCTGCAATCACTTCCCGAGAAACCAATGAATATCTCATTCCAGGAGTTCCCATACTTATTCCATCGGACACGGTAATTGTACCGAAAGGTACTGCCTTCCCACCTGATTTATCGACACCTTCAACGGTAGCTTTTCCCAGTTCATCAAGATGTGAATTACAGGGCGTGACCATACTCCACGCCGAACAAACCCCCACTTGTGGTTTTTGGAAGTCTTCGTCTTCAAATCCTACTGCCCGAAGCATCGAACGACTGGGTGCCCGGTCATCGCCGTCGACGACAACCGAGGAGAAATTTCGGTTACAACTGATCATACTTTTTATTTATTACTTTTAGAATCGAGTGATTTCTGATTGCATAAAGTCTTGCGAACACAATCTTAATTGAGTTTATTCGCAATCTTCTTTTTTGAAAAACCTAAACCTAGAGTCTTTACGGGACGAAATCGATTCAATTGATACACAGGTCGTTGATCTGTTGAATCAGCGCGTGTCCAAAGCTGCCGAAATTGGTAAGATTAAAACCAACCTGGGAATTGACCCTTATGATCCAGCTAGAGAATCTCAAGTATTCAAAAAAATATGCGAATTAAGTTCTGGTCCATTACTAGACGACTCTTTAAAGACAATATACCGAGAAGTAATTTCTGCATCGATTGCTTTAGAAAAGGAGTTGGTGATCGGTTTCCTGGGGCCAAAAGCTACCTACACTCACCAAGCAGCAGTCAAAAATTTTGGTTCCACTCTCACTTATCGACCTTTAGTCGATATTCCAGATGTCTTTCAGGCGGTGGTGCAAGGAGATTGTGATTACGGGGTTGTACCTATTGAAAATTCGACAGAGGGTGCCGTCAATCGGTCTTTGGATTTATTGGTGGAGTCTGACCTTTCAATAATAGCTCAGGTTTACCTTAAAGTTGAGCATTGTTTGCTTAGTCATTCGAAATTGGATGAAATTCATGAAATACGCTCTAAAGATCATGCACTTGCACAGTGTGGGGAGTGGATCAGAAGAAATTTACCACATGTAAAACTTTGCCCAATATCAAGTACTGCTGAAGCGGTCGTGGATTGTAATAAAGAAAATGGGATTGCTGCAATTGCTGGAAAAATGGCTGGATCGATTTACGAAGTTCCTCTTCTTGTTGAAGGAATTCAGGACCGAAAAAATAATGTCACTCGATTTTTGGTCGTTGCTCGAAATGCCCTGCCAAGGTCTGACAAAGTATCCTACAGAACCAGTTTGGTCCTTTCCTTGTCTGATGAAGTCGGGGCCTTACAGTCGGCTCTAAGTCCATTCTCATCCCGTGGTCTTAACCTTTGTAAAATTGAATCGCGTCCCAGTCGCAAGAAATCATGGGAGTATTTCTTTTTTATTGATTTTTTAGGTCATCGAGAAGATCCAAAAGTTTTGGAAGCTTTGGGAGAATTGAATAAAAACTGCCCATTCAATCGGATTTTGGGAAGTTATCCGGAAAATTCCAATGGTTGATGTTCTTAAAAGAACAACACCGATAAGTCCAATTCCTGACGGGCATTTTTAAGAACCAATTCTTCGATAAAGAAGCGAAGTTCTTGGTATTCCCTTTCTTTACGGGAAGTCCACCTTTTACCAACCTTAAGTGATTCGCGAAGACCTGAAACAAGCAGCAATCCTCGATTCGTACCATTAAAGGACTGCACGAAATCAAGAATTGATGCCCGCACCCAAAGCAGATCTATTGAACGAGACCTGGCATTCCAATGAGTGAAGTGAAAACCACGTTTCTGAGGAAAATGAAAACGAACTACCTGTTCGATACAATGTTCGAACGATTTCATTGACATTTGAGAACCCTCGTCATTTTCCCTCATGAAAGAAAGCGTTCTCTGTAATTGTAACGTTTCCTCGCGAGTTGAAACACTCCCGATTACTGAAAAGAGAGCATTTAGGTTCTGAAGTCTTGTGTAGTCGTCTCTTTTAGCCGCTGCTTTCGTCACCCTTTCCCCCGCCACCTAGATTAACAATTTCTTCCGCAAAACGAGACAAGTCCCTAAAATCTTCATAGAAACTTGCAAATCGAAGCCAAGCAATGCCATCCACTTTCCTTAGCCTTTGCATTATCGCCTCTGCGATTACTCGACTCGGGACTTCATTGTCGAATTCGTTTTCGATTCTGCGCAAGGTTTCGGAAAGCAGACCATTGATTTGCTCCGCATCAATGGGACGCTTCGCAATGGATCTTCTTAAACCCATGGCTAACTTGGTGCGATCGAAGCTTTCCCTTCTCCCATCGCGTTTCACAACCACTAAATCTTCCCTAAGAACTTCTTCTATTGTAGAGAATCGATGGTTGCAATTCAAGCATTCCCTTCTTCTGCGTGTCGAAGCGACATTCCCAGCTCTTGTTTCAAGAACTTTGAGTTCATCCGAAGAACACTTTGGGCAAAGCATTTTTTATATTAATTTCCACATATCCCGCACTTGTCTTTTTTAACAAAATTTAAGAAAGTTCTTCAAGATCATAATTCCATTTTCAGTGGCTAATGACTCTGGATGGAATTGAACCCCCCATAATGGGAGTTTCTTATGCTGAATCCCCATAATTTCTCCTAGATCAGTCTCGGCTGTGGTTTCGAGTTCGGATGGAAAACTAATGGCTTCAATTACAAGTGAATGATATCGGGTTGCTGGGAACGGCGAGGGCATTGATTCAAAAAGACCTTTTTGACGATGATAAATTTCCGAGGTTTTACCATGCATTAAGCGGTCGGCCCGAACGATTTGCCCTCCAAATGCCTGACCAATACACTGGTGCCCCAGACAGACTCCTAGAATAGGAATCCTCCCACTCCAGGATTTTATGAGACCAAGGCTGATTCCAGCTTTATTTGGATCACAGGGACCGGGGGAAATCACTAAACCTTTGTATTGTTCGATCTCAAGTTCATTAACCAAGCATGCATCGTTCCGAATGACTGTGGTCTTCGTTCCCAACTCTCCAAAATACTGAACAATGTTGTAGGTGAAAGAGTCGTAGTTATCTATGATAAGCAAGTGCATGGAACCGATTATATAATTTTCTCAGGCTTTATATCCCTGTTTTCTCGCCCGTTCTTTCAATCTCAGGGCATGCAGTCGAATAAAACCACCCGCATCTTCCGGTTGATAATCGCTTTCATCATCATCCATTGAGGCAATTTCCATATCGTAAAGAGATAAGTCTGACTTTCTGCCAACTGTGATCATATTGCCTTTGTAGAGTTTCAATCGAACTGTACCGCTCACGGTCATTTGACTCTGGTCTATGAATGCCTGCAGTGCTTCCCTTTCTGGGGCGTACCAGAATCCGTAGTAGATCAGTTCAGCATAACGAGCGATCAGCGAATCTCTCAAATGCATCAAGTCACGATCCATGGTTAAAGTTTCAATCTGTCGGTGAGCATGGAGTAAAACAGTTCCCCCTGGGGTTTCGTAAACGCCCCGACTTTTCATGCCAACAAATCGATTTTCAACCAAGTCTACGCGTCCAATTCCATGTTTCCCGGCAATCTTATTTAGTTCTGAAACCACTCTTGTAGGTGTGAACTCTATTCCATTGAGGGCAACGCAGTCGCCTTTTTCGAAAGTTAGTTCAAGATACTCAGGCTGATCGGGTGCTAATTCAGGATCAACTGATAGTTTGTACATCTCTCGATTTTCTGGAGTAGTAGGGTCAAACCAAGGATCTTCGAGAATTCCAGCTTCGTATGAAATATGCCAGAGGTTACGATCCATAGAATACGGCTTGGTCGCACTGGCTTCGACATCGATATTATGTTTTTTGCAATATTCGATCATTTGATGTCTTCCGGGAAAGATTTTTCGAAATTCAGAGTCTCGCCATGGTGCAAGAATCTTAATTTCTGGGGCAAGGGCGGAAAATGTAAGCTCGAACCGGCACTGATCATTGCCTTTTCCAGTTGCCCCATGAGCAACTGCATCAGCACCAAATTTATGGGCTAGTTCAATTTGGGCTTTTGCGATCAGAGGACGTGCGATCGAAGTTCCGAGCAAGTATTGAGATTCGTAGACTGCATTTCCACGAAGCATTGGATAAATGAAATCATTCGCAAATTCATCCACCAAATTTATCGTTCTGTGTGTGGTGGCACCGGTGGTCAGAGCTTTTTCTTCGAGACCATCCAGTTCTTCTTCCTGGCCAACATCTGCACAGTAAGTGATGACTTCAAATTTTTTTTGGTGTGCGTACCAGTGAACAAGTACCGAGGTGTCGAGTCCTCCGGAGTATGCAAGAATGATTTTCATAATGTAATTTGATTGAATACCTACTTATTTGCCAGCTTGGCGAGAATTGCTTTTTGTATGTGAAGACGGTTTTCGGCTTGGTCAAAAAGAATGGCCTGTGGTGAATTTAAAACTTCCTGAGAAACCTCTTCACTAGGATGGGCAGGCATACAATGCATAAACAACGCATTTTTTTTAGCATGGCTGAGGATCGATTGGTCCACCCGAAAAGGGTTCATTTGAGCGAGTCTTTCTTCTGACTCTTTTTCGCAACCCATACTTACCCAAACATCTGTATATACAACATCCGCATTTTTTACAGCATCTCGAGCATCATTGGTAAAAGACCATCTTTGTTCTAAATGATTTTTCTGACAGAAATGAATAATTTCATCTGATGGTTTGAATTCTTTTGGCCCACCTAAAGAAATGTCCATCCCCATGATCGATCCGGCCAGAATCCAAGAATTAGCCATGTTGCAAGAGGTATCTCCAAGAAAAGCCAGTTTAACTCCTCTCAAGCCGGAGAATGGATTACAAGATTCGTTGGTTTTCTCCAGGATTGTCATGCAATCGGCAAAAATTTGACATGGATGAAGGAAGTCACTTAAAGCATTTACGATCGGGATGTTCGAATGTCGGGCAAATTCCTGAATAATTTCATGTCCATGCGTCCGTAAAATCAATCCATCGAGAAAGCGAGAAAGTACTTTGATAGTATCCTCGATACTTTCCCCTCTACCGATTTGCGTATTTTCTTGGTTTAAAGTTACTGGATGTCCCCCTAGTTCGCGGATTCCCACCTCAAAAGAAACCCGGGTCCTAGTACTATTTTTGTAAAAAAGCATGCCCCACGATTCGCCAGCAAGTTCAGAGGATGGTCTTTTTTGTCGATTCTCTTTGAATTGAAAAGCTTTACTAAATATTTCTAACACCTCATCATGTGAAAAGTCAGTTTCTTGCAAAAAATGTTTCATTGAATTATTGATCCTTTAAAGATTTCTCGATTATTGCAATAGCTTGGACAATTTCATCTTGTTTCACATTTAGTGGAGGCAACAGACGAATCGTATTTCCGGCAGCCCCGACTACTAATAAGCCATTATCCCGCATCCGTTTTATCAAAGGGGCGGGTTCTTTGCGCATTGCAAGTGCAAGCATCAAGCCCCTGCCTCGAACTTCGAGGTCTAAGTTGGAAAACTTAACTCTTAATTCGTTGAGCTTGGCCGCTAAGAAGTTCCCTTTTAGTTTGGCAGCTTGGACAAGATTTTCTTTTTCCATTATGTCGAGAACACTGTGAGCAGCTGAACAGGCGAGGGGAGAACCCCCGAAAGTGGTTCCATGAGTACCGGGAGTAAAAATATTTTCCCAAGGTTTTCCGACCCATAAGGCTCCAATTGGAAATCCTGCACCCAGTCCCTTCGCCATGGCGACTGCTCCAGGCATGACGCCGGATTTTTGAAAGCCAAGAAATTCTCCTGTCCTCCCTATTCCAGCTTGCACTTCATCCAAAAGTAAAAGGATATTTCGACTGGCGCATATTTTTTCCAGTCCTTGGAGGAAAGCATCGTCAGCAACATGAATACCGCCTTCTCCCTGAACCGATTCCAGCATAATTGCCCCAGTTTTTTCGGTAATCAATGACACAAAAGCTTCCAGATTATTAAAAGGAGCGAAGTGAAAGCCAGGAAGTAGGGGATCAAACCCGTTTCTGTACTTCGAAGAAGCAGTGGCTGAAAGAGCCCCCATCGTCCTGCCGTGGAATCCATTTTCAGCCACAAGAATTTCATTCCTATGCCCATTTTTCCCATGTGAAGCGGACAGACGGGCAAGTTTAATCATCGCCTCGTTTGCCTCAGCCCCGCTGTTGCAAAAAAGAACTTTTCCGGGCCCGATTTTTTCGACTAATCTTTTGGCGAGTCGAACTTGCTCGGGAATGGAAAATAGGTTGGAGCAATGAGTGAGAATCATGCTTTGCTTGTTAAGTTGCCTGACCCATTCCGGATGATTGTGGCCCAAGTTCGTAACCGCAATACCCGAGGTAAAGTCCAAGTACTCGTTCCCCTCAGAGTCCCACAGTTTGGTGCCTTGTCCCCGAACGATCGAGAGAGCTGGAAGAGCATAATTACTTACTAAATACTTTTGGTGATCGTTTGAAATCATAGCATTAACTGGGGTGAATGATTTCGGTACCTATTCCTTCGTCAGTGAAAATTTCAAGCAGTAGACTATGGGGAAGTCTACCATCTATAAAGTGTACTCGATTCACTCCCGAATTAAGAGCAGCAACCGCACTATTGACTTTAGGTAGCATCCCTTGAGCAATGACACCTGCTTTTTTTAACGGTTCCACTTGGTCCACGGATAAGCTTGAAATCAAGGTCGACGAGTCGCTGGGATCTTGCAATAAACCGGGGACGTCCGAGAGGTAGACCAATCTTCTAGCCCGCAAAGCAATCGCCACTTGGGCCGCTGCAGTGTC
The DNA here is from genome assembly GCA_002726435.1 of Opitutia bacterium. GTDB lineage: Bacteria > Verrucomicrobiota > Verrucomicrobiia > Opitutales > Seribacteraceae > Seribacter. Next base: position 6,602 of record PBSV01000002.1, on the reverse strand, counting down.
GGCATTTACATTGTAGCACTGCCCGGATTCATCGGCTGCTGTGGAGGACAGAACAGGAATAGCGCCGTCATGCAAGGCTCTTTCAATCGGCTCGGTTTTAACCTGCAGGATCTTTCCTACAAACCCGAGTTCAGGATTTTCTTGGAGTTGTTCGCATTGCAGGGATAATTTACCAGGTATTCTTGCCACCTTGCATTCGTGAGCAGAAATAAAGGAAGCAACTTCCTCATTTACCTGTCCGTTTAAAACTTCATCGACCACTTGAATAACTTGGGAGTTTGTAATTCGAAGTCCATTGATGAAACCGGTTTTCAAACCTTTGGATTCCAAAGCACTGGTCACGGCTTTTCCCCCGCCGTGTACCACCACCACTTTAATACCGATGAAATTAAGAAAAACGAGGTCTTGTGCAACCTGGGACCGAACCGATGAGTCAGGCGAATCCATGAAGCTTCCACCATACTTAACTACGAAGATAGAACCGCGGAACCTTTTCACATAGGGCAAAGCTTCAACTAGTATTCTCGCTTTCTTCTTACTGTCTTCAACGCTGGGCATTTATTCGCTTTTATTAAAGTTTACATATTCTTCACTCAAGTCGTTCGTCCAAATTTCGAATGATCCAACACTTAATTTTAGGTCTAGGGTGATGGAAAACTCTTTCTTCGATACGATCTCTTTCCAAGTTCCTTTGTTTGCCAAAACGGGCTCCCCGTTTTTTAAGACACATACTTCATCATAAAGCAGATCTACAGTTTCAAATTCAAGGCCAATTTTGGCGTAGCCTGCCGAATCGATGATTCTACCCCAGTTTGGATCCTCTCCATACCAGGAACTTTTAACCAATAATGAATTTCCAATGCATCGGGCAACTTTCTCTGCTGCTCCATCATTAGGAGCCCCCTTTACCAGCAACTTTATGAACTTGGTAACCTTTTCACCATCCGAGACACATTTTTTCGCCAAGTTAGCACATACTGAATGAACAGCCTCGACAAAAGCAGCTTGAACGGATTTTTTTTCTTTAATCAAGTCCACCCCGGAATTACCGTTTGCAAGGAGAATCACGGAGTCGTTGGTACTCATGTCTCCGTCGATCGTAATTCGATTAAAAGAGCAATCGACCGCTTTTTTTAAAATTGATTGGAGGTAAGAATTTTCTGCTGATGCATCAGTGGTAAGAAACGCAAGCATTGTGGCCATATTGGGTTCGATCATGCCTGCTCCTTTGACCACTCCTCCAACAGTGATTTCCCCCATGCTGGTGTCGATTTTTGCAGAGCACGACTTGGTGCAGGTGTCTGAGGTGAGAATTGCCTGTTGGAAGGCCAAGGCCCCGTCAAATTCATTGATGACATCATCAGTGGCGTCCTTGACCCCAGCAGTGATACGACTCATCGGAAGCGGTGCACCAATTCTTCCAGTTGAACAAACCAAAACTTCTTTGGAATGTATATTAAGGTGCCGGGCAACCTCTTTTGCTGTTTTAATAGTATCGGCAAGACCCATTTTACCAGTACAGGCATTTGCATTTCCGCTGTTAACTATCAGAGCATGGAACCGAGCATTTGAATCTTCTAAAAGAGACTGGCAATAAAGTACGGGTGCAGCTTTAACATCGTTTGTAGTGAAAACTCCGGCGACTCCACACGGTTTTTTTGAATAGATCAAACCAAGGTCAAGCTTTCCGTCTTTGTTTCCTCTTACATCACAATGAATGCCTGAGCAGAAGAAACCTCTTGCTTCAGTCAGTCCATCTCCATTTTCAAAAAACTTCATGATAATCCAGAGTTTTCTTTGTAGCCTTGGCAGATATTCATCGCTTGTATCGCTTGTCCCCCGGCTCCCTTGATCAGGTTGTCTTCCGCCGAACATAGAACATAGCGATTCGTGCGTGAGTCAGCATGAACCGAGAGATCAACTCGATTGGTCCCAACAACCTGAGCAGTTTCTGGAAACTCGTTTTCATCCAGAATATGTACAAATTCACGCCCCTGATAAAATTCATTCCAGCATGAAATGATTTCTTGCCGATCGAGTTTCCCCATACAAGGTATGGAAATCGTGGAATGCAGGCCTCTTGTGAGCGGAATAAGATGTGGATGAAAGGATAAAATGACCTTTCGATCTGAAAGAACAGAAAGTTGTTCTTCGATTTCTGACAGATGACGATGCTTCGGCAATCCATACGCCCCGGAGCTTTCATTTCTTTCGCAAAATAATAATTTTTCGGATGGAGTCCTTCCTGCTCCGCTCACTCCACTCATGGAGTTGACCACGATTTCCGAAGTAGACACTAGTTTATTTTTTAAAAGGGGAGCAAGGGGAATGAGGATACTGGTTGGATAACATCCGGGGGATGCAAGAAGTGAAGAAATCTCCCAGGAAAGCTCATGTAATTCGGGGAGCGCATACTGTGCTTTTTCTTGCCATTCAGGAGCAGGGTAAGGGGACTCATAGTATTCTTCATAAGTATCCTTAGACCGAATTCTAAAATCCGCAGAGAGATCGACAACTTTTTTTCCTCCCTGGAGCAGAGGAATTGCATATTCAGATGCGGTTCCGTGTGGAAGAGCCAAAAAGAACAAATCGATTGAATTTTCTTTGCCAAGCTCTTCGGGTGATGGATTTTGAAACTCTAAATCGATTCCTTTACCACGGAGTTTTGGAATCTGGCTAGAGAGGGACTTTCCTTGCAATGCCCGAGAAGTAATCATCGACAAATTTACATGCGGATGATCTGAAAGCATGGAAACCAATTCCCTGCCGGTGTATCCGGATGCACCTATTATACCTACATTCATGGTAATTAAATAAACTTTATGCTAATAAAAAACAAACCCCTCGGTTGGAGTTCCGAAGGGTTTAGGTTAAAATTTTTTCAGTGAGAATTATCTCTTTGAGAATTGGAATCTTTTCCTTGCTCCGGGTTGCCCAGTTTTCTTTCTTTCAATTTTTCTAGGATCTCTTCGTAAATGTCCAGCTTTCTTCAATGGAACGCGTAGTTCTCCATCCATTTTTTCAAGTGCACGCGACAAACCGTGTCGAATTGCTCCGGCTTGCCCGGTACCACCGCCACCGGTTACATTTACCGAGACATCTACCGAACTCCCAAGTTCAACAGTGGAAAGTGGAGAAATAGCCATTTTCTTTTGTTGATCTGTTTTACAGTAGTCTGAAAGTTCTCTTTTGTTGATGGTGAAAGAACCAGTACCTTCCTTGATGCGGACACGAGCGGTACTTGTCTTTCTGCGACCAGTCGCGATGAATTCTTTGTTTTTCTTGGCAGGACTCATAGAGGGAGAGTTAGTTTATTAGTGGGGTGGGTTTTTGGGCTTCATGTGGATGGTCTGTGCCTCGATAAACCTTCAATTTTGTAAGCATCTGGCTGGCGAGTTTGTTCTTAGGTAACATGCCTTTAACGGCGTTTGTGATAATGAATTCAGGGCGTTTTTCCCTGAAATCTGCCACTGAACGATACTTTTCATTTCCCATGTACCCGCTGTAAAACATGTACTTTTTTTGTTCTTCCTTAGAGCCGGTGAGTTTAATTTTATCAGCATTAATAACAACTACATAATCCCCTGTGTCAACATGCGGGGTATAAGTAGGCTTGTTCCTTCCTCGAAGGGCATTGGCAATTTGCACGGCAAGTCGGCCGAGTATATGATCGGTCGCATCAACGATTTTCCAATCGTGGGTTGCTGTTTCGGTTTTGGCTAGTGTTGTCTTCATCAAATTGCGGGAAAAGATAGAAAATGAAGAAAAAGCACCCGTCCGTCAACCGAACAATTGAGCAAATTTTTAAGAAATAACTACTGGTTAAAATTGACCAGTGCCAAGATCGGAAAGGGTTTGGTCGTAAAATTTCTGGCCGTATCCCATGACTCTGTCAGTATTGTCGAAAACAACCGGCATATAATTTTGTTCAACTTCCTTGCTTGCCAAAGAACCAGCAAGACCACCCTTGCGAATCTTGTATCTCCAAACACTTCCCCAATCATATCCTTCCATGTAGTTGGCAACACCAGCTAATTCAAACACTTGCCCTTTTGTCATCCCGACTGCCAGACCCATTAGATTAGCAACATTCTCGTCTACTTTTTCATCCTCCTTGGCAAACTGGTTTTTACCTGTACGGGCACAACCGAGTGCAAGAATCGAAACAAGTGCGGACAAAGTAATTGCTTTGAATAGAATGGATAATCGAACTTTCATACTATTTCCTTATTCATTCATTTCGGCAATGCGCAATACCAATTTTTATTTTAAATGAGATAAAAAAATCGAAAATCAAGAATTTTTACTTATTTATTCTTGGAGGTAATTTTTTCGAGAGCCTCGTAACTTCGTGCTATCATTTCACGGGGGTCATCCATTAAATTAGCAGAAGCCATAGCATTGTCTAAGAGTTGATGAGCTACAAGTTGTGCGGTTGATTCGTCTGACTTCACTAACTCAGACAAACCTTGAATAATTGTATTGAAAGGATTGATCAATAACTTAACTGATGGTGCAGGCATTGCGGCTTCCATCCCCTGCATCATTTTCATTACTCTCCTAGCCGAGGCTCCACCCATTCCTTCTCCTCCAACCACGCAAACCGGACTGTCGATTAAACGTTCTCCCACTTCCACCTCAGATACTTTCTCTTTCAGAGTATCCTTGAGCCACTTGCAAATGGACTTGGTGTCTTTTTTATTGAGTGAATCGCCCTCCTTTTCCTGATCAAGTTTTTCTAATTTCAATTCCTCGGAGTCCGCGGAAATAATTTTTGTTTCTTTATATTCCCTAATGCTCTGCATTACATATTCGTCAACCGGTTCTGTGAGCAAGAGAACTTCAAGACCACGGGCTTTCAAAGCTTCCAGGTAAGGGCCGGATTCAATAGACTCTCTACTTTTACCAAAAAGAAAAAGAATTTCTTTTTGATCGCTTGCCATTCTGTCGATGTAGTTATCAAATCCAGTCAATTTCCCCGCATCCAGAGCGGTCGATTCAAAACGCAAAAGCTTAGCTAGGTCTTCCTTGTAAGTGAAGTCGGTTGCCGCCCCTTCTTTCACTAGGTTTCCAAACTCATTCCAGAATTCCAAAAATTTCTCTTCTTCTTTTTGAGACTGTTCGTTAAGAAATCGAAGGAATCTTTTGGTAAGAACTTGGTTTAATTTACGGAGTAATTCACTATCCTGCATCGATTCCCGGGAAACATTGAGAGGGATATCGGAACTATCAACTACCCCCCGTAAAAAACGCAACCATTCTGGAAAAAGACCCTTTGGTTCTGAATCGATCAAAACTTTTCTGCAATGCAGGGCTACCTTGTTTTCATTTCTAAACATGCCCATTTTTTCCATATTTCTCTTGGGGACGAAAAGAAGAGAATTAATTTCCAGGGGAGCATCTGCACTAAAGTGCATCCTCATCAATGGACCCTCGTACTCGTTTGACTGAAACTTATAAAATTCCTCGTACTCTTCGTCCTTAATTTCCTTTTTCGACCTCATCCAGATTGCATCGACGGTATTTACCTTTTCACCGTTGACCGAAACGGGAAACTGAACGAAAGCGGAGTATTTTTTTATGATTTCTTTAATTCGGTCTTCCTTGGCGAATTCAGAAAAATCATCTTTGAGTTTAATTACTAATTTTGTCCCTCTCCTTTGTCCTTCTGCCCCTTCGATTGTGTAGGATCCACTTCCGTCGCTTTCCCAGCAGTAGCCATCCCCATCTTTTTTCCATGATCTCGTGTAAGCCTGGACTTTCTCGGCAACCATGAAAACACTGTAAAATCCAACTCCGAATTTTCCGATAAGGGCATCATTTTTCTCCCCATCTGTTTTCAAAGCCTCCATGAAATCTTTTGATCCTGAATGAGCGATCGTGCCAAGATTTTCAACCAGTTCGTCGTTATTCATTCCAACGCCAAAATCCTGAATTGTTATTTGGTTGGATGTGTCATCAGTTGAAACACTGATCTCGAGTGCCAGGTTGTCATCGGCAATCTCTTTCTCAGTGAGTTGAATTCTTCTCAATTTTTCCAACGCGTCTGATGCATTGGAGATAAGTTCACGAACGAATATCTCTTTGTCTTTGTAAAGTGAATTAACTACAATATCGAGAACCTGTTTGGTCTCGGCTTGAAATTCATGGGTCGATGTTTTTGTACTCATAATTTTAAAAAAATTTTCACAATATCTAGATTAGGATTCTCATCAAGAGTGAATTAAAATTTGGTACGAGGGAAAGACCTTAATCATTACAACTTGTCAAATTTTTTCTGAAAGTGTTCATAGGCTTGATTAATCTCTTTGGCTTTGCGTTCAGCGACTTCCCGGATTTCTGGTCCCATAGCCCGGACTCGATCCGGGTGATACTGGGCAATCGTCTTGCGGTAGGCAGACTTGACGGCATCTAAATCGTTTAAGTTGTCGGTTCCAAGTATTTTCCCAAAATGTAAATCACGAAGTGTTGGTTTTTCCAATTCCAAATCATCCAAACCGTTGTGTAAGTCAGGAGAACTTTCATTCGATTCATATTCTTCCTGTCCTTGTTTTTTGCTTTTATTTTCTGCTTTAATTTCATCCTCATCTGTGTCATCCGAT
>PBSV01000001.1 GCA_002726435.1 Opitutia bacterium | reverse complement strand
GGTTCCGGAGAATTAACCATTGTGTGTGCAGCCTTGCTTGGGGGCAGCCTTGCTTTTTTATGGTTCAATGCCCATCCAGCCGAAATGTTCATGGGAGACACTGGTTCTTTAGCGATTGGAGGACTTATTGGAATTATTGCACTGATGATTCATCAACCTTTAACCTTGGTGATTGTGGGCGGTATATTCGTGATGGAAGCGGGATCGGTGATTATCCAGGTGGTGTCATTCAAGTCGAGGGGAAAGCGGGTCTTCCTAATGTCACCAATTCATCATCATTTCGAACTCAAAGGATGGAAAGAAACAAAAGTAGTGATTCGTTTTTGGATTTTATCTCTTCTTTTTGCACTGATCGGATTGGCTACCCTCAAACTAAGGTAGCTTAAAATGAAAAGTTTTTTACAGAACTGGGAAAAAATGCGGTCTTCACCGGTCGCGATTCTAGGCGCGGGTAAAAGTGGTCATGGGGCGGCGTCCCTACTGAACCGCTTACAATGGGAACATGAAACCTACGACGAGCAGGGACGTGTCTTTACTGAAGACTTGGCACGGAAATGCTCGTTCGTAGTTTTCAGTCCGGGATTTAAATTAATCCATCCATGGATTCAAATGGCTCGAAATCTTGGAAAAGAAGTAATCGCGGAAATGGACTTGGGTGCAGCTTTTTGTAAAGACAAAATAGTGGCGATAACGGGAACCAATGGAAAGACGACATTGACGACTCTATTGTCACATATCTGGAACGTAAATGGACGGCTCTCGCAAGTGGCGGGTAATATTGGAAATCCACTCACAAGTGTCGTTGCTAATTCTTCAGAGGAGGAAACTACGATCTTTTTAGAAACAAGTTCCTTTCAAGCTCAGGGTTTAAAGATTTTAAGACCTGATGTCGTAATTTGGAATAATTTTGAACCCGATCACTTAGATCATCATATTTCAATGTCGGAATATTTTTACGCTAAAGCCAACATAATTACGCAGATGAATCCCGATGGAAAACTTTGGATTGGAGAGAGTGTAGTTAATTTTGCTTCTCAAATAAACTATCAGTTTCCGTATGCTTACAGTAGGATAGACTGTTCATCTTTCTGTTCTAACACAGTTTCACCCGATCATTTTTTAAGCTCATTCCCTCAAAAGGAAAATCTTGCTTTCGCAAAAACAATTTCGAAAGCGAGTGGTATTGATGAATCTGTTTTTTTTGACTCAATCAAATCCTATGAACCAGAGCCTTTTCGGCTCTCTAAAATTGCCAAGGTTGGAAAAGCATCCTTTTGGAATGATTCGAAGGCAACAAATTCCTCGGCAGTTATAAGTGCATTTAAGAATTTTAGTAACAAAATTCTTTGGATTGGAGGTGGACGTGAAAAAGGCGAAAGAGTGGATCTTTGGATTAATGAGGTAAAGAAATATGTTGCCCAGGCCTTTCTAATAGGTGAGGTCGCCCCAAAAATTCACTCTATGCTCAGGAGTGAAAGTGTTGACTCAGAGGTTTGTGAATCATTGGGAGATGCAATCAAATCAGCCTATTCCAGAACAGTCGATACCATCGACATTGTATTCAGCCCAGGATTTTTAAGTTACGACATGTTTGAAGATTACCTCGATCGGGGAAATTCATTCAATAAACTCGTTTTCGATTTGAAGAAACGGTCTACTCAGACTACTCAATGATGTTTAACCTAAATGCAAATTAGCTAGGAAGATAATATGAAACTCACAAAGATATTCGGTATCGTACTTTCCCTTCACGTTGGAGTTATTCTAATCGTAATGTTTCAACCAGGTTGTCAGACCATTGAAAAGAAACCTATGGATCAGGAAAATGAAAAAACAACCATTGAGAACGAATCAAATGTTCAGGATGAATTCAATTCAGGCCTGCTCGAAAAGAAACCGATTGAACCTGCAAAGGTCGAAAAAAAGGAAGAATTTGCAGCTCCCATGCGTCCCCCATCTGGTGGATTGATTGTTCCAGGACAAGAAGTTCCATACAAAGCCCCCTTGCCAGAGGTTATCAATGAGGATAAGTCCGTCATCAATTCCTTCAACCTCCGTCCATCCGGTGTTTCAATCTACAAAGTCGAGAGGGGAGATACTCTATGGGGGATTGCCCGGAAAAAAGGAATATCCCTTGCTTCCCTGCTCTCTTCCAATCCAAACCTTGATAAAAATGGGAGGCTTTCCATTGGTCAGGAAATAATGATTCCTGAAAGCTCGGGAACTCCTTCAGTGGTTACAAGTCCGGGAGCTACAAGCCCATCGAACGATGGTGCAAGTGAGTCTAGATACATCGTACAAAGAGGCGATACTCTAAGTCAAATTGCCCGAAATCAAGGAGTTTCATTAAACGCTTTGATGCAGGCAAATGGCATGACTAAATCCTCAATTCTAAGAATCGGACAAACTGTGACGATACCCAATGGAAATACAAGCTTATCTCCAATTCCTAAGCTCATTGAGCCACAGGTCGTTCCCGAAGGTGCCTCTACACACACGGTAAAGAAGGGGGAAAACCTTACCCGTATTTCTGCGATTTATGGCACAACTATTAGAGAAATTATGGAATGGAATAGCATGACTGATTCCAGCCGGATAAAAGTTGGACAAGTCTTAATTGTTTCTGGCTCTCAGCCTGAAATTCCATCAAGCAACGAATCCTTGGAGTCACTCCTTACACCCAATGATTCAGTGGAAGAAGATGCTTCCACAGTCCAAGACTTTTTCAAAGACCAAGGCACCGATCGACCGATTATCGATGTGCCTGAAACTAGTCCCTAACTTGGTGGAATGGGATTCTCAATATGGATGTGAATAAAAAGAGTGGCATTTTCTAAAGCACAACAAAAGAATTTAGGAACTAACAGTTGGGTCACTTTTTATGTGATCTTTGTCGCTCTTTCCCTGACCACCTTGGGTTTGGTTATGCTTTTTAGTGCCGGAATTGTTAAAGGGGCCCAAGCATTACTTACCAAGCAAGTCATCTGGGTTGGACTTTCGTTGTTAATGGGTGCCTACGCAACCTATATGAATCTTGAGTGGATTCGTCGAAGAGCATGGTGGATTTTTGGATTATGTATGCTTGGCCTTATTCTTACTTTAGTCCCGGGGATTGGGATAAAGGTAAATGGGGCGCAAAGATGGATTGGGCTGGGACCTCTCCGGGTTCAGCCATCGGAATTTGCTAAAATCGGCCTAGTTTTAGTACTCGCTTCCTATTTTTCCTCCAATCATCGAGAAAATAAAACTTTTTTTCACGGTTTTTTAATCCCTTCCATTCTGATTGGGACTTGTTGTGGATTGATTTTATTACAGCCAGATTTTGGCACTAGTTTTTTATGTGGTGCAGTTGCAGCGACAATGATGTTTCAGGCAGGCACAAGTTTGCGATGGCTATTGCCTGTTGCCGGATTGGCAATCACCGCATTTTCAATTCTCGTTTATTTTGACCCGGTACGTATTCGCAGAGTTACCTCGTTTTTAGATGTTGAGGCCAATGCGAATGACAGTGCTTATCAGCTTTGGCAAGGAATGCTCGCTTTCGGAGTTGGTGGGCTAAACGGGGTCGGATTAGGAATGGGTCGTCAACAAGTGCATTTTTTACCTGAAGCACATACGGACTTTATTTTCCCTGTAATTGGTGAAGAACTTGGATTATTTTTTACGCTCACTATCGTGGCATGCTTTCTTTTACTTTTTGGGTGCGTTTTCCTTCGTCTTCGTCAATCCCCCCGCCTTTTTGAGTATTTGCTGGCGATGGGAGCGATATTGTTTGTTTCCCTCCAAGCTATCATCAACATGGGCGTGGTCACCGGTTCTATGCCAACCAAAGGAATGTCCCTTCCATTTATTAGCTATGGTGGATCAAATTTAATGGTCTCTTTTTTATTACTTGGATTTGTAATCAATGTATTACGTTCCCTGGATACTCCCAAAGTTCTACTTCCGAGAGAAATATGAGAAATGTAGTAATTGCTTGTGGAGGTACTGGTGGGCACTTAACCCCGGGTATTGCACTGGCTCAATCCTTGGAAGAAAAGGGATATCCTTCCTGGCTATTTATTAGTCAAAAGAAAGTTGATTCTCGACTTTCTCAAAAATATCCAAATTTAAGCTTTCAGTCAATGCCAGGGGCACCGTTGATCAAAAATCCGCTTGGTCTTGCTCGATTTGGACACGGCTTTGTAAGCTCCTTTTTTCAATCCCAGAATTTTTATCGTAAAGTTGGTGCTGATGCACTCGTGGGGTTTGGAGGATTTTCCACTTTTGGTCCGGCAATGGCAGCCCGTGTTCGTGGAATGCCAATTTTTATTCATGAAGCCAACCGGGCAGTGGGAAAAGCAGTGAGGTTTCTTGCTAAGCGCTCCACCCGCACCTATCTCCCGGAAGGGATGAGACTGGATGGAATTTCGCCTGAAATTATAAGAAATATGGGATACCCGTTACGAAAGGAATTTCGCAAAATTCCGATTGAGCGGGCTCGCAAGCAACTTGGAATTCCAATCACGGATCGTTTACTCGTGGTAATTGGGGGAAGTCAAGGTGCTGCCTCCTTAAACAATTGGGTGAAAGAAAAGTTACAAGACTTGGCGGGAGATGGCATTTCGACCTATTGTCTTACTGGAATGGGAAAGGATAGTTCAGGGGTTGTACAACTCGAGGGCCCGGGTGGAAAAACAATCACGAGTCGATTTGTATCGTTCACCGATGAAATGAATCTGGTTCTCTCCGCTGCGGATTTAGTGATTTCTCGAGCCGGTGCCGGTGCCATTTCTGAAATAATTCGATGCCGGGTTCCTTCAATTTTGATTCCTTACCCTTATGCCGCAGATAACCACCAATTTTTAAACGCTAGTTATTTAGAGGGAAAAGGCGGAGGCATCGTCTGTGTCGAAAAAGACCTCAATAACAATTTGCTTAACGAAGTGAGGGAAGTAATTTTCAATGAAGAATTCCGTGCGATTCTGAGGCGCAATCTTTATGCCATGGATACCGGCGATGTCGCAGGTCGAATTTCTTCGGATCTTATCCAGTGCATCAAAGAAAATCCCGTAATTGATTCAGTAAAAGGTGGAGTGTTACGTATGGTGTCATGAAATCTCCAAAAACTGTTTTTCTTTTGGGCGCTGGTGGAATGGGAATGGCTCCGCTGGCCCTTTATTTAAATGGTGCAGGCATTAGGGTAGAAGCATTTGATGACCATTTTGTTGAGCCGGTCAGGACACAACTTTTGGAGAGTGGGGTGGAAGTCATCGACGAGCCCCTTCCGCGCAACCCGCCCGATTGCGTGATTCGATCCAGTGCTATCGACAAAGAAAGTGAGTACCTTAAGCCCTTTTTGAAAAGACGGGTACCCATTTTCAGACGGGGTGATTTTGTTGCTCGTTTCACCGCTCACCGAAAAGTACTAGCGGTTGTAGGCAGTCACGGAAAGACGACCACAGCAGGCATGCTTGTATGGGCTTTGGAAGAAATTGGGCACCCAGTTTCTTACCTCGTTGGGGGCCGTTTCGAAAAGGATACTATTTTACCAGGCCAATTTATTCGTGATTCCTGGGTGGTTTTAGAAGTTGATGAGAGCGATGGATCGATTGACGGGTTTTCTCCAAGTGTTACCTTGGCCTTAAATTCCGACTGGGATCATGTGGACCAGTATTCGGCCGGTGAATCCTTTGAAGAGACCCTAAAAAATCTCTTTACCCGTACTTCTCATGAAATTGTTGTACCCCGAAAAAGTAAACTCCAAGAAATCGCGGAATCAATTGGTCCCGATTCAGTCACTTGCTTTTATCCACGTTCCGAAGAGAGTGCTGACTTTTTGAGTACCAACCAAGCTGCCGCTTTCGCAGCGGGAAAATCTATGGGCTTTGATCTCTCAGAAGTCGATTTCAATTTGTTCCCCGGAATGAAGCGGCGTCAATCGGTTCTATTTGAATCTGAATCTCGAATTGTGATGGAAGACTATGCCCACCATCCAACCGAAGTTCGTTCCTTTTTAAGTCAAAGAAGAATTCTTCAGCCTGAACATTTTCTACGCGTCATTTTCCAGCCTCATCGGTTCAGCCGGACGGAGAAACTCGCAAAATTATTCGCCGAAGAATTATCCCTTGCTGACGATCTTTACCTGCTGCCCACTTACGGTGCATTTGAAAAATTTGATCCTGCAGGTGCGGTTGAAGCCCTCACTGGTTATCTAGCTCCCCGGCTTCGGAAAGAAACCGTTGTTTTTGATGATTTTACCGATTTGCGTTCCGCACTTGGCTCCTCTCTCGAGTCTTCTAAGAAAGATCAAATCGTTTTCGTGGGTGCTGGCGATTTAGAACGTTGGGCTCATGCATTCGCCGCATTTGAGAAGACCAACGGAAATAAACATGATGCATTTTCATGCTTCCTCGCTGATCGGCTCTCGCCTACTACGATTCTTCGTGCAAACATACCCCTTGGTTCAAAGACAACTATGAAAGTTGGCGGATCTGCCCGGTGGTACGCAGAACCTGCTCATTCTGAAGATCTTCGCATGCTGGTTGATGCCTGTGAGTTATTCGGAATCCCAAGAGTGATGATGGGCAGAGGATCCAACCTGATTGTCCCCGATCAAGGCTACGGTGGACTGGTTTTGCGACTGAAAGGTTCTTTCTGGAAAGAAATTTCCTTGCGATCCGATAATAATTTAATTGTTGGTGCCGGAGCAAGGCTTCAGGAAATTTGTAGGTATGCTTGTAAAAACGGGCTCGTGGGTTTCGAATTTCTTGAGGGTATTCCGGGAACGCTTGGGGGTGCTCTTCGCATGAATGCTGGAGCCATGGGGTGGGAGACCTTTGACCTGGTCGAATGGGTATCTTTTCTTTTGCCTGATGGAAGCATAAGAAAAATCCCGGGGACTGACTTGACTGTGGGTTATCGTTATTGCAGAGAGGCATATGAGGGGATTGCTTTACGGGCAAAGCTTCGAGCCGAAGGCCGTTCTGACCACCGGGCCATTCGTACTGCGATTGATAAGCTTGCAAGCAAGCGAAGATCGACTCAACCAAGGGAGTCAAGTGCTGGTTGTATTTTTAGAAATCCCGAGGAAACCCCGGCAGGTAAATTGATTGACCAGTTGGGACTCAAAGGTGAGCGCGAAGGTTCTGCAGTCGTCTCGAATCTACACGCAAATTTCATCGTTAACGAAGGTGGAGCCACTGCGGAAGAAGTTATCTCTTTGATCAAGCGTGTTCGTGAACGGGTGCGCGAAACCAGGGGACTCCTCCTTGAGCCAGAAGTTGGAATATTGGGAAAAGACTGGAATGAATACTTATCATAACAAGCCATGAACGAAAAGAATCTCAAGATGAAGGTTGCAATTTTATCGGGAGGAATTGGTCCGGAACGCGAGGTTTCAATTGCCTCTGGTAAAGCCCTTGCCCAGGCCCTTCAGGAGTACTATCCGGTCAGTTTAATTGATCTTGAATCTCCCTCTCTTCCCCGTGTGTTAAATCCTACCGAGCAGGTTGTATTTCCAGTGATTCACGGGACCTTTGGAGAAGATGGAACATTACAGTCAATGCTGGAAGAAAGCGGGTTTGCATATGCGGGAAGTGGTCCAGAATCAAGTCGGTTATGCATGGACAAAGCTTTGGCAAAGAGAGCAGTAGTAGAAGCGGGAGTGACAGTCTCCGATGCCATCGTATTTCAAGACCCAACCTCTCTAAATGCTACAGAAGCAATTGAGGAACTCGGATCAAACATGATTCTTAAACCAACTGACCAAGGCAGCAGTGTTGCACTTTACATTCTCAATGGAGTGGATCAATTAAGAAATACTCTGGAACAATTGAAACCCGGGAATTGGATGTTGGAAAGAAGAATTTTCGGACGTGAATTTACCGTCGGTGTGCTGCATGGTTATTCGCTCGGGATCGTTGAAGTAATTCCAAACGGAGGAGTGTACGATTATGAAAGAAAATATTCTGCGGGCTCAACCGAGTATCGATTTCCTGCAGTTCTTCCAATTGAACTCGAACAAAAACTAAAAGCATTTGCTGCTGATTCCTTTCACGCATGTAATTGCCGTGATTTTGCAAGGGTCGATTTTATGATCAGTGAGGACGGACATCCTTTCTTTTTAGAAGTGAATACTCTTCCTGGTCTCACCGATACCAGCCTGCTTCCCAAAAGTGCTTCTTGTTCTGGTTATGATTTTTCCAGCTTAGCCAAGAAATTAGTCGAACCTGCGATTACTCGATTTAATGAAATTCACTTACTTCCCGCGGCATGAAAAAAAAGAAAGAGAAAAGCAATTCATTCCCGTCTACCTGGCGTGATTTAAAACCAAATTCCCCCAAAAGACCTGCTTCGAAAACCGCACTGCGCAAACGTTTTGTCGCTGTATCAAAATCCATGGGTGTATTTGCTGTGATTTGTTTGTTTGGAGTGGGAGCATGGTGGATCAATGACCAAAGAATCAAAGAGGAACCACTCAATTTCTTCGGGCCGGAAATTCCGGTGGAAAATATTATCTTTGAGACAGACGGAGTTCTTGGGGATTCGTGGTACAAAAACTGGTATGGTCCCCTGCGTGGTCGTTCCCTTATGGATATCGATATCAATTCTCTTCAAAAGGAACTTCAAAATGAATCACAAATCGAAGGTGCTCAAGTTGCTCGTTTATTTCCAAGCACTTTGAAGATTGAAATTAACGAGCACCAACCAATTCTAGTTCTTAGACTAAGAAAACAAGAGGGTGGTTTTCAGGATTGGATGGTGGCTGTCGACGGTACCCTGTACAAAGGAACCGGGTATTCACAGGGAACTCTAAATATGCTTCCCTCTTTGTCGATTGACCCCCAATTTTTACGGCCGCATAAATCGGGGAATGGTTTCGAAAAGTTGGAAGATATTTCTGCGGTCGCTCCCTTGCTGGAACTGGCCCAAAGGAAATATCCTGGGATTTATCGTGATTGGAAAGTAGTCTCTTACAACTCACCTCGTGAGAATGATCCGGGTTCGCATATTTTAATTCGTTCCAAGAAAATTCGCTCTCTTCGATTTTCTCCGAATAACTTCTCTGCCCAAATGAAGCGATTGAAATACTTGCTTCTAGAGCCGGAATATTTGCGCAGACAAACGATTGAATCAATCGATCTCTCTCATGACCGTTCTGTTTTTGCAAAACTTTAAAGGAATTAGAATTACTGTAATCATAAACCTGAATTTAACCCAATCGATATGAGCAAGATAATCGGATCCGTAGAAATCGGAACTTCCAAATCAAAGGCACTAGTTGGAGAAGTTGCTGAAAATGGCAACCTGAGCATTGTCGGAATGTCATCCCGGCCAAATGAGGGAATGAGAAAAGGTGAAATTGTAGATTTTAGAAAAGTTGCTTGCTCAGTTCATGCTGCTATTGCTGACGCTGAAAAAATGTCCGGCACGACCGTGGATTCTGTTTATTTGGCCCAGTCAGGTTCGCATTTGCATGGCACAATGCTTCACGGATCCGCTTATGTTTCCTCTTCCGATAACCGGGTAACTGGACATGACCTGGAACGGGCAGCGGAGGAAGCTCAAAGAAGGGAAGCGGAGAGTGGCAGGAATTATGTTCATTTCGTCCGTACTCCGATTTTACTAGACGGACAGGTCAGGGATGACCCGGTGGGTATGCATGGGAAGAAAATTGACCTTGGATACTGGGCGATCGATGGAGATGAGCAAGCTATGAGATCTGCCATTCATGTAATTTCCAATTACAACATTGAAGTGTCCGACTTAATTATTTCTTCAATCGCGTCAGCAACAATGGTTGCCGGTCCGGATTTACGAAGAGCGGGTACTTTAGTAATTGATCTTGGAGCTGGAGTTACCGATGTAGTACTTTATCGACAGGGATATGTAGCATTTTCCGGGGTCATTCCAGTTGGCGGAGACCACATTACCGGCGACCTTAGCATGGGATTAAGAATTCTAGAGAGATACGCAGAAAAACTCAAAATCGAGCATGGGAAAGCAGCCCCTGATCCAAGTGATGAAAAAGAGGAAGTATGGATGGTCGGAGATCGCACAATCGGAGACCGATCTGTTTCTCGAAAAGCGATCTCTGACATCATTCATGTTCGAATTGTCGAACTTTTCGAAATCATTCACAAGGAGTTGGGAGAATTACTTTGCCAAGACGAACTTAAAGGGGGGATTTTGTTAACTGGTGGCGGATCTCAACTCCCGGGAATCGAAAGTGTTGCGACCAAGGTTTTAGGAATTCCGGTTCGCAAAGCAGGATTCCCTCCGGGGATTTCTACTGAACTTGCTCAACCCGAAAACGCTACGGTTTTAGGTTTGCTCCACTATGGACTTCAAGACCACGGTCTTCCCGGGCAAATTAAAGAGGAAGCTCAGACTGGGATTTTTGAAAAACTAGCCTCCATCGTGGGCATCGGGAACTAAATTTTAAAATTCAATTTTTATTTTTTCATCAACAACCAACAAGTAGACATGAGCCAAGATAATTTTCTCGATCCTGAATCCACTTTCTCTCCAGCCAATGAAAATCCATCGATTCGTGCACTTGTAGTTGGTGTTGGGGGGGCGGGCCTTTCACTCGTCGATGGCTTGAGGTTGGATAATTTTCAGGGAGTTGAGCATCTTGCCATCGATGTTGATTCCCGTGCCCTTGCTGACAGCATTGCCGGAGAAAAACTTATGATTGGTCGTAGGCACACAAGGGGCATGGGGACGGGTGGGGAATTTACCCTCGCCCGTAAAATTGCCGAAGAGGAGAAAGACATCATCAGAAAAAAACTTGAGGGCGTAGATTTGATTTTTTTATTGGCCGGGCTGGGTGGAGGAATGGGAGGCGGTGCGGTTTCTGTAATTGCTCGTCTTGCTCGAGAAGCAGGAGCACTGGTCTTTGCCTTTGCCCCGCTTCCCTTCAGTTGGGAAAAAAGTCGCCATTCACAGGCTCAGGAATGCTTGTCTGAGTTGAGGAAATTTTCCAATGCAGTCGTCCCTCTTCCGAATGATTCCCTTCTTCAAGTAGGCGGTCCTGATGCTACGGCACTTGAATGTTTTGCTGAAGCAGGCCGAAATGTAAGTAAGGGAATATCTGCAATATGTTCCCTTGTTTTCCGCAGGGGCATGATCGATGTCGACTTCGCTGATTTAAGAAAAGCATTCAATCGAAGAGCGGGAAGAACTCTCTTTGGATACGGCGAGGGAGAAGGAGAAGATGCCATTCGACATGCTTTACGCGAGCTTATGCTTTGCCCGATGCTTCATTTGCCTGATGTATCAAAAGCCGCTGATGCACTTCTTATTTTAATCACCGGTGGGGCGGGCATGGCCATGTCCGCGCTTCAACAAGCTTCCTTGGAGATTAGGGAGGAATTCAAAGCAGGTGAACATGTTGTATTTGGCGCACATGTTGATGAAAATCTGGGAGAGCGATTACAAATTATTGTTCTCGGTGCAACCGATCTTGAAGCGGGGGCTAAGGCGGATGTTGCTCCTTCTGCCGATCAGGTCATGATAGATTCAACCAAAAATAAGCAGGCTCATCAATCTAAGCTTAGAAAACAAGTTGAAAAAAATCAGAAATCAAACGCCAGGTCGAGAAAACGTGGAAAAAAAATTCCTGTCGATCAGAACACCTTTTCCTTCATGGAAGAAAATAATCAAAGAGGTATTTTTGACGATTCTTCCCGAAACCTTTACGAAGGGGAGGACCTCGATGTTCCGGCTTACCTAAGACGCGGTGTAAAAGTGGCGGTGTGAGGCTAAATTTAAATTTTTATATTATAATTTTATCTCATTGAATCATAATGAATTATAAAATTTACAAGGAATTATAAAAACCTTGTTTTAACGTATTTTATTAACAAAATGTGCTAATATATTTTGTAGTCCTTTCCGCCAAAATTTTAACATAGCCCAATTTAATTAAGTTATCTCAGTTCTTGCCCGAGCAATGAGGTTTTTTTCGTGTTTGGCAGCACGGGATTTGCCTCTCCCATCGAGTAGATCCTCCGCTCTACTCAGTTTTTGTCTGTGTTATTTTTTGGTGCCTTCTCACGGAGCCACGCCCACAATTTCAAATGGCTCTGCTTCTTCTATAACTTCCTCTTCTGCGACAGTTACTGGATCATTATCCTCTTTTGATGGAGCTGATCAACCCAGCGTAATTCTCTACTATGATACAGATCAAAATTATAGTTCTCAAAGAAGCGATCCATTTATCCCCCTAAATTTCGGTTCCAGTTTGGCTTTTTGGTTGGATGCCAATGAAAGTTCCTCGATCATTCAATCAAGTGGCTCCGTCACCGAGTGGAGAGATAGAAGTGGAAATGGACTGCACCTTACTCAGACCACTGGTTCTAAGCAGCCAATTACTGGATCTGTCACGCAAAATGGACTTAATGTAATTAGTTTTGACGGTGATGATTATTTGGCACGAGGATCTTCCAATTTTCAAGATGTCGACCAAACCTGGATTTTCGTTGCTGAGGTTGACGCAGGTGGAGTTGCCAATTCTGGGGATGGAATTATCAGTTACGGTGGATATGGAAATGGTTGGCACCTTCGGGCAAATAATGCGGGAGCTTTTAGGGGTAAGATTTACAAGGTTGGTGGCGGAATTGGGACTCAATTTATAAATTCTAGTCTGACTGGTTATCAGATGTATACGATCGGATTTGACCGGGGCAACACCGCCTATACTTCATGGAGAAACGGAACGGTGAAAGACAACGGAATTACCGACACAAAAGTGATTTCGACCAATCAAACAATCCGTGTTTTTTCAGGGACTAATACAAACAATTGCCCGATTGGAAAAATGGCGGAAGTAATCTGTATCACCTCAGTTTCCACATCAGATCGCCAAAGAGTCGAAGGATATTTAGCTCATAAATGGGGGCTTAATTCCGCTTTAGCCGGAACTCATCCGTACTCAGTATCTCCACCCACTTCCAATCTTCCCCTCGGTCAAATCGATTTGGGCACCCAGGCAGTCGGAAATTATTCACAAAACTTGAATAATTTATCCATGGGCACCACTTATCGTTATCGATTTTTAGCCAAGAACTCTGGAGGCAGCGTATTTTCTTCGATTGATTCTTTCACTACCGTTGGACTCGGGACTTTGATTTCCACTTTCCCCGATAACATTACTCCCACATCCGCCACCTTAAAAGCGACTATTCTTTCTAACGGACAGGAAGACCCAACGGTTACATTTTATTGGGGCGATAACAATGGCAGCAGTACCCCCGGTAACTGGGACAGCATTCAGATTTTATCAGGCACCCACGGAGTGGGTACTCTGACCCATTCCATTTCCGGACTGACTGGTGGGACCACTTATTTTTTTACTGCCATGGCTCAAAATTCAGCGGGGGCAGCCTGGGCACCGGTGACCAGTTTTCTGGCAAACAGTAATGTTCCTCCAAACGATATTCAATCCAATGGTGCATTGAATATGTTTGAAAATACTGCTATTGGAACCGCCATTCATAATTTTTCCGCGACTGATTCTGATGCAGGGGCAACGATTACCTTCTCTCTCTCCGACCTGAATGCAAGCACTCAAAACTCGCTCTTTAGTATGGAAGGAAATGGAACTCTGCGAAATGCCGTGTCCTTCAACTATGAAAACAATGCCAGCAGTTATTTAATCCGTGTGCGAGCGACCGACGAATTTTCAGCCTTTCGCGAGGAAGAGTTCACGATAAATCTTCTCAATGTCAACGAAGGCCCGTTGATCACCTCTTATGGAGGAACTTCTTTTAAAACTTTCAATCGACTCGAACGTAATAAGTTGGTGACTACAGTAACTGCATCTGACCCTGACTCCACTGTTTCTTATTCAATCAACGGAGGCAGCGACCAAGCCCTTTTTGAGGTCAATGCAAGCAGCGGCGTTTTAAGTTTTATACAGGTCCCTGATTTCGAGGTTCAACTCGATAGTAATTCTGGAAACGATTATAATGTTACGGTCCGTGCTTCGGATGGAACTTTTCATGCCGATCAAAATTTCGTCATTGATTTAATCAATACCGAAGACCCGCCGGAGATCAATCTTCTGGGGGTTAGTTCGGTTTCTGCAACCACTGCCGTTCTTGATGCCAATATGTCCGTATTTACAGGGGCTAATCAACCACAGGTTATCCTCTTTTACGACGACAATTCATCTTTCAACTCCGGCCGTGTTGATCCCCACATCCCCTATAATCTAAATGCAAAATTATCTTTTTGGTTAGACGCCAATGACTCTTCCACCATCACTCATGCCGCTGGTGCGGTTAGTCAGTGGACCGACAAAAGTGGCAATTATCATTCTCTCACCCAGGACGACACTGCTTCCAAGCCAACCACCGGGGCAGCTTCTCAAAACGGTCTCAATGTAATAAGTTTCGATGGGGGCGATCTCCTCAAGCGGAATTATTCCAATATACTCGAGTATGACCAAACTTGGTTTATTGTTGCCCGTGTTGATACAGGGGGAATTGACAACAATGGAGATTCATTAATTTCTTATGGTGGTGGATTGGACGGTAGATGGGAACTCCGTGCAAACAACGTGAGTAACTTCACTTCAAAAATTGCAAAAAATGGCAGCTGGTTGCAGGGAACTGAAACAAAAACTATCACCCTTGATCAATACCACATTTTTACAATCTCTTTTGATACGATATCTTCCACCATATCCAACTGGGTGGATGGTGAGCTCCGAACAAATGCATTATCCGATCCCATTGGACTAGCCGAAATGCAGAAAATCACTTTAATGGGCAATCGTCAAAATACTCCTCAGACCCTGGGGGGAAAAGTGGCTGAAGTCATTTGCATGCGGTCCGTGGATCCATCCGAGCGCTTAAAATTAGAAGGTTACCTTGCTCATAAATGGGACATCAATGGAACCCTTTATGCAGGGCACCCTCACATTGCTTCCGCCCCCACTTTAAATCAGCCTCTGTCCTCGGTTGCACTTGGTGCAAAGCCGTTGGGTGCTTTTTCTCATACCCTTACCGGATTGGCGGCTGCCACCACCTACCAATACCGATTTCAGGGAGTCTATGGATTGGGCCAGGCATTTTCATCCACCGGTTCATTCACCACCACCAGTCTAGCCCAGGTACGCGGGATTTTTCCGACCAATACGACTCCCACTTCTGCCACCCTCCGCTCGGAAGTTCTCTCCACCGGCGGAGAAGATGTTGGCATTACTTTCTATTGGGGGGATGACAACGCCAGCAATACCGCCGGAAATTGGGACCACAATTACTCTCTTGGTGGAACACATGGACTAGGAACCCAAACCCATCCAATCACTGGATTGTCTGCCGGAGTCACTTACTATTTCACTTCCACTGCAGTTAATACTGCAGGGACTTCATGGGCTCCGGTTATGAGCTTCTTGGCTACCAGCAACGCTCCTCCCGATGATATTATTCCCGGTGGTCCATTGAATATACAGGAAAATATTCCCAGTGGTTCGGTGGTGGTGGATTTTAATGCGACTGACCCGGATGCCGGGTCAACGTTGACCTATTCTCTGTTCGATCAAAATTCCACCACTCAAAATCATTTCTTTACTCTCGATGCGAACGGCACATTACGGACTGCCACCACTTTCGATTATGAGACCAATGCCAGTTCCTATGTTATCAGGATTCGAGCAACCGATCAGTTTTCCTCATTCCGGGAGGAAATGTTCACGATCAGTCTGACGGATATCAACGAGTCTCCCTACCTAACCTCCTTCAATGGAGTCGCTTCTCACCTCGTGCTTTTATTCGAGAATACGAGTGAAGTTGGAGTAATTAGTGCCAGCGACCATGAACCTGGAAACCTTGCTTATTCCTTGAGCGGTGGAGCAGACCAGGCTCTTTTCGAAGTCAATGCCTCCACCGGATCTTTGCGTTTCACCAACCCTCCTGACTTTGAGAATGCAATGGATACGGACACCAATAATATTTATCTCGTATCCGTTCAGGCAAGCGATGGAACTAATTCAGTTTTCCAGGATTTAAATGTATCAATCGTCAACACTAACGAAGCACCCATTTTGTTGATGAGACCCACCACTTCAATCACAGGTACTTCTGCGGTGTTGGAGGGAAATTTGACGACCTACACCGGAGCTACTCAACCCACTGTCTTCCTGCAATACGATTCCGAATCAAATTACACTCAATCCCGACCCTTTCTTACCTACCCAAATTCAATTGGTCCACAATTAGCATTCTGGTTAGACGCAAACGACACGACGACTTTGACCCATGTAGATGGAAATGTCAGTCAGTGGAGAGACAAAAGCGGAAACAATCAAAACCTTTCTCAAGACACCAACGCTTCAAAACCCGCGACCGGGCNNACCACTCAAAATGGAAATAATGTCGTGAGCTTTGACGGAACCGATTACTTGCAGCGGAATTATTCCAACATCTTAAATTCTGGCCTGTCCTGCTATATTGTTGCGGCCATCGACACTGGGGGAATTAGTAATGCGGGAGATTCAATAATTTCCTATGGCTATGGAGGGGATGGAAGATGGGAACTTCGTGCTGGGAACACAAATAATTTCAATTCCAAGGTTGGCAAAAATTCAACCTGGTTGTCGACCGCCAATCGAACCGTTTCCTTCGATAATTTTCATCTTTTCACTCTCAATTTCGATTCCAATGGGTCAACTTTTTCAAGTTGGGTAAATGGAGAGATTCAAAATGACGCCTTAAGCGATCCTTTTGTACTGGCTGATAAACAAAAAATTACTCTCATGGGCAACCGGGCAAATCCAACCCAGACCCTCGGCGGAAAAGTGGCTGAAGTTATTTTTGTGAGGAATACTGAGAATACCGTCCGTTTAAGAATGGAGGGATACCTTGCACATAAATGGGGCATCAATGCGTCCTTACAATCGAGCCATCCCTATCGATTTTCACTTCCCGGTGGACAAGTTCCGAAACAATCCGTCAACTTGGGCTCCAAAGCAGTTGGGGTTTTTACCCATACCCTGACTGGTTTAACTCCTGGTACGCAGTATCGATTCCGCTACCAGGTTGGCAATCCAAATGGAATTAAACAAACCGCTGTTTCGACATTTACAACGATTGGTTTACCCTCGATTTCTAGTCTTGCTGCTTCCCTGGTGACGATGAATGCATCCACACTTTCAGCGACCTTGAGTGCCACTGGTGGGGCTGATGCAAATATGACTTTTTTCTGGGGCAATGACGATGCCGGCAATGTTGCGGCAAACTGGGACAACAACTATACATTTTCCGGGCTTCAGGGCGTGGGTAGTTTATCGCGGGCAATTGCCAATTTGGCCATTGGAACCCAGCACTATTTTAAAGTACGGGCGGTGAATCTGGCCGGCACCACATGGTCACAAGTCTATTCTTTTTCCACCTCCTCCAATCAGGCACCAAATACTTTGTCCAGCCTGAGCACTCTGACAGTGGTGGAAAATCAATCCATCGGTACGATCGTTGGAGAATTTAATGCCACCGATTCCGACCCCAACGCGACTTTTACCTATCTGCTTGTAAGCGGGGCAGGGGACGGAGGAAATGCCAATTTTTCCCTTGAGTCCAACGGTACATTACGAACTGCAACTGTTTTTGATTTCGAGACCAATGCGACTACTCAATCCATTCGTGTGCAAGTAAAAGATCAATACAATGCTACCTTCGAAGTTGTTTTCAATGTGACAATCACCGACGACGGACTTCATGACGGGGCAGCCGCAGTTTATACGGTAAGCTCAGGTCAGTTTGGCTCTCCCTATTACACTTTTGTGGATGCAAATGGACAGACTCCTAACTTTGACAGTCTAACTTTACTTCGCGGCTCAACCTATATGTTTGTAAATGGTGGAGTGTCCGGGAGTCATCCTTTCATGATTGGTGAAAGCTTTGGGGACCAAAGTTCCACCCATGTTTTCGGTGGACCTCTGAATTCTGGGAATATCGGATCAAAAATTACTATGGTCATACCTTCCGGTTTTTCGGGCACTTTGCTCTACTATTGTACTGCTCATTCATCGATGCAGAAAAATTTCCTGACCGGCGATCCGATCACTAATTCTTCACCGACAAATCTGGTTTCCCTTGGATCATTGTCAATTCCTGAGAATCAGTCGATCGGTACAGTGGTCGCTGAATTCAACGCAACCGATTCCGATTCCGGAGATTCACTGAGCTATAATTTTGTCAGCGGGTCAGGTGACGGCAATAATTCGCTTTTTACACTCGAAACCAATGGTACATTAAAAACCGCCGCCATTTTCGACTATGAAAATAATTCTTCTACTTTCTCAATCCGATTGGAGGCCAAGGATGATTATAATGCCTCAGTGGAAGGAAATTTTACCATTACCTTAACCAATGTAAACGAAACCCCCGTGATCACCCAGGGCGACGGCCCCCTGAGTTATTCATTACTGGAAGGCTCGGCCTTTTCCCTCGACCTCAACGCGACCGATATTGAGAACGATCCATTGACCTGGACGGTGAGTGTTCCGGCGTCGAACGGTACCGCG